>SKQU01000436.1 GCA_007118855.1 Spirochaetaceae bacterium
GCATTCGTCACCAATTCGACCCTCAGGCTCAGCAACACCGTGATAGACGCAGGTACCGTCTCAGGCGAGGACGCAATCGGCAGCGCCATCATCATCGCTGGAGGCGAGGTTGTCGTGTGGAACAACACACTCCACGGCGGTCGGGCTTCGGGCAGTGCGACCGAGAGTATGTTTCACGGGATCATCCTCGGCGGCTCGACTCGGCACCGGATAGAGAATAACATCATCCTTGTCGGGTCGGGCGACAAACGCTACGGCGTCAAGCAAGTCACATCAGCGTCAACACCGGCGATCTTCAACAACAACCTGATATTCTTCAGCGGTCTCTCCACGGAGGAAGAGGCGGAGTACAGGTACGTCCCTGACGAGCAACTGTTCATCACGGCTGCAGAGATCGAGGGGTTTATCAGGAGCGCCGGTGGGGACGCGGCCGAAAACCTCGTTGGGACGAACCCGAATCTCGACCCCGACTACTCGTTCGGCGATGGCAGCCCGGAGGGCGTGAAGACCGGAGGGCGAAACCTTTCGAGTGAGTGGCCACACGCGACCGACATCCGGGGGATGTCAAGACCAACGGAAGGAGCATGGTCGATCGGCGCGTACGAGGCGGACTGAGGTAGTCACGAGTCAGCGCCGACACGAGATCAGGGTTCCTGGTACTCGTGTGCACCCATGGACCAGCCGAGCTCGCCATCACCGATTCGCGGAAGCCCGTCACGGTCGGTGTTGTACCCCCAGCCTGCCGCGGCACCGTCAATACCTTCCTCGCGGACCTCTACAGGGGTGGTGCCCGTGAGCCGGTAGTCGTCAACCGACTGACCGGCGAAGTGCGCCGACAAACTGACATTGCCGGAGGCGAAGTCAAGGTCACTGTTCACCAGCTCGATGTCGTCATATACTACGGAAGGATCCTGCACCCAGACGAAGAGTCCGTCGGGGCAGTCGTAGATCGTGTTGTTTCGCAGCGAGCCGAGGGTGCTCATCACGGGATCTGCCTCAATACCCCTCCGGCGGAAAGGTGAGCCACTGACAGGCCCGACGAAAACGATGTTGTTTTCAATGGTCGCTTCGGTATCTCCGGAGAGGGTCACGGCCTTGAACGACATGCTGCTGCTGAACGACGACGAACCGCCGCTGATGACACAGTTACGCGCGACGAGAACAGAATCCCGGCTGTAGATACCGTAGACGAACAGCCCGTGGTTCACAGCCCCGCCTTTGACGATAGTGTTGATCACGGTCGTCTCTGACTGCATCGTTGAACGAAGAGCGTACGACATCAGACTACCACCGCCACCGTACACGAGCGATCGCTCTATCGTCGCGGTCGTACCGGTGATCGCAATCCCACGCGTCCATGAGTCGCCACCCACATGATGTCCACTGCCAGCGTGCACGACTGAGTTCACAACGTGCAGTCCGGCTTGGCTCGCGATTATTCCGTAGGAGCTGGGTGTGAGTGTTCCGCCGTAGAGATAGGATCGATCGATGAGGAGGTTCGAGCCTTTGACCATGACAGCGGCGCAGAATTCTGTGCCCTGCCATCCTCCGTCGACCCTGCACGAGCGCACCGTCCCTGATGCTGAGTCGACGTCAATACCGACGTATAGCCGGGAATCGCCTGATGCTGAACCAAGCTTCTCGATACTGAATCCCTCGACGAGGAAGCCGGTCGCGTGCTCTTCGATCTGTACGGCAGTGTGGACCATGTACTGGATGACGGTTGGGTACTGTGCGTTGTCCTCCAACGCCCACGTGAGCTCATCGCGATCGGTCCAGCTGTCGTGGGAGTAGCCGCCCCGCAGTCTGATCGACTTTCTGATCGTAATTGACCGGTAGATGGGGTAAAGCCCTTCGGCTACCCACACTTCGGCTTCGTCGTAGGCAGCCTCAGCGGTGTTGATGGCCGCCTGGATCGTTTTCTTTGGCAGCTCCGCCGTTCCCGGGTTGAGGTCGTTGCCGCGCCCGGCGTGTGCATAGACGACGCCGTCAAGCACCCCGTATACCAGATGAGCCGGTTCGGCGGTATAGGTCTCAAGATCATCAACGATAACTGAGAGGGTTCGCTGGTCACCCAAGGCCCAGGTAGAGTTGGGCCTGGGCGACAGACTCAGCGTATCGTTGGGATTGTTTGTCGTGCTCCACACCCCGCCATCGCTTTCTGCCGCCATCTCTCCGGAGAGCTCCATCGTCGCCGGGTTCATGCTCTTGCTGAAGACGATCCGGATCGTGCTCGTGGGGGCGATCCCTTCGCCGTTGGCGAAGTTGAGCCGGTACAGCGCGGTATTGTAGACCTGCACGACCTGTTCCACGGTAGTGAGCATGGGGTTGGTGCATGTGACAAGCGCGACCGTGGCCAAGACGGCCGCCAGACGGAGCGCGCGACGGATCATTCTTCGGTCTCCCACAGCATGCGCGTGCGGCCGAGCTGCGCGTCCGACGCCCGGCTTGTCGACTCGTCGACCGACGAGAGGTAGGAGAACTCCGCGCTGAGGTCCGGCGCGACCTCCTGCAGTTTCGCGTAGTGGACCCGGACCCTCGCGTGCTGCCCCAGGTCCTGGTGAATGCGGGCGAGGTTGAGCAGGGCGGTCGGGTTTTCCGGGTCGATCTGCGCGGCCCGTTCGTAGAGCTCCAGAGCCTCCTCGAGCAGTCCGTCCAGGTAGCGGATATTGGCGAGGTTGATGACGGCAGGCAGATACTCGCGGCGCGCGAGAATATCCTGGAAGACCCGCGCGGCATCTTCGACGAGCCCGTACTGCGCGTAGAGAACACCCAGTCGGTTTTCCAGACGGACCGGATCCCGGCTGCGGGCGATCGCCGCCTCCATCTGGGAGATCTGCGGCATGAGCTGACGCTGGACGAGCTCGTGAAGCTCGTCGCGGTACCGGCTTCGAAGCTCATCCCTGTCAGGAAGGTCCACGACGATCCCCTCTCCTGCCCAGCCGGCCGCAGGGTAGATCGCCCAGCTCGCGCTCATGGGGTAGATCGCCGCCGCGTCCGGCGTTGCCGCGTACTCCTGCCACTGCGCCGCCCCCACGTTCCAGGCACGATGGAACGACTCGCCTACGAGCGTGACCTCCACGGGCGCCCAGGCGGTGCCGTCGAAGTCGATGAAGAGACGCTCGTCCGGAAGGAGCTGCCGCGCCTCCTGGGCGTTGATGCCGAGCGACACTGCGACGTAGATGTGCCCCGGCACGGTGAGGAAGGCGGTATGCACCCCGACCGCTTCGAGCAGCGCGCTGTAGAGAATGGACAGGTCGTCGCAGTCGCCGCCGCGGTACCTGAACGTTTCGCGCGGGAACTGCAGGTGATCAACGATGTGGATGTTCTCCGACGCGTCAACATAGGCCGGAGTGTTGGGGTCGATCACATAGCTCAGCCCCATCTGGGAGAGAGCGTTGAACATCCCCATCGCCATCCGGAGGTTCGGGTTGATCGCCGCGGGTCCTTCGCGCCGCACGACCGCCGCGACCTCGCTCGCGAACCGGATGACCTCGGTGTCTCTGGCGGTCACAAAGGCCGCTGCCTTGCGGTCGTCGTCCCAGATCATCGCGTTGCGATGGTGAACCCTCAGAGGCTCGGTGAGCGTGACCCGGCGCTCGCGCCCGTTCAACAGGTAGCGGACGGTGACCTCCGCCGGCGCCCGCCCCCCTTCAGTGAGGTTGAGGATGGTATCCCTGAAAAGGACGTAGAGATCAACCGGGCGCGACTCTCCCGGCTCCATCCTCGCCGCGACGGCGGTCGTCCGCGCGGTTCGCATGTAGTCGCGGACGAGCACATCAACACGCACGTCGGTGATGGGAAACCGTTCCCCGTTCGTGATCCGCGCGCTGCCGATCGCGTGGTCCGCGTAGTGCTGCAGAAGCGACGGGAACGCCGGCTCGAGCTCGAGCCCGCGGAGCCGGACCTGCTGCTGCAGGCCGGCAATGTGGACGGTCGTCGCGATATGCGCCCGCGCGCTGTGAAAGAGGCCGAGGTAATTGTGGTAGAGTCCGCCAAGACCGACGCTCAGAAGGGGATTCAGGAAGAAGGAGACATCCGCACCCGCGGATGCGTAACCTGCCGCGCCCGACTGATTCTCGTACGGCACACCGTCGGCGTCGCGCTGCTGGGCGTTAAAGAAGCTGTAGTAGCCGCCCCCGAGTGCGGTCGCGGCGAACTGCAACCGCCCCATGTCCACGGTGACCCCGCCACCCACACCGACGCCGAGAACGGAGATCGTCGCGTCTGCGCGCAGCGGCATGAGCGTGTACGAGAGCCCCGCGGCCGGAGTGAGTCCCCACCGCAGCGGCATCCGTGCGATGAGGTCGGTGCCGTAGGCGATCCGGTAGAGCGGGCGAACGTCTCCCTGAACAGGGAACTCGACGCCCGGGGTGATCCGGATGGAGAGCGCCGACGGGGAGTCGGGCTCATCACCCTGTGCGGGGAGCCGCTGCGATACCGCAACGACGAGCACGAGGAGAAGGAGTGAGACCGAAGCAACCCGTACTTGCTTCACCGTTCAACCTCCGTGAAGAGCGCCGACTCGTTGGCCCGCGCTCTTCACCTGTCGTACTACCGGGGCTGAACGGGCAACCACGTATCGCCCGTCATAGTCTCCGGAAGCGCGATCCCACCGGTCGGCAACAGCCGCAGATAGCGCGCGTTGTCCGCGCGATCCTCGGAGACCTGCCCCAGGTCCACGAGCGTCATCGCCTTGCCGCGCACCGTGATCGTGCGGCTTTTGTAAAACCAGAGGAAGGAATTCTCCTCGATCTCTACGGAGGTAACAAAGAGGCCGTCCGCACCTACGCTCTGCACAGCCTTGAACGCGGCGGTTGCGATCTGCGGATCCTCGGCCTGCGCGCCGGTGATGACACCCAGCAACATCGTACTCGCGGAGAGCAATCCGCCTGCGCTGGTGGGCACCTCTCCGGACTTGAATACCCCGAGCACCACGGTATAGGAAGCCGTTCCGACGACGTCCTCGCCGAACTCGAAGGTGATCTCCACCGGCCGCGTCCAGGTCGTCAGCCGCTCCGGGGCGAACCCCGCCTCGGCGACCGGGGTCGCGCGCCGGTCCATCGTCGTACACCCGGCGATCATCCCGAGAGCCAGCACAACCAGAAGTGTCGTCACCAATCCCCTGAACAATCGCGTTCTCATCGCAGTATCCTCCAGGATCACTATCATCCGTCTGCGCAGATCAGCACAGATGCCGCCCGGAAGGGCGCAGTGAAGATGCGAAGGCGATCAGTCGGAAATGCTACACAGATGTGGAGTCTTCGCCTCGCGGCCCGTGCCGGCTCAGGGACTGAGGAGCGCCTCGTTGTAGACCTCAACACCCTCTGAGAGCGAGCGATGGGCCAGTCCGCTGAACGGGAACGCAGCGAGGTAGAACCCGACCCCGGTCAGCGTGATTCCGACACCAGCGAGCGGTGCGTCAGAGACCATATTGATGATCATCCCCGTCAGCGCGAAGATCGAGCCCGCGAGTGACAAGACCCCGAACGCGAGCATTCTGTTCTGGTAGAGTCTGGCGTACCGCGCGGTGGTGTAATCCTGCTCCAGCACCGTCGCGATGGAGTTCGGCTCCACTCGATCGTCGGTCTGGAAGTAGGCTCGCTCGGCGATGCGGCGTTCTGTCCGAACCGACTCTCCTTCGACCATTGGCACATACGTCACGCAGGAAGCCGCCAGGAACGCGACAACCAGAATCCCCGCGACAGCCCGGGTTACCCTTGATACTCGACCCATAGAACCCCCCTCATAGACGCCCCCTCGTAGCCGGTGAAATCGTAGCTCGAGCTTAGATCACCGGGAACCGCCGGGCAAGACTCCAAAGAGGCGTGCGATGCAGTTTTCTCTGGAATCCGGGCCGAGTGCCACCCGCTGCGCGCGGTTCCGACGGGGAAGAAGCTGGTCTCCGTCGCGTCAGGTGTCCCTGCTCGCCGGCGGTCGCGCGAGGAACGCGTCTATCTCGCGGCGCCACGGCGCCGAGGGCTGAGCGCCGAAGACCTGCACGGAGAGCGCGGCGCCTGCGGTCGCAAACCCCACGGCGTCCGCCATTGGCCTGCCTTCCGCGAGCGCGGTGACGAGGCAGCCGCAGTAGACGTCGCCCGCGGCCGTGGAGTCCACCGCCTCCACCTCGTACGCGGGCACATGGACACCCTCGTCGCCGTTCTGCACCCATGAGCCGGCCCGGCCCAAAGTCAGAATAACGCCCGACGCACCCTTGCGCTGGATTTCGCGGGCCGCCTCTTTCGCCTCGCCCGGAGTCGTCACCGAACCGCCGGCGAGATACTCCGCCTCGGACTCGTTTGCGATCAGGAGCGAGGTGCCGGCGAGCCACGCCGGATCGTACTCGCGGGCCGGCGCGAAGTTCCACGCGACCGGAACGCCAAGCTCGGCGGCAACCGTGATGATCTCCCCTATCGTCTGCGGCGGGATCTCGAACTGGATCAGGATCCACGCCGCCCCGGCGAGCTCCGCCTTGAGTGAGCGAATCCGCTCAGGCGTGAGCCGGCCGTTCGCTCCGGGCGCGACGGTCAGGTAATTGTCGCCGTTCGCGTCGACCATGATGAGCGCTGTCCCGCTCCAGATGTCTTTCTCGGCGAACACGAAGTCGGTCCTCAAGCCGCTCTCGCGGTACCCTTCGACCATCTTCGCCGCGTACGGGTCATCGCCCACGCAGGTGACGAAGTACGCGGCCGCTCCGGCGCGCGCGGCGGCAACCGCCTGGTTCGCGCCCTTACCGCCGAAGACCTGCATGAACGCCGAAGCGATCGTGCTCTCGCCCCTGCGCGGAAGCCGTTCGGTCTTCATTACGAAGTCGATGTTCGAGCTGCCTATGATGAAGGTCTTTGCATCGCCCACGGGGCGAGCATACCCGGGGACAGACCGACGTGCAACCGCAGCTCCGTCGCCTTTGCCCGGAGACCGATCCCGGGTACAATGAGGTATGAAGTACACGAAACTCGGACGAACCGGAACGAAGGTGAGCCGTATCTGCCTTGGGACGATGAACTTCGGCCCGCGCACGAGCGAAGCGGAATCGCACCGGATCATGGACCGGGCGGTGGAATTGGGGATCAACTTCTTCGACACGGCGAATCGCTACGGCTTCGAGCTCGAGCCGGGCCTCACCGAAAGCATCATCGGCCGCTGGTTCGCGCGCAGCGGGAAGCGCAACGAGGTCGTGCTCGCGACGAAGTTCTTTGGACCGATGGGGCCGGGCGCGAACGACGAGGGACTCAGCGTCTACCACATGCAGGCCGCCGTCCACGCGAGCCTGACCCGCCTGCAGACAGACCGGATCGACCTCTACCAGATGCACCACATAGACCGCGGGCTGCCGCACTTCAAGAGCGAGAAGGCCTACCTTGACGGCGACCTCGAAAACCTCGACTACCCGCCGCATCTGAAGCCCGGCACACCCTGGGAGGAGATCTGGCAGGGGTACGCGCAGCTCGTCAACGCCGGAAAGGTCCTCTACGCCGGATCGAGCAACTTTGCAGGCTGGAACATCGTGCAGGCGAACGAGCGCGCGGCGGCCCGCCATATGCTGGGACTGGTGACCGAGCAGAGCAAGTACAGCCTCATGACCCGCGACATCGAGCTCGAGCTCGTTCCGGCGTGCCGCGAGTACGGCGTCGGCATCCTCCCCTGGAGCCCGCTTGGAGGCGGCGCCCTCGCCGGCCGCTCCCACGACGACGGTGCCGGCCGGCGCTCAGGCAGCACCTACGACGAGCAGACCGAAAAACGCCTCGCCTCCTTCGCCGATCTCGCAAAGGAGCTCCGGCTGGAACCCCCGGTCCTCGCGCTCGCCTGGCTGCTCCACAACCCGGTCGTGACCGCACCCATTATAGGCCCGCGCACGGCGGACCAGCTTGAGAGCGCAGTGCGGGCGGTCGACATAACGCTCGACGAGGCCACACTCGCAAAGCTCAACGAGATCTTCCCCGGCCCGGCCGACCAGGCCCCCGAGGCGTACGCGTGGTAGGTGGCGCGGCGGGGGGGTGTTGGAGCAGGGCCTCTACAGGTCGTACCCCTGCGGGCGCCTCGTGAAGTGCGCCCGCCACGAATCGGCGTCGAACTTGGGCGACCGGTCGTAGAAGTACACGCCGTTCTGCTCCTGCTCAACGTCGGTCAGCTGCGTGTAGCACCAGCCGGCGATGTGCTCGAAGCCGAGTAGGGTATCCACGAGCCCGGCAAGCCTGCCGAAGAACTCCTCTTTCGTGGTGGGCGTCCCGCCGTACCCCCACGCCTTCGTGTCGTCCTTGCGGTTTGCGTTGCTGTCGCCTTCGGTAAGCTCGCCCACCCACTTGATCCCGCCGAACTCGTCCACGACGTACGGCTGCCCGTCGAACGGGGCACTGAAATCGGGGAAGTTGCGGAACGGTCCGTCAGCCGTCGGCGCAAGCTGCTCATGCAGCTCCTTCGCGCCCGGCTGGTACGTGTGGACCGTGTAGATGTCCGTGATGTGATGGATGTAGCCGCTCGAATCGTTCACCGGGCGCGTCGGGTCGAGTTCCCTGCACAGCCGGTACGCGTCGGTGTGGTTGAGGTAGTGAGACCGGGGGTTGCGGTAGTCGTGCGTCTCGTTGAACGGTGTCCACGCGATGATGGACGGATGATTGCGCAGGTGCGAGACA
>SKQU01000015.1 GCA_007118855.1 Spirochaetaceae bacterium
CCCGGCGGCGGCGCCCGGACAACCGGGTCAGTACCCGTCGGACATCGCGCGGTTCTGGTCCTTCTTGTAGAGCTCGGTATAGACGAAGCCCCGGTTCTTCAGCCGGTCCTTCACCTCCTGCGGGAATGGAACGTAGCGCCAGAAGATGTCGCGAACCTCACGATCGAGTTTCTGTGTTCCCTCGCTCTCACGCGTGATCCAGAGGATGTAGTCCTGGATGAAGGCGTCCTTCACATCGCCGCGCATCTTGCGGTCGTTGAACCACTGGTAGTACCACCCGGTCAGCCCCTCTTCCATCCAGTAGTGCTGGGCCTTCTCCTTCGCGATCTGCCACCGCAGGTCCCCGAGCGCAGCGACGACGGCGACACGCAGATCCTTGGGGTACATCGGAATCGCAAGCCTGCCCCGGCTGCTCGCGCGGTTGTACCGCTCAAACGGCTCCCAGCAGATGCCCTGTTCTCCAAAGCACGGCAGGAGGACCACGTTCGGGACGATCCGGTTCGTCTGCATCTTGAAGGTCCGAAGGAAGACGCCGGGGTCGAGGTGCTCGGCGTCCGCGAGCATATTGAGAACGTTCTCGCGGGTACCAATGTCGAAGAGAGCGCCGCGCAGGTACTGCTTCATGAGCATGGGGAAGTGGTTGCCCTGACGACCGACGCACAGCTTCGTCATCTGCCGCACCGTATTGGCTTCCTCGGCGATCGTTCGCGAGTCCACCTGCACATCGCCGACCGCATCTTCCCTGTCGCGCAGATCCTGCAGCTGCTCCGCGAGATCCTCGAGCTCGCGGTAGTGGCGCGCGAGTTCCTTGTTGACTGTCGCGAGCCGGCGCATGATGTTGGTGATCTCGCCGATCGCCGACCGCTGCATGTCGTTATAAGGCGCCGCCAGATTCTCGAACTCCGGGCGCCGATCGTGATCACCGATGATCTGGACCTTCGCCTTGAGGTCGTCCTCGAGCTCGCCCATCTGCTGCACGGTGTTCCGGATAAGGTTGAGCTGAGCATCGTGGCGCCCGCGCGTCTTCTCCAGCAATGCGTTTATCTTGTCCGGCTCGCGACGCTGACTCGGTTTGGTCTCGTCCGTCGCGGACGCGTTGATGCGGCCCCGCGCAACATCGCGCAGCCATTCATCGCCGTAGTAGATGGGTTCGCCGGTGGTGTTCTGCAGGATGATCCTGCTCAGCATCGTCCGCTGCTCGGCTGAGACCATCGTGGGCAGGAGCATCCCGTACCGGAGCAGGAGCACCTTGGGTTGCGGCAGACTGGAGGTGATCCTGACGGCAATGCTGCGGAACAGCTCCCAGTAGGCGGGAATCAGCCTGCCGCGGTGCATCGACCGGTCCTGCGGATCCTGGGCGTTGAGAAACTGGCTGAGGATCGTGTGGACGCGCTTGGACGCATCTCCCTCGCCGGTGAGCGCGACTTTGTAGTAGCCCTTGTCGTTGAACAGCGGCTTCGGATCTTCCTCGGTCACGCGGGGCCGCGTGAATGCGGTGACCGACATGTCGATGTCTGCGGAGGCAGTCTGCTCGTCGTCCTGCGAAGGACCGCCGTCGAACAGATCCCCGAACTCCGGTATGTCTTCGCTGTCCGCGCCGCCGGATCCCCCGCCGATCAGGTCGGCGATCTCCGGATCCATGTCGCCGGAGAAGAGATTGCTGCTGTTCGTCCCGGATCCACTAGCCATGGTACTGGAAGATGAACCGATGGAGGTGACGGGATTCGAACCCGTGACCCCGTGAATGCCATTCACGTACTCTAGCCAACTGAGCTACACCCCCGGATCGCGTCAATGATAGGAAACACGCGTGGCGATGTCAAGCGAGCCACCGCTCGAGCACGGGGCGGCTGATCCGGTCACGGACGCCCACTTTGGAGATGAAGTACTCCACAAGCGCCTTGTGGGATATCCTGCCGAGCTGCCGGATGCCGTCTGCGATGCACTTCAGGTAGGCCCTCGCCGGCGGGTTGACGTCGGCATAGCCGGACCACTCTGCGGTCATCGTGAACACGGGCCAGCTCTCGCGCGTCCCGAGGAGCAGGATCCGCCCGTACCATTGCGGGGTTGATCCGGTCTGCCGGGTCGGGTCTGCCCCGAAGTGACTCTCCGGATGCTGCTGGGCGTAGTCGTAGGCGAGTTCCATCTCCGGATCTCCAGGCCTGCGTCCGTTCTCCTGGCATGCCACGTCAATGAACTGCTCTTCGGTTATCAGGTACGCTCGTCCAAGGGTCTGACTCTTCGATGCCTCAGGCCGCACGAAGGCGACCGCGCCGCCCCAGGCGTTGGACATCCGCGCGAAGTAGAGCTCCCGGTTGATCCCGAGCGCATAGTCGCGAACCGGATCCTGCTTGTTCCTGCAGCCGGGATACGAGACGCCGTTGAACCGTGACGTCCCGCCGCGGATGTACTCGAGAAACCGCTCACGGTTGACGTTCGATCCGTAGGCGGCGTACCAGAGCATGTTCATGACGACCCCTCACCCTATACAGTACCGGATGAGGGGCGAGAAGCGAAAGCAAAAAAACGGCAACTGCGGTATGCTGGATGCGTGGCGAGCGAAACATTCGACTTCCGGGGAGCATTGATCAAGGAGCAGGGGATCACCTTTGCGGTAGTGGAGGTCGATCCGGCGGTTCTCAAGGGGGGAGACCGACGCCTGACCGAGGAGCGTGAGCGCTTCGCGCCGATCTTCAAGGGAGTGCCGATCATTCTTGCCGCCCGCGGACCGGACAGACGGGCGCTCTACTCCGGACGCCCTGACATCGTCCGCTTCCTGGCGTCGACCGGCTGGACTCGCATTCCCTGGAAGCGGTACCGGGCTCGGAAAAAGGAGCGCAATCCGTTCAAGGACTGGGCGTGAGCGGACACTGCGCTGCCGCGCTTACGCGGTGAGAACCGCTTCGCGCAGCGCCGGTTCCTCCACCGGAGAGAGATAGCCGGTACGAACGCAGGAATCGAGCAGGTCCTGGCTGATGTACTCGCACGACTCGCGGACGTGGTGGTCCGCGATGCTGGTAATGCGGGCATCGTAGCCTCCCGGCGCTTCGGCGAGCAGCTCGATGTACGTCTCGATCCCCGAGATCCCCTTGACACGAAATCGCCTGTTCATCGCGACCTCCACACTATAGAATGTCGGAGCATACCGTGTCGCCGTTTAGCGAAGCTTTCACCCGTTCCATACTCGACGCCGCCGCACGCGGGACGACGATCGTCCTGCCGTCCGAGCTCGCCGCGGAGTTCTGGCGGTACGAGATAGTCCGCTGCGGAGCGCTGCCCGCTATCCGCGAACACCGCATTGCTTCGTGGGACCGGTTCAAGGAACGGGCCTTCGAGCTGCGCACTGACAGGCGGCCCGCCAACCGGGTGGTGCGGGCGGTGTTTGCCCGGCAGCTGATCGGGGAGAACGGCCAGGCCCGGTTTCTGCAACGGGTCGTGCCGCCGTCGGCAGCGGCCTCGGCCGACGGCTTCCGTGACTACCTGGCGCAGATCCTGTCCGTACTGCCGCGGCGGCGGGCGCTGGAAGGACCGGGAGCGCAGGACCCGGAGCTCGGTCGGCTGGTAACGGACCTGCGGGCGCTCGAACATCGCTACACCGCATTCCTGGATGCGCACGAGCTGTACGAGCCGGCATGGCTCGAGCGAGCTCCCGCCTATCGCGGCGGCGATCACCTGCTCGTCATGCCGGAGCTCGCCGAGGACTACCCGGAGTTCGCGCCCGCGCTCGCGGAGGTGCCGCGCGTCGCGATCCCGGAAGCGGAGCTGCCGCAGTTGCAGCTCCATCCGGACAGCCGAACGGAGCTGGAAACGACATTGGGTGCGATCGCCGGCCTGCTCGACTCCGGGGTAGCCCCCGAATCCATTGCGCTCACGGTGGGCGACCTGGAAACGCTGCGCTCCCGGCTGCACGAGGCCGCGCAGATCGCCGAGGTGCCGCTCTCGTTCAGACAGGGAATTCCGCTCGCGAGCAGCGCGGCCGGACGGTTCCTCACCGCTCTGGGCGAGGTCGTGAGCTCGGGATTCGGCCTGGGGCCAATGAAGCGGATGCTCCTGAACCGCGCGGTTCCCTGGAAGTCGTACGCGACGAACGCGAATCTGGTCGCCGGGGGCGCGCGGGCCGGATGCCTGGGAGGCGGCGGACGCCCCGATCCCCGGTGGCGCCGGGTGCGCGGCGAGCCCGAGAGGGCGCTCGTCGATCTGCTCATGGGCGAGCTGCCGGTGATCACCGGGGCCTCGTCGGTCGCGAGCCTGCGCAGCCGGCTCTTTCGGCTGCTTGCGCGGCTCATCGACCGCGACCGCTGGGATCCACGGGAGGAGCGCCTGCTGCAACGGTGTCTGGAGGAGCTGCGGTCGCTCGCGGACATGGAGGCGAGCGGGCTGAGGATCCCCTCGCCCTACCGGTTCTGGATGGATCTGCTCGCATCGCAGCTCTACGTTCCACGGGGTCTCGAACGCGGCGTTGCCGTGCTGCCCTATCGCGTGGGCGCCCTCCTCTACCCGGATCACCACTTCGTCGTCAACGCGAGTAACCGCGCGACCACCGTGCGCATCCGCCGCTATCCCTTCCTGACCGAGGCCGAGCGCGAGCAGATCGGCGGACAGGTCGCCGACCGGACTCTCACCGATCTGTTCCTTCGCGCCTACGCCGTCTCCGGCCGGTCTGTCACCGTGTCGTGCGGCCGCACCGGCTTTGACGGACCGGCGCTCCCGCCGGGAGACTTCGTCGCCGGCGGGTGTATCACCAACGCCCCTGCCGGGGCGAGCGCGCGTCTCGCGTGGCGCAGCGAGGAGCGCTTCGAAGCGTTCCCGGCCCGGGTCTACCGGCTCCAGGCCGAAGGCGCACAGGCATACGCGGCCACGGCGCGAAGGCCGGGAGCCTCTGACCTGACGAGGCAGCCGCTCGGCACCCCGCAGCTCGTTGACGGAGCCCTGAACGCCCAACGGCACCGCGGCGGCCAGGAGCTGATCTCACTGTCGGCGGCGGACATCGAGGGCTTCCGGGCCTGCCCCTTCTCATACCTGCTCGCCAGGGTACTGAGACTGCGTGATCCCGAGCTCGAAGTAGACCCGGACAATCCCCGCGACATAGGCACGCTCTACCACGAGGCGCTCGAGGAGCTGTTCCGCGAGCTGCACGACCGCGGCGATCGATTCAGCCCTTCGCTCCTTGATGAGTACGCGCGCAGGCTTGGGGAGATCGTGCGCCGTCACGGGGCCCGCGGTCCCGGCATGGTGCCGGTCTATGTGTATGAGGCGATCGAACCGCTCACCGAACGGGTGTTCGCCCGCCTGCTCGAGCACGACGCGCGTCTGATCGCGGGGCACACGGTCGAGCTGGTGGAGGAGTGGGGCCGACGGGTCGACCTTGAGACGGGCGTCTACCTCGCGGGGCGTATTGACCGGGTGACGCGGGGGCAGGACGGCGGGCTCACGCTCGTCGACTACAAGAAGCGCAGCGTGCCCACGGGCAAGGCGCTGGCGGCAGGCAGCCGCGAGGCGACCGGAGTCGGCGGCCTCCCGGAACCCGAGCGCGCGGCCGAGCGCGATCTGCTCGGCTCTATCCAGATTCCCTTCTACATCAGCCTGCTCGAGCACCGGAACGAGCGCGTCACGGGCGCCGTGTACTACAGCCTCGAAGAGGGCAAGCCTGTGCCGGTCATCGCTGACGACACGACTACCGCACGTCCGGTGATGACGAGGGAACGCCTGGACGAGATCATCGTGCTCGTCGACGACATCGTGCGGGAGACGACCAGGCGCCTCGCGGCGGGAGACTACCGGTGCGCCGCGTCGCACGGTTCCGACGGCGGACGGCGCTGTGCCGGGTGCGTCTTCCGCGGCGTGTGCCGCACGCGGTTTGTGGTGGAGTAGATGAGACACGACGCCGATCAGCATGCTGCGATCACCATCACGACCAACGCGGTGGTCAGTGCCGGGGCCGGATCAGGCAAGACGTCGGTACTCACCAACCGGTATCTGCGCCTCGTCGTCGAAGAGCGGATCCCGGTGGACAGGATTCTCGCGCTCACCTTCACCCGCAAGGCAGCCGCAGAGATGTACGAGCGGATCTACCGTGCGCTGCTCGAACGCGCGTCCGACGCCTTTGTCCGCGAGCAGCTCGCCGCGTTCGACGACGCGACGATCGCCACGCTCGACAGTTTCTGCGCCTCGGTCGCCCGCAACGGCTGCACGCGGTTCGGGGTACCGCCGACCTTCGCCGTCGACGAAGAGGCGCTCCGGGAAGCCGGCGAGGCGCTCGCGCTCACCTTCCTCACCGAGCGGGCCGGCGACCCGGTCATCGCCGACCTCATCAGGCTGAACCGGTTCGCGCCGCTGTGGCGCGACGGGTTTGCCCGGCTTGCGATCGAGCGGTTCGGGGTGGCCGATGACCGCCGGCTCGTGGAGTATCTGCCCGGGCAGGCGGAGTTTCTTCGGACGGAGACTATCCGCCTCGCCCATGGGATACGCGCCGCAGCCGGCGCCATCCTCGAGCTCGACCCGGACGGGCCGAAGTGCATCGCGGAGGCTCAGCGCACCGTGTCGTCGATCGACCTCGAAGAAGCCCTGGGGGCAGAACCCGACGATCTGGACGCGCTTTCGAAGATCAGCCTGCGATGCGGGTCGAGCAGGCACCCCGACGTCCCGCTCCTCAAAGAACACGTCGGCACCCTGCGCCTCCTCCTCGAACGCTATCTCATCGCCCATCAGACCGGCGCGCGGTGGTCGGACCACGAGCGGCTCATGCGCCTGCTCGACGACTTCCGCGACCGGGTTGTCGCCGAGAAACGCCGCACGGGACTGCTCTCCTACCACGACGTCGTCGAGCTCGCGATCCGTTCGCTCGCTCTCGACCCGGACCTGCGCGCCTACTACAAGCGTCGCTATTCGGCCGTGATGATCGACGAGTTCCAGGACAACAACGATGAACAGAAGGCGCTGCTCTACCTGATCTCCGAGCGGCTCGACCTTCACGAGCAGGGGATCCCCCGCGCCGCGGACCTCGTACCGGACAAGCTCTTCTTCGTGGGCGACGAGAAGCAGTCGATCTACCGTTTCCGCGGTGCGGACGTTAGCGTCTTCCGGACCCTCGCCGACGAGCTCTCCGGCCCCGAGGCCGATCTGCGGCTCGGCGCGAACTACCGAAGCGAGCCGGGACTGATACGCGTCTTCAACGAGCTCTTTCCGCGCGTCTTCGGCGGCGCCTCACAGCCCTACGAGGCCCGGTTCGAGCCGCTTCGCGCGCGCGAGCCGACTCCCGGCGTCACCCCGCGGCTGGAGGTCTGGCAGGTGGAGCAGGCCCCCTCCGGTGACGACACGTGCCTGCAGGACATTGACGCGGAGGCCTTCCACATCGCGACCTTCATCCGGGACGCGGTTGAGAGCGGTTCGCTCCTCGTGGGGGCCGGGCTTGACGAGCAGGGACGTCGGCGTCCGGGCCGTCCGGCGACCTGGGCGGATTTCGCGATCCTGATGCGCAGCAGCGGCAACCAGGTCCGGTTTGAGCGGATGCTCCGGCTCTTCGGGGTGCCGTACGACTCGCAGGCGGCACGGAGTCTCTTCCTCGAAGCGCCGGTCAACGACATCTACCAGGCGCTGCAGCTCGTCCTCTATCCTGCGGACCGGGTCGCGTACGCCGGGTACCTGCGCTCGCCGCTCGTGGGGCTCTCGGACGAGGGGCTCGTGCGCCAGCTGCTCAGCGACGCCCCGCTCTTCGAGCCGTGCGAGGGCCATGAACCGGATGACCTGCGCCGGCTCGCGATCGCGGGGCAGCGCTACGACGAGCTGTGCGGCATGGCCGACGCCAGGCCCATCACGGAGCTCCTCCATCACATCTGGTACCGGTGGGGCTACCGCTACCATCTCCTTCGCAGGCGCGAGCACACGCCGTACCTGGAGTACTACGAGCTGTTCTGGGAGCTCGCGCACAGCTTCCAGGACAGGGGCCTGGCGGCCTTCCTCGATGAAGCTCGCCGGCACATCGGACGCAACGAGAAGCTGAACGAGATTGAGAGGATTCAGGCCGAGACGAGAGGCGTCCAGATCATGACGATCCACCGGGCAAAGGGACTCGAGTTCCCGGTGGTGATCGTCGCGAATGCCGGAAACCGCGGCCGCAGCGACACGGTCACCGCGAGCCCCTTCTACTGGTCGTCCGGGCGCGGTCCGGCGTTCAACACCGGCATACTCCCGCCGGGCGAGATCCGGGAGAAGCCGGCGAACTACCTCTACGCCTGCGAGTCGGACGAGGCCGCCGCGCAGGAACTGGCCGAGATGAAGCGCCTGCTCTACGTGGCGGCGACCCGCGCGGAGAGCCACCTCATCTTCTCGGGGGTACCCCGGGACAGCGAACGGTCGCTGACCGGCATCCTGTATCCGGCTCTCACCGCCGCGATGGAGAGGCTCTCCGGCGCCGAGGATCTCCACCTGCTGGTGCGCGATTGCGAGCCGGTGCCCGCCGAGCGCGAACGAGCTGCGCAGAGGTCGGGAAGCCGACGCGACATGAGCGAGCTCGCCTCAGCGTACGCGGCCGCCACCGTGGTCGAGCGCAGCTTCCCGCCGGTGGACCGAACGGCCACGGCGCTCAACGAGGAGGCCGTGCAGGCGCGCTCATCCCGGGCCGACTCGGATGAACCGGCCGGTCCCCTCCTCCTCGAGTCGCCGGCCCACCCGGTCGACGAGGTCATAACCCGCCACGACATCGCCGGGGTGTTCGGTTCGTACTGCCACTACTGCATCGAGCATGCCGGTGACCCCGGCCGCGCGGAAGCACCGCTGGAAGCACCGCCGGAAGCCCCGCCGGAAGCCCCGCCGGCGCTGCGGCCCGAGATCCCGGAAGCCGACCTGGCCATCTTCTACGCGGCCGGGCAGGAGTTCGCGATGCGATTTCTCGCCTCGCCCGCGGCGGCACGGCTTGCCAAGGCGCGGTCGGTGGAACACGAGCTCGCCTTCATACTCGAGGGAGGCTCGTTTACGCCGGGAGTCGTCCGGGGTCAGATCGACCTCCTCGCGGAGTTCGACGATCACGTCCTCGTGCTCGACTTCAAGACAGACCGCACGCTCGATCCCGACTCGTACCGTACCCAGATGGAGGTCTACCGACGCGCTGCCGAGGCGCTGACCGGCAAACCGGCACGCGTGGAGCTCGTGCACCTGCGAAGCGGCGAGACGGTGGTCGTGGACCCGGTGGCGTCACAGTGCCGGGATTCCGGACCCGACTGACTCGGCCTCGACTGCGGCCCCATACTCGCCCCGGTACGCTTCGGGCAGGAGTCCGGCGATCTGCACCATCACGAGACGCAGCAGCCGCTCGCGTTCGGCCCGGGAGAGGGGAAGCCTCTGCTCACCGGTCGCGCCCGCTGCGCCCGGCTCGATCGTGATGGGCGAGCCGACCCGCACCGTCACGACAGGGCGACGCAGTCTGCGCCAGCACGCCCAGACCCGCTCGCCGCCGAAGTGGGCCATGGGCAGGACGGGGGCACCGGTCCTCGCGGCGAGCGTGATGACCCCGGCGTGCCCGCGGCGAAGGGTTCCGTCCCCGCTGCGCGTACCCTCAGGGGCGATGACGACGATCGCGCCGCGTCGAAGCTCCGTCGCCGCGCGCCTGAATGCCGCGGTGTCCGCTCCGGCACGCCGGATCGGGATCGCCTCCCACTCGTCGGCGACCAGCCGCAGCAGCGGGTTGTCCCAGGTCTCGGCCTTCGCGATCCCGATCACGCGCCGCGGGCGCAGAAGCATGTATATCAGTGGGACCTCGAGAAAGTTGATGTGATTCACCGCGATGATGAGAGGCCCGGATCGCGGCACACGGCCGATTCCGGGAGCACGAACGCGCGCGACGATCCTGAGCGCGATCCGGATCGCGACGTTGACCAGCAACCGTCTCACCCGGAGTCGCCGCCGCTCGCTTCGGCCGCGCGGATCACCTGGATCCGGCCGGCGAGGCGCACCTCCAGGCTCGTTCCGTCCACGCTGATCGTCTCGCCGTCGGCATGGATCGCCAGCGGCGCACCGTCTGAAGACACGGTGAAGGCTCTGGTGCGGCCGGTGCGGATGTGGGGATGCCCCGACTGGGACCCCTTGAGGTACCTCAGGAAGAGCGCGATCATCTGGAGGCGCCGCGGCGATCCGGCGATGCAGAGATCGAGGAACCCGTCGTCAATGAGCGCGTCGGGAGCCATGTAGAATCCGCCGCCCATCCGTCGACCGTTCATGACCGATACCTGGATACACGGGCACACCTGCTCCCCGTCGTCAGTCCCGATGGTCAGTAGCGGTGCCGAATAGTAGAAGAGCAGTACTTTGAGAGCACCGACGAGGTATCCGGCAAAGCCCCGGATTCGTCTCAGCTTCGCGGCTTCGAAACCCACGATCGTGTCGAACCCTATCCCGATCCCGTTCCCGAAGTAGCGCCCCTGGGGGTAGAGCCCTCCGCGCAAATGCCCTACGTCGATCGAAGCAAGGCTCCCGCGCACGAGCGCCTCGACAGCATCCTCGACCGTGGTCGGGAGGCCCGCACCGTAGGCGAAGTCGTTGCCCCGGCCGATGCACAGCACGCCGAGCGCGGGGACGGCCGCGCCGGTCAGGTGTGCCTGCATCATGCCGTTGAGCACCTCGTTCGCGGTGCCGTCGCCTCCTGCGGCTACGATCCCGCGGCTGCGGTTGCGCAGCGCCGCCTCACGCGCGAGTTCGATCGCGTGACCCGGATACTCGGTCACCTGCAGCTCGTAACTGACCTGATGCTCCTGCAGCAGCTGCTCAACGCCGCGGATCCGGTCGAACGCGCGGCCGTGCCCGGCAGCAGGGTTGTAGATCACGACATAGTGGTTCACCGAGGCGGGAGCATACCAGAAAAGGACGGACCGTGCCCAGCCCTCGGAGCGCCGGCCTCTTGACACGGGTGATACGAAGTATTACCTTTGCCGTGCCGATGCACGCTTCAACGAATCGCGACGCTTCACCAAGCCTCACCCTCTCGAATGTCAGCTTCGGCTACCCGGGAATCGCAATCTTCGACGACGTCTCCATCACGATCCCGGCGGAAGGGCTGACCCAGGTCGTTGGTCCGAACGGCGGGGGCAAGACGACGCTCGCGCGCCTTCTGATCGGGCTGATGCGGCCCCAGCGCGGCACGATCAACGTCATGGGCAGAAGCCCCCTGGCGGCACGGCGCCTCGTCGGGTACGTCCCGCAGCATGCGCTGTACGACCCCCGTTTCCCGGCGGTGGTCCAGGACGTCGTGCTGACGGGGCGGTTGAAGCGGCCGATCGGGCCGTACTCGCGGCGGGACCGCGAGGCGACGCTCGCGACGCTCGCGGATCTGGGGCTCGAGAGCCTCGCGAACGCAGCCTTCTCCACGCTGAGCGGCGGCCAGCGCCAGCGCGTCCTGCTCGCGCGCGCCCTCGTCTCGAGCCCCGACCTCTTGATCCTCGACGAGCCGACCGCGAACATCGACCGGGAATCCGCGGCGCGACTCGAGACGCTCATCAGGGCGCAGCGCGACCGACTCGGGATTCTCCTGATCACCCACGACTTCGACTTCCTCGCCGACTCGGTTGACCGGGTGCTCTGCGTCAACCGGAACGTCCACATCCACGAACGAAGCGATCTCAGCGAGGACGACCTCGCGCGCCTGTTCACCGGACACTTCCACAGCCTCGCGGGGCACGTCCATGGGTGAGTTCTTCCGTGCAATCGTGAGTCCGACGATGCCCTTCATCAGGTACGCGCTCATCGCCGGGGTACTCGCGGCCCCGGCCTTCGGCATCGTGGGTTCGTACGTCGTGGTCAACCGCGTCAGTTACCTCGCCGGAGCGATCGCCCACTCGGTGCTCGCCGGAATCGGCGCGAGCCTCTTCCTGCGCTCGGTAATCGGGCCGAACTGGTTCACTCCCTTCTGGGGCGCCTTCGTCGCGGCGATCGCCTCCGCGTGGATCGTCGCGGCCGCGACGAAGCGGGTGCGCGAGCGCTCGGACTCGTCCATCAGCATTGTCTGGGCGCTCGGCACGGCGATCGGGGTCATCTTCATCTCGCGCACGACCGGGTACGTCGACCCCATGGCCTACCTCTTCGGGAATATCCTGCTGCTCTCTGTGCAGGATCTGGTCGCGATCATCGTGCTCGACGCCGTCGTCCTCGCGGTCGCGCTGCTCTTCTACCCGCAGTTCTTCGCGCTGAGCTTCGACCCCGAGTTCGCCGAGGTTCGCGGCATGCCCACCGGCACCCTCCTGACGATCCTCCTCCTGCTCACCGGCGCGACGGTGGTGCTCCTGGTGACCACGGTGGGAATCGTGCTCGTCATCACGCTGCTCACCCTCCCGGCGGCAAGCGCGGGCTTCGTCACCCGGTCGCTCAAGGGGCTCATGATCGGCGCGTCGATCCTCGCGGCCGTCTTCACGGTCTCAGGAATCGCCCTCAGCTACACGGCGGATCTCCCGAGCGGCGCCGGCATCGTGGTCTTCACGGTCGCCGGGTACCTCATCATGTACGCAATCGGCAAGATAGTCGGCCGTCGGCCGGTATCACAGAAACACAATTGAGGGAGTGGCAAGCATGACGATACGTCGAAGTTTGCAGTTTTTCGTTGTAGCCGCCTTTATTGCGGCGATGGCCGCCTGTGCCTCGGTGGAGCACCACGACCATCACGATGACGACCACCATCACGACGATGATCACGACCATGATCACGGTCACGCGGACGACCATCACGGCGACGCGGGTCGCCTGCTCGTGGGGACGAGCACCGGCACGCTCGCGGTGCTCGACGCGCACGACGGTGACCTCGAGGCGCTCTTCGCCGGGGCGCTGCCCGATGGCACCCTCGTGGTGTACGCGGGGCCGAGCGGCGAGTTCGGCTACGCGGTCAATCGCGCGGCCTCAGCCGTCGCGGTCGTCGACAGCGGGCAGATCCTCGTGGAGCACGACGGGCATGAGGACCTTCACTTCGGTGAGATCGGGATCCTCGGCTATGTCCGCGACGGGCTCCTGCCCACGCATTTCACCTCGACCTTCGGGCTCGTGGGAGTCTACAACGACGAGTCGGGCGACATCACCATCTTCGACGAAGCCGGGCTGCGCGACGAGTTCGCCTGGACGCTCGTGCCCGCCCGCGTCGATCACGGTGCCCCGGTCCTGCTCCGCGACCGGTTGATCGTGGGCTATGTCAGGGAGACCTTCCTGGAGGTCATGGATTACAGCGGCACGGTCCACCAGACCTTCCAAGGTATCGAGCGGGCGCACGGGCAGGCGCGGGTCGGGCGGTTCTCGGCCTTCGGTGCGGTAGGCGGCGTCTACGTCGTGACGCAGACCGGAGACGAGCTCGCCGGGCAACTCGTCCCCAATCCCCCGGGGACGCGCGACGACGCGCGCACGGGAACTCTTCGAGCCCATCCGCGACTGCCCTGGTTCGTGGGCAACCTCGGGCAGGGCCTCGTCGCGGTCGACCCGGACGCGATGACGAGCACCCCGCACGCGCTGCCGGCGGCACCCTGGCGGTTCGGGATAGACCGGTCCGGTCACTACATCGTCGTGCTCGGTCAGGACGGCTCGGTCTACGTGCTCGACTCGGATACGTTTCAGATCAAGGCGACCATAGAGGCCGTAGCGCCGCGTGATCCGGATGCGCCCTCAGGGACGCCGCTCCCGGCACTCACGCTCGGTCGGCGAGTCGCGTACGTGAGCGATCCGGCGAGCAACCACATTCTCGTGATCGACCTCGACCACGGGGAGATCGAGGATGAGTTCCACGTCCAGCTCGACGGGACGATCACCTCGATCGCGGCGATGGTCACCGACGGGGTGATGCACTGATGGTGTTCGTACGGACCGGCAGAGCGGCAACGAAGCTCCTCCGCGCCGGATTACTCCTGACGGTCGCGCTCGCGGCAGCCGCCCCGGCTGCCGCCGGTGGTGCGGCCGAATCGGAACCGCGCACCGGGCCCATCGCGGTCTACGCGAGCGTGATGCCGCAGGCCGACATCATGCAACGGATCGGCGGCGAATACGTTGAGGTGGGCGTTCTGATCGGCCCCGGGCAGGACGCGCACACGTACGACCCGAGCCCGCGGGAGATCGAACGGCTCGCGGCGGCGGAACTGCTCTTCACCACGGGCCTCGAGTACGAGGCTCGCATCGTCGGGACGCTCGAGCGCTCGGCGCGCGGGGTACGCGTAGTCGACCTGACCGAAGGGATCGAGCTGCGCGAGCTCGAATCGCACTACCACGACCCGTCGGTTCCCCACAGCCACGACAACGAACCGGGAGACCCGCATATCTGGCTCGGGCCGGACGAGGTTCGCCGACAGGCGCAGACGATCCGCGACGCCTTCATCGCGGCGCGCCCGCACCGGGAGGAGGAGTTCCGGCGGGGCTACGAGCGCTTTCTCGAAACGGTGGACGAGGTGGAGCGCGAGCTCACCGGGCTCCTCGAGCCCATGCGCGGGAGGGCAATTCTCGTCTACCACCCGGCCTTCGGCTATCTCACCGACCACTTCGGGATCACGCAGCTCGCGGTCGAAGCCGGCGGCAGGGAACCGAGCCCGCGGCAGCTCGAGAAGACGATCGAGCTCGCGCTCGAGGCAGGGGTCGAAGTGGTCTTCACCCAGCCGGAGTACGACGACGTGGCGTCACGCGCGGTCGCCCGCGCGATCGGTGCGCGCACGGTGCCGGTCAGCGACCTCGCTGACGACTGGGCTGAGCTGATGCGCGAGATCGGGCACGCGATCGCGGGCGCGAGGTAGCGGTGCCCACACGCCGCGGCCGGGCCGCGGCCGGGATCGTGTGCGCTACAGCAGCTCCAGCAGAAACGGCAGCACCTGCTTCTTGCGGCTGAGAACGCCGCGCATCTCGTAGACCCCGTCGGCGGGCTCAGGGTAGGCGATGCGGTCGCGGAACGCGCGGGGCGCGCTGAGGAGCAGGAGCGTCGTGCTCGTCGTGATGTCCGTGACCATCAGGGCCGCGAGGTAGAGGTCCTGGCCAAGGCGGAAGGCTTCGAGCGCGGCCCCGAGGTCGCCGCGTCGGTTCCAGAACGCCTCGAATCCCACCATCTCGATCTGGCTCACCGAGAACCGCCGCCCCTTCTCACCGTAGAGCTTGCGGTCCTGTCCCAGGATCGCCTCGGGACCGAGCGACTCAACCTCGCTGCCGGCGGCGAACAGCTCGCGCCCGTACGCCTCGAGGCTCACGCCCGCCGTCTGCGCGAGCCGCAATGCCGCTGCCCGGTCGGTCGCCGTCGTCGTGGGCGAGTTGAGGATGACCGTATCCGAAAGCAGCCCGGACAGCAGGAGCCCGGCCGTCGAGGCATCAAGATCCGTCCCTGACTGTTCGTACATCGATGCGACGATCGTGCAGGTGGAGCCGACCACCCGGTTGATGACGGTGATCGGCTCGTTCGTGCGCTGCAGGCCGATGCGGTGATGATCGATGATCTCCTCCACCGACGCGTATTCGATGCCCTCAACGGACTGCGAGAACTCGTTGTGGTCGACGAGCACGAGCCGGAACCGCGAGTCGGTCATGAAGTTCATCCGGGTTACAACGCCGACGATCGTGCCGCCTTCGTCGGTCACGATGAAACCACCCTCGTTGGAGCGGTTGATCGTGTGCTCGATGTCGCGGATTGGAGTCGTCGCGAAGAAGGTGGGCCCGGGTGGTTCGAGGAAACCGCCTATAGGCAGCGAGAGCATGAGGTTCGCCGCCGCCTGGGCGGGCCCGACCGGGACCGGGAAGGCCTCGCATCCCTGCGGCTTCATCATGGTCCGGCCCTCGGCATCCACGAAGATTCGCCCCACGGCCGATTCCGGCAACCCGGGCGGCAGGTCGGCGCCACACAGGCGAGTGAAGGCGGCGAGATTGGCCTTCTCAGGCTCAACCTCCGGCTCGTCGAGGCGCGAGAGGAGCGATGCGATCCCGAGCGCGGTCACCTTGCCGGTACACCGGCCGGACTCGTCCACGACGGGGAGAAAGGAGAACCGGTTGTCGGTCATGATCCGGTACGCCTCGCAGAGCGGCTGATCGGAGTGCAGGAGATAGAGAGCCTCGCGCGCGATCATGATGTCGGAGAGCCGCGGCAGAACGTCGGCGAGAAGCTGCGGATCATCAGCCCCAAAGGTCGCAAGCGCATGCCGGGTCTGGCGGTTAATGCTGCCGGCGCGGCAGGCGATCGCGCGCTCTCCGGCAACCGAGCGCTTGTAGCGGGCGTAACAGATCGCCGAGCAGATCGAGTCGGTATCGGGGTTCTTGTGGCCGACGACCAGGAGCGGCTTGTCGCGCACCATGCCCGATTGTATCACGGATGAAGTGGTGCCGTAATTGTTGATCCGTACTCGTCCCGGAGGGATAATGGCATGTGGCCCTGCTCACCGCGGCTCTCTTCGCATTCCTGCTCGCTCTGCTCCCGGGACCAGCCTGCGCTGCCCTGGATGCGCTCCCCTTCGTCGTCGCCGAGCCGCGGCTCGCAACGACCACCGTCACGGCCGTCGCCCGGAGCCCGGACGGCTTTCTCTGGGTCGCCACCCCGTCCGGTCTGACCAGGTACGACGGGCATGAGGTCGTGACCTTCGGCGCCGGGGAGATCGGCCTGGCCGACGACGCGATCACCGCCTTCGCCTCCGGCGAACGGTTGTACGCGGGCACGCGATCGGGCGGGCTCTACGCCTACGACCCGGCTCGCCGCGAGTTCGCTCAGGCGGTGAACGCGGAGGCGGTGGGGCCCGGCGGAGTGAGAGCGGTCGCAGTCGACGCCTACGGCGCGGTCTGGATCGCGACGGCCGCCCGCGGGGTGCTTCGCTACTCGCCTCTTGACCGGACGACCATGGCGATCGGACACGAGCCGACGACCCGCCCTACGCTGAGCTCAGGGCGAACGACGGCCCTCGCCGCGGACTCGCGGGGCCGCCTGTTCGTGGGTACCGCCGACCGCGGCCTCAATGTCATCGACACCGGCGTCTTCGCCGAGGCGGGCGAGTTCGTCGACGCAGGCGCCGCGGCGGGCGCCGAGCGAAGCGCCGCGGTGCGAGTGCACCGCCACCGGATCGCAGACGAATCGTCGATACCCTCAGACCGGATCTCCGCGCTCCTCGTGGACGCCGAGGATCGTCTCTGGGTCGGGAGCGCGGCCGGCCACCTGGGCACCTTCGATGCCGACGAAGCGACGTACGAGTCTGTATCCCTTGCGCCCGAGGCGGGCCGGGGCGAGTTCGCCGCGCGCGGCCCAATCAACGCGTTGATGGAAGACCGCAGCGGCAGAATCTGGGTCGCGCGCGACGGCGGCGGGGTGGTGCGGATCGGGGCCGGTGACGGGCGCGCCGCAGCGGGCGCAAGCGCGTCGATCCGCGCGCTCTTCGAGGACCGCTTCGGCGTCGTCTGGGCCGGCGGGCTCGGCACGGGACTGTGGAAGCACGTGCCGATCGCCGAACGCTTCTCGAACCACCTGACCGATCGCGGCGAGACGGGCGCGCCCACCCGCCACCTTGTCTGGTCCTTCGCCGAGGATGCCGGCGGCCGCATCCTCGTAGGCACCGACCGCAGCGGCGTCGCGGTCTTCAGCCCCTCCGACGGTGCCGCACGACCGACCTCGCGCGAGCTCCCTCGACTCGAGCTGCCCCTGCACGCGCGTGTCTTCGACCTTCATGCCGGGCCCCGCTCCGTACTCGCCGCGCTCGGTGAGGCCGGCGCGGTCGAACTCGACGCGGAAGGCGCGACGGTCTGGCGGTATGCCCCCCGGCCGCCGGCCGAAGCGGTGCTCAGCGTGCAGACCGACGGCTTGCGCCGCTATCTCGGTACCACGGCGGGCTCGCTGATCGAAGTCGACGAGAAGGGTCGGCTCACGAGACACCGGCTCGGTCATCCCGACCGCGCCGCCGAAGCGGTCACGGTCGTTCGGGCGGCGGTCGGCGGGACACTGTGGATCGGAACCGACGTCGGCTCGCTCTACGTCTACAGCCCGGGGTCGGATCACGCACAGCCTCGCCGGCTCGTCGACGGACCCGGCCGCTCGAGCGCCATCTGGGATATCACGCCGCAGCCGGACGGATCGGCGTGGGTCGCCGCCCGCGAGGCCGGCGCGCGACTCTACGCCCCGGACGGATCGCTTCGGCTGCAGATCGACGCGCCGGTCGACATGGGGGCCCGGCTCGTCTACGGGGTCACACCGGACCGCCGCGCGGAGGCGGGCAGCGCAACGGAGGCGGGCGGCAGTCTGTGGCTCACGACTGAGAACGGGCTGTTCCGGATAGACGCGCGAACGGGCGAAACCAGCCGGTACACGGGGGCGAGCGGACTGGCTTCGAACGAGTTCAGTGCCGGTGCCCTGATGCTCGCCTCCGACGGCACGATCTACGCGGGAGGCGTCAACGGCTTCACCCGCTTCGATCCGACGGCCATCGATCCCGGCGCACGCGGGGCGCCGGTGCTCGTGTCGTCGGTCTTCGTTCCCGCCTCACCGCAGGCGGGCTGGACCGGGCTCGTCCCGGCCGCCGACGCGCACGACGGGATACCACTTCTGAGGCTGCCGGCCGGAGCGCGCGCCTTCTCCGTCACCGTGGCGTCACTCGACTTCACTGACCCACCGTCAAACCGCTACGAGTACCGGCTGGTCGGGCGGGAAACGTTCTGGACCGACGCGGGAACGAGCCGCAGGATCTCCTATACCGACCTCAGCCCGGGAGAGTACCGCCTCTACGTGCGGGGCACCAACAGCCGCGGCCTTCCGGGCCTCGAGGCGACTGCGATCGATGTCTTCGTGCCGCCCGCGGTACAGCGGACCTGGATCGCGATCGCGCTGCTCGCGGTCATTCTCCTGGGCCTCGCGGCGCTCATCAGGTCCATTCGATGAGGTTTCCTCCAAATGAGAGCCCGCTGCCGAAACCGACGGTAACGACCAGTTGACCCTTCTCCAGGACACCAAGGGCCTGCATCTCACTCAGCGCGATGGGGATGGAAGCGGCTGAAGTATTCGCGTATTCGGCGATATTCTTGAAAAACTTCTCCACGGGGTATCCGGCGCGGCGGCACGCCGCGTCTATGATGCGCACATTGGCCTGGTGAGCGACGACGTGGTCGACGTCCGCGATGGAGAGGTCGTTCCTGGCGAGCAGCTCCTCTACCGTGTCGATGATAGCCTGGACGGCGAACCCGTACACCTGCCGGCCGTCCATGTGCAGCTTGGTACGGTCGGGGTCCGTCGTCGCGCCACAGATCTCGCGCGAACCGCCCGCAGGCCGGTAGAGACTCGTCGCGCCGCTTCCTACCGAGTGCAGGACGTTGTCGCGGATTCCGCTGCCACCCCCTCGACGGATGACCGCCGCTCCGGCGCCGTCGCCGAAGAGCACGCAGGTATTGCGGTCGGCCCAGTTGATGATCTTGCTGTAGACCTCAGCCCCAATGGCGAGCACGGTGTCGGCCTGGCCGGAGTCGATGAAGGCCGACGCGGTGGCCAGCGCGTAGACGAACCCGGAACAGGCGGCCACGAGATCCATCGCTCCGGCTCGCTCGGCGCCAATGCGGTCCTGTACGATCGAGGCGGTCGCGGGCAGCCCGGGATAGTCGGGGGTGGAGGTCGCAAGAAGCACGAGGTCGACTTCGGCCGGGGCGATCTGCGCCTCGTCAAGAGCCCTCCGGGAGGCCTCCACGGCGAGATCCGAGGCGGCAACATCGTCGTCCGCCACGTGCCGCGCCCTGATCCCGGTGTGCGAGTAGATCCACTCGTCCGACGTGTTGACGATCTGCGCGAGCTCGTCGTTGCTCATCACCCGCGGTGGCACGTAGGCGCCGACCGAAGCGATATAGGCAGCCGTCGCCTTCCGGACACTGCCTGATGTGATCCCGCCGCCGGTTGACATTGAGTTCCCGCCTCAGTCGAACCGTTCAATGATCTGGGCCATGGATCCGGCCATGCCGGAGATGAACTCGTTCATCTCCCCAACGCTCACCTCGCCCGGATCGGGACCCGGGAAGTCGGTGCGCGCACGCTCGAGATTGTCCGCGGTGATGAAGCCGGGGATCGGCGTCACGGCCCGGTAGTCTGCGATGCGGCTGATCAGCAGGTATCCATCCGCATACTGCTCGAACGGAAGGTCGCCTTCTCTGCCCTCCGTGATCATGTCACTCGTGATCGGCGCTTCCGCGTACGGGGACTCCCGGACGGTGAAGCCGGGCCGGTGCCCCTCCGGAAGCTCGCTCTTCACCCGTTCGAGAAGGCCGCCGAGCGGGTAGCCGAACCCGAATCTGCTGCGCGAATCCTGAAGCGGCGTGTGCATGATAATCGACATGACCCGAGCGCCGAGCCGATCTGCGAGGATGTTGCCGGCGCGCTTCTGTCCGGGGAACCCGCGGTCTTCCATCCGCCCGCGGTACTGCTCCTGCGCGAATCCGGTATACGCGTGCTCGAGCCGCATGTAGGCGACGCCGCGGTGGCCGGGCTCCACGATCTGCTGCATGATGGACTCGGCCATGGCCTCGTCGGGGATGCCGCGAGCGAAGGCCTGCCGGAGAACCTCCGGATCGTCGGCATCCTCCTCTGTACGGATCACACGGTAGTCAGGGGTGCGGCTGATGCCAATGATCCGGAACGGCTGCTCGCCGTCGCCCTTACCCCGGTTGACGTTCCAGGCCGCCCGGAAGACGTCGCGGTGCTCCTCGTATCCCATGACGACCATATGCTCGAAGAGGATGCGGTTCGCCAGCGACTCATCGAAGTCCGGCGCGGTCAGCAGCCGGTCGATCAGCTCCTGATCGTCACGATTGGCGTACTGGAACCCGAGGTGCCGGATGCCGGCCGTGTCGAGCACGGGAATCAGCTCAGCAAGAAACTCGAGCTGCTCCTTGATGAATCCTGTTTCGCCAATGAGCACCAGGTCGCGCCCCTGAAGCGACTCGACAACGTAGTCGGCGGCGGGAGGTGAGACGGTGAGGAACTCGATCATCTCGCGCTCGACCTGGCGGTCGACCCGCATCCTGGGGACGTTGGACTGCTGGAAGAGCCGGAACGGATCGAGGATAAAGAAGAACGCGACCGCGATCGCGATAAACCACACGGTTCGAGATCGTCTATTTTGCATTACCCCAAGTATACGCGCAAGGTCCCGCGACGGCTACGGGGCGGTGCGCCGAGGGCCGGGAGGGGAGCGGCCGCAAGAGCGGAGGCCGTCAAACTTGACACATTCGGTAGCGCTTGCTACCGTTTGGCACGGTTCCGCGGAGGTCCCATGAAACGCTGTTTCCTGTTCCCGGGTCAGGGAGCCCAGTACGTCGGTATGGGCAAAGACTTCTATGACCACTCTCCCGAAGTGCGCGAGCTGTTCAGCAACGCGAGCGACCTGGCGGGTTTCGATGTTCCCGGGCTCGTCTTCAACGGCGACGAGGAGGAGATCAAGGCGACCGACCGGTCACAGATCGCGATCACGACGGTGAATCTCTCGGTTCGCCGGGTGCTCGCGCTGCGCGGCATCACCTCCGCCGCCGCGGCGGGGTTCAGCCTCGGGGAGTACTCGGCGCTCGTGGACGCCGGCGTGCTCGCGGAGTCCGACGCGCTCGCCCTTGTCGTCGAGCGCGGACGGATCATGGAGTCGGTCAGCCGGAGTCTGGATTCAGCCGAGGGGTCGCCCGGCATGGCCGCGGTCATGGGAATCGACGTCGATGCCATCCAGCACGCGCTGTCGGAGGCCGGAATCGGCGACGTCTACCCGGCCAACCTGAACAGCCCGGTCCAGACGGTCCTGAGTGGAAGCGCGTCCGGGCTCCGGGAGGCCGAGCCGGTACTCAAGCAGGCCGGCGCGAGGCGCGTCATTGCGCTCAAGGTGTCCGGACCGTTCCACTCGCCGCTGATGTCGGAGGCGCGCGACCGGTTTGCGGACGTGCTCTCCGGGGTGGCGTTCTCCGACCCGGCGAAACCGTTTTACTCGAACGTTACCGGTGACCTCGTCAACACGGGTGAAGAGGCGCGCCGCAACTGTGCCGAGCAACTCGTCGCACCGGTACGGTGGGTCGACGAGGAGGCGGAGATCGCGAGCGCCGAGTTCGACGAGCTTCTGGAGGTCGGTCCCGGCGAGGTGCTGAGCGGCCTCTGGAGGGCCTATATCAAGGCAAACCCGAGCGTCACGGTGCCGTGCCTGCCCGCCGGTACGGTTGAGAAGATCTCGACAGTCATGGTCTAGAGAAGGAGAGTGTATGCTGCTGGAAGGAAAACGCGCGCTGGTGACCGGCGGATCGCGGGGAATCGGGCGTGAGATCGTTCTCGCCTTTCTGCGCGAGGGCGCGTCGGTCTGGTACCTCGACCTGGCAGAGGGGGATTCGCTCGCCGAATACGAGGCGATCGCGAAAGAGCACGGCGGCTCGGCGTCGTTCAGAGAGGCAAACGTCGCTGACGAGCAGAGCGTGACCGCGGCGATCGAGGAGATCCTGAAGGACGCCGAGGCACTCGACGTGCTGGTGAACAACGCAGGCATCACGCGGGACAATCTGCTCTTCCGGATGAGCGCGAAGGAGTGGAACGACGTTCTTTCGGTCAACCTCACGAGCGCCTTCTTCACGTCGCGACTCGTCGTACGGCAGATGGCGAAGCAGCGGTCCGGATCGGTGATCAACGTCGCAAGCATCGTCGGCATCATCGGGAACGGCGGACAGGCCAACTACTCCGCCTCAAAGGCGGGAATGATCGGGCTGACGAAGAGCATGGCGCGCGAGGTTGCGGCGCGCAACGTCCGGATCAACGCGGTCGCGCCGGGCTTCATCAACACGAAGATGACCGAGGCGCTCAACGAGGAGCAACAGAACGCGCTGAAGTCGCAGATACCGATGGGCCGGATCGGAGAGCCGGAAGAGGTCGCCAAAGTCATTGTCTTCCTGGCGAGCGACCTCGCCTCATACCTCACCGGCCAGGTGATCCACATCACCGGCGGACTGGGCATGTAGGACTGGAGATGGAGATGAGCAGAAGAGTTGTGATCACGGGACTCGGTGCGGTGACCCCGCTCGGCAATTCCGTCGATGAGACGTGGCGCGGCATGATGGAAGGGCGGAGCGGCGTCGCGCAGATCACGAAGTTCGACGCGTCCGGCTACCCCGCGACGATCGCGGCCGAGGTGAAAGACTTCGACATCCGGCAGTACATCGACAAGCGAGAAGCGCGCAAGATGGACCCGTTCTCACACTACTCGGTCGCCGCGTCCATGCAGGCGATGCAGGATGCCGGGCTCGGCGAGGGTTCGGTCGACCCGGAACGAATCGGCGTCGTACTCGGCATCGGGATCGGCGGATTCGAGACGCTCGAGAACTCGTACGAGGCGCTCTTCCTGAAGGGACCGGAACGGGTGCCCCCCATGACGATCCCCAAGCACATCGCGAATGAGGGGCCGGGGAACGTCGCGATCACGCTCAACTGCCAGGGACCCTGCTTCACGGTCACCACGGCCTGCTCTTCGGGTACGGATGCGATCGGCAGCGCCTATCGCCTGGTCAAGGACGGCGTGGCCGACGTGATGATCACCGGCGGCGTTGAGGCGTGCATCACGAAGCTCGGCGTCATGGGCTTCTGCGTGATCCAGGCGCTCACCACCGACTTCAACGACCGGCCCACGGAGGCCTCGCGGCCCTTTGACAAGGACCGAAGCGGTTTTGTCATGGGGGAAGGAGCGGGCATCTTCACGATCGAGAGCCTCGAGCACGCCCGGGCCCGGGGCGCGCGGATCTACGCGGAGATCGTGGGCAACGCGATGACGTGCGACGCGCAGCATCTGACCGCCCCCCACACCGAGGGCCGCGGCGCGATCCAGGCGATGCGCCTGGCGCTGCGCGAGGCCGGCCTCGAGCCCGCCGACGTCGACTACGTGAACGCACACGGGACGAGCACGCAGATCAACGATCCGTTCGAGACGAAGGCGATCAAGGCGGTCTTCGGCGACCGGGCGCGGGCGATCAAGATCTCGTCGACGAAATCGATGACGGGGCACTGTGTTGGAGCCGCCGGAGGCATCGAGGCGCTCGCCTGCGTGAAGACCATCACCGAAGGGGTCATTCCGCCCACGATCAACCTGCGGGAGCCGGACCCGGAGTGCGACCTCGACTACGTGCCCAACGAAGCGATCACCGGTGAGGTGAAGGTGGCGATGTCCAATACCTTCGGCTTCGGCGGGCACAACGGCGTGCTGATCGTGAAGCGGTTCGAGTGATCAGTCCGCGTCAAGGTAGTCCAGGAGTGCCGGTTCCCATCCCATCTCGAAGGCCAGGTTGAACATCGAGTAACGACCGCGCAGATACCTGACCCATTGCAGCGAACGCTCAACCCAGTGTCGGGGTACCTGCGGCAGATGGTCCTCGACTCCCGCATTGGCGAGCGCTTCAAGCCCCCGCTCCGCGTCGGTGATCGCCCTGTCGGCGAGCGTGAGAATCGTCTCACGATGCACCGCGAGACGCGATCTTCGTTCGTCGATCGTCGCTTTGTCAAGCGCTGCCCGTCGGGTCTCCTCCCGCATCTTCTCCAGAAAGGGCTGCATGTCCGGCGGCACCGCCTCCTGCCAGTGGCGATCAAGCTCGTGCGGTGCGGCGCCGGACGGTGACGATCCCGGGGGTGCGCCCTCGGCCAATCGGTCGACGATCCAGCGGTAGGCGGATACGACATAGCCGGCGGCGCGCGCGACGAGCAGGCCGTGGTAGGGCACGCCGGCACCGGCGTCAGTAGTCCCGGCGTCCAGAACGACCTCCCAAAGATGCGCCATCGTGTGCTCGCAGGAGGCGGCCGGACGCGACGTGCCGAACACGAGCATCGCGCGCCCGGTGACGAGGAGCGCGTCGAGCGCGGGAAAGGCGGCCCGCCGCAGCCCTTCCCGTCGCAGCCGCATCAGCGCGTGGCGCGAGACGGCGGCGCACCATTCGGCATCGCGCAGCGAGAAGGCTTCATCGGTCATGAGCGCGCCGAGCTCCCAGTCCAGACGCGCGATCACCTTCGCCACAAGATCCCCGAGGCCGGCAAAGGTCAACGCCGCGGGCGCGCTCTCCACGACCGGCGGCGAGGCCAGAATGACGGACGGCGCGCGTGACGCCGGCGTGCGGTGATAGCCGCTGATCCGCAGCGCCGAGCGCGCGGAGGTATAGGCGTCGACGCTCGCGGCCGTAGGCATGCAGAGCA
>SKQU01000429.1 GCA_007118855.1 Spirochaetaceae bacterium
AGCTGGGACGCCGCGCAGTTCGAGGTCGCCGGTCAGCGCTTTGCCGACTATTCGCAGGACGACTACGGGCTGGGGCTGGTCAACGACTGCAAGTACGGGCACTACATCCGCGACGGAGTGATGGAGCTCACCCTGCTTCGGTCGCCGAAGGACCCAGACCCGGTCGCCGACATCGGCGAGCACGAGTTCACCTTCGGCTACTACCCGCACACCGGAGGCTGGCAGGAGAGCGATCTTCTGGAGAGGTCACACGAGCTCAACAGCCCGGTGATCGTGCATCCCATCGCTACAGCCGTGGACGCCCCGGTGAGTGAGCTCGCGCTCTGCTGCGGGGACGTCAAGATCGAGGTGGTCAAACGCGCAGAGGACTCCGAGGCAACGATCCTTCGGCTCTACGAGACTCGCGGGCGCAACCACGAGGTTCGTCTGCGTTCGCGTCGCGCGGTGAAGCGGATAGAGGAGGTCAACCTCCTCGAGGAGGAGCCCGCGAAGGTGTCCAGCCTGAAAGCGTGCCGCGAGGACGGGTTCGGCTCCGAGGTCTCGCTCGCATTCGGGCCGTATCAGATCAGGAGCTTCCGCATCACCTTTGCGCCGGAGGCATGAACGGCAGCTCGACCGACGAAACTGCGGTATAGCGCGGGCCATGGGCGGAGAGCTCGCTCCTGAGGAGCACGAGCTCCCGCGGCCGGAATGAGACCGGCTGCACGCGCTCACCGACGAGCGCCGAGCTGATCGCCCGGCGCTCGTCGCTCGTAGCCCTGCGCCGTACACGGCCGATCGTGATGTGGGGGCGAAACGGCTTCTCGTGGTCCCCATGCGATTCCAGCGCATCGCGAAGGCGTGCGGCGAGGTCTGTGATCCGCCCGCCGGCGTCATCGAGCGCAATCACCAGCGTCTGCGGCCGCCGGGCATTCGGGAAGGCGTCGGCCGACGAGAGCCGGAGCTCGGGGCCTTGCGGGCATGCACCCGCGATCGACCGCATCGCATGCTGTATGGAGGGAACGATCCCTTGCGGCGTATCTCCAAGGAAGTGGAGCGTCAGATGGTAGTTCTCCTCGCGCGTCCAGCGAACGGCGCCATCGGTCCCGGCCGCGCCGGAGGCCCGGGCGTCGAGGCGATTGCTGATGCTGCGGCTGACGCGCGCGATTTCACGGCGCGTGGCGTTCGACGGCTCGACTGCGACGAATAGTCTCAGCTGATCCATTGTGGCTATAGTATACCCATGTCCGAACGCGTCAACGAGCTCGAGAAGCTGATCGCCCACCACCAGAAGCGGTACTACAACGGCGAGCCGGAGATATCCGACGGCGAGTTCGATCTGCTCTGGGACGAGCTGCGGCGGCTCGACCCGGCGAACGCCCTCCTGTCGCGGGTGGGAGCGGATCGAGCCGACGGGTACCCCAAACGCGAGCACATCATCCCCATGGGAAGCCAGGACAAGGCTGCCGACCCCGAGGCCTTTCTCAGATGGGCCGAGCGAGTGGGTCACGACGAGTTCATCGTGCAGCTCAAGATGGACGGGGCAAGCATCGAGTTGCAGTACGAGGCGGGCCGGCTCCGCCACGGCGTCACTCGCGGCGACGGGATCACCGGTGACGACATCACCGCGAATGTGCGCAAGATGCAGGGTGTGATCCTGTCGCTGCCCGGCGGTTTCACCGGCGCGGTGCGCGGGGAGGTTCTCCTCAGTCGTGAGGCACACCGGGCGAAGTACGCCGACAAGGCGAACCCGCGCAACGCTGCCAACGGGCTGATGAAACGCAAGGACGGGGTTGGAGCCGAGGACCTCGAGATCGTCTGCTACGACGCGATCGAGGCGACCCGGGACGATTTCTTCCGCCGCGAGGAGGACAAGCTCGCCTGGCTCGTGCAGAACGGGTTTCACATCGTCGAGTTCACGAAGCTCACCGATCCGTCGCGCATCGTCGAGTACCGGGCGCAGGTCGCCTCGCGTCGCGATACCTTCCGGTTCGAGATAGACGGGCTGGTCGTCAAGGGGCAGGAGATCGACCCCGACGACCTGCGGCGAGCGCGTCCGGAGCGGCAGATCGCGTTCAAGTTCGAGCTCGAGGAAGCGGCGAGCACCCTTCGTGAGGTGGTGTGGAACTCGTCGGGCAGCCTCTACACGCCCATCGGGCTGATCGATCCGGTCCGTTTGGCGGGGACGACGGTGAAGCGGGCGAATCTGGTCAACCCGCGGCTGATCCGTGAGATGGATCTTCGCATTGGATCGCGCGTGGCAGTCACCAAGCGTGGCGAAATCATCCCCAAGATCGAGCGGGTGCTGGAAAACCCGCCCGATGCGCCTGCGATCGTGCTGCCCGAGGCCTGCGAGCGGTGCGGGACACGACTCGTCGACGAGGGAACACGGCTGACCTGCCCGAATCAGGGCTGCCCCGGGCGGTCGTACTTTCGCTTGCGCAAGTGGCTCGATGTGCTCGATGTCCGCGACTTCGGCGATGCGATCCTCACCCGGCTTTTCGAGTCCGGCAGAGTCAACGGGATCGCCGACCTGTATACGCTCGAGGAGGGCGATCTGACGCGTCTTGAGCGCATGGGCGAGACGCTCGCGCGCAAGATCCTGCGCAACCTCTACTCCGTCTCCACGATACCGCTGTCTCGCTTCGTCGCCGGTTTCAACATAGAAGGGGTTGGTACGGTGATCGCGGACAAGATGGTCACGGCCGGTCTGGACACGCTTGCGAAGCTGCGGAATGCGAAGACCGAGGATTATGCGCGGGTCAACGGCATCGGTGAGGTGCTCGCGGCGACGATCGTCCGAGGGCTCGAGGATCTGGGGCCCCAGATGGACGCCGTCATCGCCACCGGGAGAGTGGCCATCGACGTGCCGACCGGCGGACCGCTTTCGGGCATGAGCTTCTGCTTCACCGGAACGCTCGCCTCCATGACTCGTGCCCGCGCCCAGGATCTCGTGCGGCAGGCGGGAGGGAGCGTGACCCCGTCCGTGGGTCGCGGGCTCTCCTGTCTTGTCACCAACGATCCGGGCTCCGGGAGCAGCAAGAATCGCAAGGCGGTCGAGCTCGGGGTGCAGATCATGGACGAGCAGGCCTTCCTCGAGCTGCTTGGACGAACGGAAGAAAGCGATTGATGGTCGGTGATTCCACCGGTACACTTGGACGGTGGGTGTACCGTGAGCGACGAAGAATACGATATTGAGCCGGGGGAGCTGGAGGCGGCCGACGACGAGCTGACCGGAGACGAGCTGACCGACGCGGACATGCACGTTGATCCGCAGGATCTGCGTGAGGAGATCCAGGACTTCTACCTTCCCACCCAGCTCGTGGACGCGATCATGGAGATGGGCGGCATCCCCACCACGAGTGAGGTGATGACCGTCGGGGTCGGATTCATAGACATCGCCGACTACACCTACCTGTCGCAGTTTCTTAGTCCGCAGGAGAATCAGGACGTCCTGAACGGCCTCTATACCGCCTTCGCCGGAGTGCTGCGCAGGCACGGCGGCTACCTCAACAAGATCGAAGGCGACAGTCTCATGTTCCACTACGGCGGCAACATCGACCGACGTGTGAAGGGCATGAGCGACGAGGAGGCCGAGCGGTATATCGCCCGCGAGCTCTTCTTCACCTGCGTGGAGACGCAACGGGTCTGTTCGCTGTTCAACCAGGCGAACCAGAAGTTCCTGGTCGAAGGAGCGAGCGATGAGGCGAAGGTGGCGCTCAAACGCGCCTTCAACATCATCTCCACGCTTCGCAATTCCTTTGAGCTCTCGCGTTCGATCAACGCGATGTTCCAGATCAGAATTCGCATAGGGGCGAATATCGGCGAGGTGACGATCGGGAACTTCGGGCCGGACGGTGCGAAGCAATGGGACGTGGTCGGCACCGCCGTGATCGACGCGAAACGGATGGAGACCACCGCGCCGATAGGCGGGTTGCGGATCAGCAAGGCGCTCTACGACAAACTCGTGGAGACGAACATAGCCAACGACTACTACGAGCGGTTCAAGCGCGAGGCTCTCGTGCTCGACAGCTACTACAGAGACATCACACCAGAGGAGCTGTTCAAACAGAGCGAGGTGCAGCTCAAGGACAAGCGCGGCGCGGTCTTCCAGACCTACAGCGTCCAGGTAACACCGAATCTGCCGGAATCGATCGCGGCGCAGGTGGCCGACCTGCTCACGATGGGACCGAGCGGCGCGGACCGGGTCCTCGAGCTGCTGAAGTACTACCGTGGCAACCGGTACGTGATCAGCGCGATCGAAGACGCGTTCGGCCGTGCCGGTGTTGCGATTCGGAAGAGTTACATGCTCGAGACGATGTACCCACATCAACTGGAGAAGATAGGGGCGCAGTTCAGCAACGATTCCGGGAAGGTCGCCGAGCACGTCGACGAACACTTCTCGCTCTTTGATGTACTCGACAAGCTGGGACGGTTCCAGGACATCGTCAAGCAGGGGAGGGGATCCTCGGACGAACCGATGGACTTCCGCGGATACGGGCACTACATGCAGCAGCAGGAGCGCAGGATCCGCGCCGCCTACGAACGGAGCCGCAACCGGCTCGTGCAGCGCGCCTACTTCTTCAACGTCGTCTTTCCGCTCACCTTCGAGAGCATCCGCTCCGCGATCCTCGAGTATCAGCAGGAGTCCGAAGAGCTCGAGACGCTCGCCGGAGCGTAGCGCCTCCACGCCGATGGGATTACCAGAGGCGTTCCGTTGAGGTGGGAGATGATCCGTTTGGCGGCATTCTGTGCTCCGATGATGTTTGGCGCCGAGGGGCCGAGCTCGAGCTCCGCGAGAGGGCCGCTGAGGTAGAGCCGCTTCGCCCATTGAAGCGACGCGTGGGGAAGAGGGTACCCAATCGAGTCAACGGGCAGCGCATGGGTGCGTGACGCGTCACGGATCGCCCGGAGCAGGCACTCGACCGGCGGAGAGGGAGTGAACCCGGTCGCGAGAATCACCATGTCGCTCTCGTACCTGCGCGCCTTCGGGCCGCTCCCGACGAGCTCGACCGTGGATCCGGATACACGGCGGGCGTCCACGATAGCGTCTTCGATCCACTCGACCGAACCTCTTGCGACGGCGGACTCGAGCGCGCGAGCAAGATCCGGGGGAACCGACCCAGGTTGGCGCGCCGTGTCCAGAAGCGACCGCCGCTCATCCGGGTCGCGTATAGCGAGGAAGCGCTTCATGCATGCCGGACCTATGAAGCAGGGGTCGGAATCGAACTGGTGGATGCGCAGGGGTCTGCGGGACACGATGCGCACCGGTGCCGGCTGGTCACTGTGAACCGGGCGAGGAGGCCGCTCGGCGAGGGTGAGCGCGAGATGAACCGCCGACGTGCCGCCGCCGACAACCACCGGCGATCGTGTGAGCCGGGCACGCTCGAGTGAGAATCCGGGATCGAATACGTGGATAGTCCGACTCGAAGGCCCGTCCAGGCTCCATGGAGGCATCCGCGCGCCGCCCGTTCTGCCCGTAGCGATCACCACCCGTTGGGCGCGGATCCGTCGACCATTGTCAAGGGCGACGGACCAGCCTCCGCGCCGCTCGGCCATGGTAACTGCGGATCCGGTGACCCAAGCTTTCCCGATGCCGCTCGCGGCTATACGTGCGGCCGCATGGGCCCGGAAGAGATCAACCGAGGGGCGTGCGTACGGCTCGATCGTATGCTGCGTGAGATCCCAGCCTTCTTCGCGTGCCCATGAGAGCAGATCCGTGAAGTGCGGGGCGATCGAATGAGCGGCGGGAGACCTGAGGTAACGCATACCGCACTGCCGCACGCGCCGGTCCCATGCGGCGAGCGGTTCCTCGTGAGGGTCAACGATGCGAATGGCGTCGAGGTTCACCGTCGTGTAACGAAGCAAGGCGTGGGCGATGGTGCACCCATGTATGCCGCCGCCCACGATGAGCCAGTCTGCCATCCGCCAAGCATAGTGACGCCGGCGCCCTCCGGCAAGATTGCGCAATCAGGGGGACCGTAGTATGACATATCGTATGGACGGCGACATACTCGTTATCGGAAGCGGACACAACGGCCTCACCGCGGCAGCCTACCTTGCGAAGTGGGGGTATAAGGTTACGGTGCTCGAGCGTCGTGAGACGATTGGCGGGGCGGTGTGCACCGAGGACATGTTCGGAGGGTTCAAGCTCGACGTGGGCGGGTCGGCCCATTTCATGATCCATCACACGCCCATCGTGGAGGATCTCGACCTCGGCGCGTATGGGCTCGAGTATCTTCCGCTCGACCCGTTCATGACGGCCCCCTTCGACGACGGGAGTTCGGTCAGTTTCTACCGGGATCTGGATCGCACGTGCGAGAGTATCGCGCGGGTCAGCGAGCACGATGCTGATGCCTACAATCAGTTCATCCGCAGATGGCAGCCGTTGAACGAGGCGATCTTCGAGCTCTTCCTCAAACCGCCTACTATGCGCAACATCGCCAGCACCCTTCTGCTCAAGAAGTTCGGCAGCGGCCGTTCGGACCGCACCGATCTGTTGCGCACGCTGTTCCAGAGTTACGGGCGGCTGATCAACGACACCTTTGAGGACGAGCGGATGCGCGCGGCGCTCGCCTGGTGGGGGGCTCAGAGCGGACCGCCGCCCATTGACGCGGCGAGCGCGGAGTTCATAGGCTGGCACTCGGTCATCCACAAGAAGGGACCGGCGCGGCCGCGCGGAGGATCCGGTATGCTTACGCAGGCGCTCGCCGCATGCATTCGCGATCACGGTGGACAGGTACTGCCCAACCAGGAGGTCACCGGGATTCTCGTGGAGGACGGTCGTGCGGTCGGCGCGAAGACTGCCGGCGGCGAGCGGTACACCGCCCGCCGGGTCATCTCGAACGCGCATGTCCAGGTGACCTTTCTTGAGCTGCTGGACCACTGGACCCCGCCGGCCTTGCGTTCGCGTATCGCCGGGACTCACGTGGGCAACGGGTTCGGGATGGTCGTCCGTGCCGCGCTGGACCGGCTTCCGGTGTACCAGGTGGACGGGGTCTCGAACGACGAGATCGTGCGTGGATTGCAGCTGCTGTGCCCGACGAGGCAGTATCTCGACGACGCCTACGCCGACTACCTGCGAGGCGAGCCTTCAAGAGACCCGGCAGTCGTCGCGATGACCTTCAGCGCCATCGATCCCGCGCTCGCTCCGCGCGGTAAGCACACGCTGTTCCTCTGGGGGCAGTACTATCCGTACCGGCTTCGCGAGGGTCTCGACTGGGCGGGGATCGAGCGGGATGAGGCGACCAAACTCTTCCGCACGATCGACCGATTCGCTCCGGGAACAAGTGACGCGCTGATAGACATGTACATTCAGACGCCCCCGGTGATCAGGGAGAAGCACAACATGCCCAATGCGAACGTGATGCACGTGGAGATGGTTCTCGACCAGATGTTCATGTTCAGGCCGTTGCCGGAGCTCTCACGCTACAGAACGCCGCTTGCGGGGCTCTACCTCGCGAGCGCGGGGATGCATCCTGGGGGCGGTATCTTTGGGGCGCCCGGTTACAACTGCGCGCATGAGGTGCGGCGCAGCCTACGAAGAGTCTTCTTCTGACGGTTTGGTGTGGAGCGCCTTGCCGAACTCGTTCCAGATCTGCTCTATCTCGTCGCGGCTCTTCGCTTTCGGCTTCCCCGGTGCAGGAGGCGGTCTGCGTCGACGTGTGGAGGCAGACTCGGCTCGGCCCACCGGACCGCCCCGCCCGCCGGTTCTCGTTCCGGGCGGCTCATGCCTGGCGGCGGCCGGCGAGGCGGCCCGTCTGCCGCCGGCACCGTCCTCGACCGCCGATGAAGAGGTCGGCTTCGAGCGGGGGCCGAATCTGCGCGTATAGGTCGCGCGCAGGCTCTCGTGCCGTCCCGAGAGGCGCAGGAGTATCTGTCTGAACACGCCCGTGTTCGTGAGCGCTTCATCGTAGATTGCGACGATGCTCAGATCAAGAAGCTCGGCAAGCGGCTTGAGCTCGGAGGACTCGACGACGAAATACTCGGCGAGCAGAGCCTTGAGTTCCTCCGTCGATATCACCTCACGGCGCTGCTTCGCGTCGTGAATGACGGCCTCCGCGATGATCTGCGGTCGAGCGAGCAGCTCGCCGAACAGGGGTAGCTGTCGGCTGACACGCCGCTCGATGTCCTCGTTCAGGAGGTCGCGCGAACCGAAAATCTCCCCAATCTCCGGAGTGCGGCCACGGAGAAAGGCCTCCATGAGCTCGGTGTATTCGCGGCTCAGATGCGTGCTCATGTGCCTGCGGGATTGTTCAAACAGCTGCGCGACGCAGCTCGCGTGGACGTAGACGCCATGGATGTAGAGTATCTGCGGGAGCTTGCGGCGGGGCCGCGGCTTCAGCAGCTCCTGGCCAAGGCGTGAGGCGAAGGCGGCGGCGGACGAACCGAGCTTCGTCTGTGCCTCCTCCACGAGCGACGAGAACTCTTCCTGCGCCAGGGGCGTCGTCCCGGACGCGCGAACCGTCTCCGCAACTGATTCGAGCTCCACGGTGACCAGATGCTCGTGTTTCTGCTGTTCCCGCGCGGCTCCCATCCGCGCGTCCATGAGGATCATGACGAGATAGGCCAGCTGGAACACCTCGTCGGTCTC
>SKQU01000318.1 GCA_007118855.1 Spirochaetaceae bacterium
CGCATGAGGCGAGAAGTCGGTGAAGAAGGCCTCTCCGCTTGCCGGCGAGGCGAAGCGGCACCCGTCGATCAGGATGCCGGTTACCTCGTCGGCCCCGGCCATCCGGCCGTACGCATCGAGCGACGCCTCGCGCACCTCAGGGGCGCAGGGAGAGGCGGAGTTGAACCAGACGCAGGGTCTGCCGTCCAGGTCCACCGCCTTGATCGTGTCGTCGTCACGGATCAGCGGGAAGCCGGACCCGCAGAGCCACGCCTCCATGCCCGCCTCGCTCACCGTCGCGGCGTCGACCGACGAGTAGACGACCACGGCGCTGAACCCGGCGTCCGCAAGCTTCGGCGCTCCCACCGCCGCATCCGTGATCCCGTCCATGCAGCGTCTCATTGTACCCGGTTGCGCTCTTGTCCACGGATCTGGCATGGTTGATTCTACGACTCGGGAAGGAGCAGTGCAATGAACCAGACGAAAAACCAGACGAGAATCGTCGTGAACCGTGAGTTCACCGTTGGTGATATAGACCCCAGACTTTTCGGGTCTTTTCTCGAGCACCTTGGGCGTGCCGTCTACGAGGGCATCTATGAGCCGGATCACCCGGAAGCGGATGAAGCCGGGTTCCGCGGCGATGTCGTCGAGCTGGTGCGGGAGATCGGGACGACCGTCGTGCGCTACCCGGGAGGAAACTTTGTCTCGGGCTACAACTGGGAGGACGGCGTCGGGCCGCGGGAGAGCCGGCCGCGAAGGCTCGACCTGGCGTGGCGGAGCGTGGAGACGAACGAAGTCGGGCTCAACGAGTTCGTGCAGTGGACGCGGAAGGCGGGCGTTGATCCCTACCTCGCGGTCAACCTCGGGACGCGGGGCCCTGAGGAAGCGCTTGCGCTCGTTGAGTACTGCAACCATCCGGGGGGGACGGCCCGCAGCGACCTGCGCGCGGCGCACGGATTCCGTGAGCCCCACGGGGTCAAACTCTGGTGCCTGGGCAACGAGATGGACGGGCCCTGGCAGATCGGGCACAAGACCGCCGGTGAGTACGCGCGGGTGGCCACCGAGACCGCCAAAGTGATGAAGTGGGCGGATCCGGCGATCGAGCTCGTCGCCTGCGGAAGCTCCGGCCGAGGCATCGCGACCTTCCCCGAGTGGGAGGCGACCGTGCTCGAGCACGCCTACGATCAGGTGGACTACATCTCGCTCCACAGCTACTACGGAAATGGCGACAACGATCTGCCGACCTATCTCGCAAGGTCGCTCGATATGGATGCCTTCATCCGCAGTGTGATTGCGGCGGCCGACTACGTGAAGGCCAGGAAACGCAGCAGGAAGACTATCAACCTCGCCTTCGACGAGTGGAACGTCTGGTTCCACTCCAAAGAGCAGGACCGGAAAGTCGAGCCGTGGTCGGTCGCGCCGCCCCTTCTGGAGGACATCTACACGCACGAAGACGCGCTGCTCGTGGGATGCCTGCTCATCACGATGCTGAGGCACGCAGATCGAGTAAAGATCGCCTGTCTCGCCCAGCTGGTGAACGTGATCGCCCCCATCATGGCGGTGAAGGGAGGTCCTGCCTGGCGGCAGACCATCTACTACCCCTTCATGCACGCGGCGACGCTCGCGCGCGGAACCGTCCTCCAGACGCACGTGCATGGTCCTGTCTACGACACGAAAGAGTTCGACCAGGTTGACGTAATCGAATCGGTTGCCGTGCATGATCCGCATGAGGAGGTGACGACCGTCTTCTGCGTCAACCGGGGGCGTGAACCCTTGTCCGCCGAGATCGAGCTGGGTGAGCTCGGGACCGAGGCGAAGCTTCTGCATACCGCGCTCGCCCACGACGATCCCAAGGCGACGAACGGGCCGGATCGCGAAAACGTCGTTCCGACGGTACTCAGGGAGCGGATGGTCGCGAACGGCAGGGTCGACGTGCCGCTTGCCGGACTCTCCTGGAACGTGCTGCGTGTCGTACCTACCCGCTGAGCGGGAAGTGGCAGGCGATGCGGTGTCCCTCGGTCTGGTCGGCGATCTGACGCACCGAGGGCACCTCGTTCCGGCATCGGTTCCGGGCGTAGGGGCACCGGGTGTGGAAGACGCAGCCGGCCGGCGGGTTCGCCGCGTCCGGCTGGTCGCCCGCGAGGATGATGCGGGGCGGGCGCTCTTCCTCGTCCGTCCGTACCATGGGGACCGCCGAGAGGAGGGCCTGCGTATAGGGGTGCGCGTAGCATGCGAAGAGGCGGTCGGCAGGGGCGACCTCCATGACCCGTCCGAGATAGAGTACGATCACGGTGTCCGCGATCGCGCGGACCACGCTCAGATCGTGCGATATGAAGATGTAGGCAAGACCCAGCTCCTCCTGGAGGTCCTGCATCAGGGTGAGGATCTGCGCCTGGATCGACACGTCAAGCGCGGAGACCGGCTCGTCGGCGATCACGAGATCCGGGTTGAGGACGAGCGCGCGGGCGATCGCGATGCGCTGGCGTTGCCCTCCGGAGAACTCGTGCGGCCGCCTCGTGCGGAGCACCGGATCAAGCCCCACGCGCTCGAGAACGGCGTCAACAAGGTATCCCCGCTCTTCCGCCGGAAGCCGACGATGAACCCGCAGCGGCTCTTCTACGATGGAGTACAGGGTGTGCCGGGGATTGAGCGAGGAGTACGGGTCCTGGAAGATCATCTGGATGTGCTCGCGCACGCGGGCCCGAAGCATGCCCTCGCCCATCCGGGCGATGTCCGCGCCCCTGAAGCCGATGCGCCCGGACGTGGGCGGATAGAGCCGGACGATGCACTTCGCAAGGGTCGACTTGCCGCTTCCGGACTCCCCCACGACTCCGAGTGTCCGGCCACGGTCGAGGCCGAAGGAGACGTCGGTGACCGCCTGAAGCTCGCCCTTCGCGCGCTGCAGTAGCCCGGTCTTCACCGGAAAGGTCTTTGTCAGCCCTGAGACCTCCAGAAGCGCAGGACCGCTCATCGCGTGCCTCCCGGGTGGAGGTAGCAGCGCACCTGGTGGCCGTCCTCCACTTCAACGAGCGGGGGCACCGCCGACGGGCACCGCGCGAAGGCGCGGGGGCACCGCGGCGCAAAACGGCATCCGGTTGGAAGCGCATTGGGGGCCGGCACGGTGCCACGGATGGGACGTAAGCGCTTTTTCGCCTGGGTGATGGACGTGACGCAGGCGAGCAGGCCCTGCGTGTACGGATGAAGCGGCCGGGAAAACAGCACCCTGGTGGGTGCCGATTCGACCACGAGGCCGGCGTACATGACGACGACATGATCTGCGGTCTCGGAGACGACGGCCAGATCGTGGGTGATGAGCAGAATCGCCGTATCCGCCCGCGCAGTCAGACCTCTCAGGAGCTCGAGGATCTGAGCCTGGACCGTGACGTCGAGTGCGGTGGTCGGCTCATCCGCGATCAGAAGCTCCGGATCGCAGCTCTGCGCCATCGCGATCATGACCCGCTGTCGCATTCCCCCCGACAGCCGGTGCGGATACTCGCCGAGGAGTCGTCTTGGTCGCGGGAACCCCACCTCCGCGAGCAACTCCGCCGAACGCCCGGTCGCCTGCCCGCGCGTGAGGCCCAGATGGCGGCGGAGCATCTCCGCGATCTGCTCACCTACCGTCATGAGCGGGTTGAGCGAGGTCATGGGCTCCTGGAAGACCATGGCCATGCGTCGCCCGCGGATTCTGGTCATCTCCTGCCGATCAAGTCGGATAAGCTCCTTTCCGCCGAGTCTGACTTCACCGCCGACAATGCGCCCTCCCGCCGGTACGAGCTGCATGATGGAGAGCCCGGTCACGCTCTTGCCGCAGCCGGATTCACCCACGAGCGCGACCGTCTGCCCGCGCTCGAGCCGGAAGCTCACGCCGTCAACCGCGCGCACCGGCGCATCGTCCGGACCGAACCAGGTGCACAGCTCCCGCACCTCGAGCAGGCTCGGGGCCGGAGTCGGCGTCGGCGTGCCGCTCACAGGTGGTGCCCCCTCACGTCGAGCGCGTCACGAACGCCGTTACTGATCATGTAGAAACCCAGAACCATCAGCGTGATCGCGAGTCCCGGCGCGAGCGTGGACCACGGCGACCGAAGGAAGTGCCCCTGGGCTTCGCGGAGCATCCGCCCCCAGCTCGGTGTGGGGGGCTGCACCCCGAGCCCCAGGTAGCTCAAGCCCGCCTCGCTCAGGATTGCCGCCGCGAACGCGACCGACGCGGCGACTACGAGCGACGAAACGACGTTCGGGAGAATGTGGCGGACCATGATCGCGACCGGACGGACGCCGATCGTGCGTGCCGCCTGGACGAAGTCCATAGACTTGAGCTGGATGAATCCACTGCGGGCGATACGGGAGATCGTGGGTACGCTCATGACGCCGATCGCGAGTGCCGTGTTGAAGGTCCCCGGGCCCGCGATCGCGATTACCATCAATGCCATGATGAGGCCCGGGAAGGCGAGCAGCCCGTCCATCACCCTCATGAATGCCTCGTCGACCCAGGCTCCTGCGTACCCGGCGATCGCGCCGATCAGCGTGCCGACTACGAGCCCGATCGCGACCGCCGTCGATCCCACGAAGAACGCGGTACGCCCGCCGTGCATGACACGGCTGAAGACATCGCGGCCGAAGTTGTCCGTCCCGAGCCAGAACCGGGAGCTCGGTCCCTCCAGCCGGTGTTCGCGGTGCATCTCATTGATATCGTGCGGCGTGTATACGAGACTTGCGAGCGCCAGCAGGGCGAGCAGCCCCACGATCGCGAGGCCGATGGACAGATTCGGGTTCGAGCGCATCATGTGAGCTCGACCCGTGGGTCAATGACGTGGTAGGCGAGGTCCACGAGGAGGTTGAAGAGCGTGACGAAGAAGGTGATGTAGAGCACCAGACCCTGGATCAGCGGAAAGTCCCGAGCGCTCACCGCCGTCACGAGCAGGAGACCGAGTCCCGGCAGCGCGAACACCTGCTCAATGATGATCGTGCCCACCACGACGTTCCCGAAGATCATCCCCAGGACCGTGATCACCGGGAGCGCCGCGTTGCGTAGCACGTGGCGATAGACGACGTGCCGCACCGGGAACCCCTTGCTGAAGGCCGTGCGCACGTAGTCCTGGCTGAACTGGTCGATCATGGAGTTGCGGGTGTAGCGCACGACGACCGCGATCAGCGGAATCGCGATGGCGATCGCGGGGAGCGTCACCGACCGGATCGATGCGAACAGCCCGGCGCCGAAGGGTACGTACCCTCCGGTGGGGAAGAGCCCGAGCGAGAGGCCGAACACCGAGATGAGGATGATCCCCAACCAGAACGACGGGATCGCCATACCGACCTGGATGATCGTCGCCACGAACGGCTCGCTCCAGTGCGACCGTCGTACAGCCAGAGCGATCCCGAGGGGGATCGCGACGAGGACCACAGCGGTCATCGCGAGAAGGGCGACGGACAGCGATACCGCCACGCGGTCCAGGATGAGCGATCCCACGGGTCGCGCGTACCGAATGGAGGTTCCCAGATCGCCGGTGAGCACCCCCGCAACCCAGTTCGCGAGTCGGGCGGTCAGCGGAAGGTCGGTGCCGAGCTCCTCCCTCATCGCGGCAACCAGAGACGGATCGGCGTCCGGGCCGAGCATGGTGAGCACGGGGTCTCCGGGGATCACCTCAAACGCGAGAAATGTGGCCAACGCGACCACGGCCAGCGTGGTCGCGAGGCTGAACAGGCGGCGGATCAGGTACGTCGAGCTCACGTCTATTCAGGAGCATACCTGAGTTTGCGGACATCGTGAAAGAACAACGGGTAGGGAGTATACCCGCTGAACCGTCCGTCCATCGCCCAGATGAACTGGTAGTCGGCGATGAAAACAGCCGGTACCTCTATCGCGAGAATCTCCTGTGCCTGCATGTATAGTCGCGCTCGAGTCTCGGGATCAGGCGACCGCAGCGCGCGCTCCATGATCTCGTCGTACGCTTCGTTCTCGTAGTTCAGGAAATTGCGCCGGAAGTCCGAAATGTAGCGGCGCAGCACCGGGTACGGGTCGAGCTTGCCGGTGAAGTCAATCAACGTCATCTGAAAGTCCCTGTTCGTGTAGACGTCGGAGAGCCACATGCTCCACTCGATGACCTGAATCCTCGTCCTGATACCGACGCGGGCAAGCTGCTGCTGGATGACCTGTGCGGTGTTGGTGTAGATAGGGCTGTGCCCGGAGATGCGAAGCTCAACCGGAAAGCCGTCCGGGTACCCTGCCTCCTCGAGCAGCTGTTGCGCGGCATCGAGATCAGGTTTGTGGGTACCGACGAGCCCTTCGTCGAAGAACTCCGGCATCGCCGGGCTCATGCTCGAACCGAGCTCCACGCCATAGCCGTCGAAGACGAAGTCGATGATCTCCTCGCGGTCGATCGCGTGGCTGATCGCCTGGCGCACGCGCGGGTCGTTGAAGGGCGCGCGGGCATTGTTCATGCCCAGGATGAAGACCGAGTTCGCGAGCGCGGTGACGATGCGGAACTGGCCTTCTACCTCGCCTAGCCGGTCCGTCGGAACGTCTGCGAGGTCGAGCTCCCCGGCGCGAAGCGCGAGCAGACGCGCCTCCCGGTCGCCGATGATCCGCACGATCACCCGGTCCACGTCGCCCGTCTCGCCGTAGTAGCGGTCGAACCGCTCGAGCACGATGCGGTTCTGGGGCATGTACTCCACGAACCGGTACGGTCCCGCGCCGATCGGCTTCTCCGCCTGCCGATAGTACCCGGCCGGCACGATCGCCCGGTAGAGGAACTTCTCGAAGGAGGAGTTCGGCCTCGCGAGGCGGATCACGACGGTGCGGGAATCAGGGGCCTCAATCTCCTCCACGTCGTCAAACTCGGACGAAAGCGCCGGTCCGCCGTCTGCTCCGCGCAGGCGGTTGATCGTGAACACGACGTCCTCTGTCGTGACCGGGTTGCCGCTGTGGAAGTAGACCTCCGGCCGAAGCGTGAAGGTGTAGGTGAGCCCATCCGGCGAGATGGTGTAGGACTCCGCGATTCCCGGCTCCACTCCGCCGTCCGGCGTCGGGTTGAGCAGCCCGTCGAAGACGTTGAGCATGATCTGCTCGGTCATCGAAGCCGACGAGCGGTGCGGATCGAGCGAATCAGGATCCGCGGCCATCGCGAGCCGCAACGTCACCGGGGCAGGCTCGGCAGGCTCCCGGGACCCGGTGGCCGGCACAGTGTGCCCCCCTACGATGAGCAGCGCGACGGCCACCGCTATGCGCGGCGATGATATTGGGTGCCGCCTGCCCGCTGATAGTCTGATCATCTATCTCTCCTCCACGACCCGGGATCGCCCGATCGTAGTGCGCATGTATGAGTCTTCGGTTAGGAGTATATTCATCTTCCTCGCGCTGATCGAGCCGAAATACGGTGAGTTCTGCGCTCCTTCGGGCCCATTCGCTGGACAGCGGCAGCCGGATTCCGTACACTGTGGAGGTCAAATATGACGAATTAGTCAATTAAAGGGTCCATCTACGGGCTTGTTTACCGCCGCCCTTCTCTCTCCTTCGTTCTCGGTTTCCTCCTCCTCGTCTGTGCCGTTGCATCGCTCCCCGCCGAGTCACCCACGGCACGGCTTCAGTTCGACCGCATCGCCTATGAGGACGGGCTCGTCAACTCGTCGGTCTCCTCGATCCTGCAGGATGATGCCGGGTTTCTCTGGTTCGGGACCCAGGCCGGGCTTCAGAGGTACGACGGCTATGCGATGACGCTCTACACGAGCGAGCCGTTCAATCCGGACAGCCTCTCTCACCAGCTCGTCCAGACGCTCTATTTCGACGACGGCCGGATCATCTGGGTCGGTACCTACGGCGGGCTCTCGCTCGTCGAGCGCGGTCCGTCCGACGAATTGGAGTTCCGCACGATCGCCGATGGACCGGACGGTCTTCCGAGTCCGTACGTGATGTCGATCGCGGAGGACGAGGCCGGCGACCTCTGGATCGCCACATGGGGTGGCGGCCTCGTCGTTCTCGATCCGGACACTGGAGAGTATGCGGTCCACAGACGCGACCTCGCCGACTCGTACAGCCTCGCCCACGATATCGCCTACGCACTCTACGAGGATCGATCCGGGATCATCTGGGTAGGTACGAACGGAAACGGGATCAGCAAGTACGACCCGGGACGTCGCGACTTCCGCTTCGTCCATCCCGAGCTCCCCGAGGATCAGCGGCTCTCCGTGGGCCGGGTCCAGATGCTGCACGAGGATCAGGCGACCGGGCAGCTCCTGATTGGAGTGCAGAACGCGGGGCTCAATGTGCGTGATCCGGAAACCGGAGGAATCACCATCCACCGGCATGACCCGGACGATCCGGGGAGCATCGGAGACGACAATGTCACTGCCGCGCTCGCGGAGCCTGACGGGTCGATCCTGCTCGGCACGAACGCCGGTATCTCGCGCTACAGCCCGCGCACCGGTGAGTTCGAGTCGGCCTGGGGTCCGTACGCTCGGGCCGCCGGGTCGGACGCGACGATCGTCTACGCGCTTGCGCGCTCCCGCGACGGCTCCATCTGGGTGGGCACCTACGATCGCGGTCTCCTGCGCCGTATGCCGGACGGAACGGTCGCATCGTACCGGCACGACG
>SKQU01000009.1 GCA_007118855.1 Spirochaetaceae bacterium
CGATCGCGCTGCAGTGAACCGCGCGATGGAGGCGATGCTCGCAATGAAGAAGCTCGACATCGCAGCGCTGCACGCCGCGGCGCAGGGGAGGTGATGCGATGAATGTCTCGATCAACGTACATTGCTCAGAAGCCGGGTGGAGCTGCGTCCTTCTCAGTTCAGAGCGCGCATGATACGATCATCCGTCAGATGAAGTCCGGCGGGAAGCCCGTCTATCCTGCCCGCGGTCATCAAACGGAGTCGGAGCTCCTCGCTTCACCCACGCCGGTCCCCTGATCTGACGTCGTCCGGCTCCTGGAGACCGCCTCGATCGGGCCGCCGCACGCAACGGATCGACTCCCTCGGAGGGACTCATGAGCGTTCTCATACTCAACCAGGAAGAGGTGAGGGATCTCCTCACGATGGAGGCCTGTATAGAGGCCGTGGCGAGCGCGTTCGCGAGTCGCGCCTCGGGCGCGGTCCATCAGCCGGTGCGCACGGTGTTCCCGACTCCGGAGGGGAACGCGCTGGCGATGATGCCGACGTACGACGTCGATCTGGGCTCGCTGGGAGTGAAGGTCATCACGGTCTTCCCCGGCAACCACGGTACCCACCGTGACGCGCACCAGGGTGTCGTGCTCGTGTTCGACTCGCAGCACGGGTCGCTGGAGGCCATCGTCGATGCTACCGCGATCACGGCCATCCGGACCGCGGCGGCCAGTGCGGTCGCCACGAGGTATCTGGCCAATGAGGATGCCGCGACGGTGGCCATCCTCGGCGCAGGTACACAGGCGTTGTCCCACCTGGAGGCGATGGCCCTGGTCCGCCGCATCCAGGCCGCCCGGGTCTGGGGTATCGCGCCCGGAGAGGCCGACCGTTTCGTCGAGCGGTGCCGTGGACGGTACGATTTCGACGTCACAGCCGCCGGTGATGCCCGCACCGCGGTCGTTGGTGCGCAGATTGTCTGCACGACCACACCCGCGAGGACACCCATCCTGGAGCGGGATTGGTTGTCTCCCGGGGTCCACATCAACGCCATCGGTGCCTGCTCGGCCGTAACCCGCGAACTCGACACGGCGACCGTACGCTCGGCGGAGGTCTACGTGGACAGCATGGACGCGGCGTTCAAGGAGGCAGGTGACATTGTCATCCCAATCAAAGAAGGAGCGATCGCGGACTCGCACGTACGGGGCGAGTTGTCGCAGATCGTAGCGGGGACGATCCGCGGACGATCCAACCGGGACTCGATCACGCTCTTCAAGGCGGTAGGACAGGCGTTCGAGGATCTCGCGTCAGCCCGCGCAGTCGTCGATCTGGCTCGTCGGTCCGCAGCGGGCACGAGCGTACCAATCGGCGGGCGGCACTTTGCGGATACGTGAGCAGCGTTGCGACCGGCAGGGCGCCGATCTGAATGCTCTCGTCTTTCGCTGCGGCTATCTGCGTTTGGCGACTATCCAGACCGCATGGACGATGCCCGGCACGTAGCCGAGAATCGAGAGAAGAATGTTGATCCAGAACGCGCCCTTGATGCCGACGGTCAAGAATACGGCGAGCGGAGGAAGAATGATCGCAATGATGATTCGCACAAGGTCGGCCACGGGTCACTCCAAGCTACGGTGCTACGGCGTATGCTAACACAGGCGAGGTTGTTTCACCAAGTGCCGTCTGAGCCCGTTGTGGACCGGAGGCTTCGGTCGGTCCGACGCTTATTCGAGCACTGAGGGCGATTCAGCAACCGTCCGGAGCAGGTTGAGCGTCGCGCTCAGTATCTGCGCGTGTTGGGCTTCGCGGCTGATCGTGGCCAGGGCGTCTTCGGAGGTAAGCTGATACGCGCCGAACTGGTGGTGATCGCCGCCCTCGATACGCACGTACTGTGTGTCCCGCGGCAGCAGGTGTCTGCGGGCGCCGACGCTCTCATCGGTTACGCCGGTTTCGTTGCCCCCGTAGAGCAGGATCACGGGGAGATCGAGGTTGGAGATGTCGGAGTTGCCGGCCGGGAAGGACGACCAGATGGCGAGCCCGGCGATCCGGTCGGGGTGCGCGGACACGTAGAGCGCCGCGGCCGTACCGCCCACCGAGTGGCCGCCGATGACCCACCGGTTCATGTCGGGATTCGCGGCGATGATCGGATTCGCGGCGTTCACGTTGAAGATCGCCATATTGATCGGCATCGACGGGACGACGACCAGGTAGCCGGCCTCGGCGATGGTACGCATCAGGCCGGCGTATGCCCGGGGGTCGACGCGCCCACCCGGATAGAAGATGAAACCCGTATCGGCAGGCGCCTGATTCGGGGTGAAGGTCAACCAGCGATCGGTGGCGACCGTGACGCGGTCGTCACTCGCGAGCGCCGCAACCGCCTCCTGCAACGGCGGCCGGGCGAAGGTTGCCCAGCGCGCTCCCCATCCCAGGGCGCCGAGCGCAGCAACCGCGACGGTACCCCAGATCACCCTCCTGCGCAAACGCCTATCCATCGTACCCCCTGCCTACTCCATGGTTCCGGGCGCCTGTTTGCCGACGATCACGTGGTGATCGTGACCGCCTTGCGGATCAAGGCACCGGCCGACAGCTCGTTCAGGATCGACCAGACCACTCGGGCGGATGATCGTCCAATCGAGCCCGCTGGCCATCGCCGACACCACGATCAGTCGCCGAACGCCCTCCTTCTCGAAACGACCGGGATGCAGGCCCAGGATACCTCCTGAGAACCTCGGTGGACAACAGGCAGACCCGGCTTGCGCATCTGGGCTGCTTCCTGCCCACGTCGGAGGAGGCCGGAGAAGGATTGCCAGGCACAAGAGCAACATCTACAATCGGGCCGACGAGATGCACGAAAGGTGGCTGGTCAATGGCGGCCAGAGCGAGGATCGCAACGGCTCTCTCGAGTCCCTCAGCGACATCGGACTCCCGGAGATGCTGCCACCTCCGGTGCAGCTCAGGACCGGGGGCGGTTCTCCCGAGGAGGGCTTATGAGGATCAAGCAGTCATTTTGCACGCCGATGTTCGTGGGCGCGGGCATGGAGATCGGAGATGTGTTCCGAGAAGCCAGGGCCATCGGATATCGGGCCGCGGAGTTCTGGGACCGTTTCTCGCTCCGGGATCCCGACTACGAACAGGTGATCGAGGCAGCGAAGAGGGCGGGACTCGCCGTCGCCAGCATGATCGGGCATGCGTCCCTGCCCGACGGGCTCAACAAGCCGGAGAACCATGATCGCATCGAGTCCGAGTTGCGCGATTCAATAGACGTTGCGGTGCGCCACGGCATACCCGGACTCATCTGCTTCAGTGGAAACCGCAACCCGGATCAGAGCGACCTGGAAGGTCTTGTGGAAACAGCCCGGGGACTCAGAAGGATCAGCGGTTACGCGGAAGAAAAAGGAATCAATCTCAACGTGGAGCTGTTGAACTCGCGTGTCAACCACCCGGGCTATCAGTGCGATTCCACGACCTGGGGCGTCGCGATGTGCGAGATGGTGGACAGCCCGCGGGTCAAGCTGCTCTACGATATCTACCACATGCAGATCATGGAAGGGGATGTCGTACGGACCATACGGCGGAATGTCCGCTTCATCGGTCACTTTCACACGGCAGGAAACCCGGACAGGCAGGATCTCGACGACGATCAGGAGCTCAACTACCGCTTTATCTGCAAGGCCATCGCGGCGACCGGCTATCAAGGCTACGTGGGTCACGAGTTCAAGCCCAAGGGCGACCCACTGAAGGCCCTCCAGGATGCGTTTACCCTCTGCGATCAGGGATAGAACTCCTGAGGAGTATCGTTACACGACATGGGTCTCACGGGGCAAGGCCTGCTTTTTCGACGCGGGCGTGGCGACACTGCCGTCGCGACGCCCGGCCGTCGTTTGTCGAGGGCATCGATGTTCTCTCTCGTACAGACGGTCCCCCTCCGCACTGCGCACAACGATCTCGGCCCGGACTGCTCTCCCGCACCGTGTGCTTGTCCGTTGGGATCGGAGCGCACCTCTCCCAGCCTGCGGGTCAGGCCGAAGTCTGAGGCTCTCAGTTCATCAGGGTCGGATCAAGGCCTGGTGTTCCCCGCCAGCGAGCCACGTACCCGACTGGATTCCCCGTGACGCGCCGGCATGGTATGCACGCTTGACCGCGGGATATACATAGTATATTCTTTCGATGGGGAGGTAGCGTATGCAGACGGTCGTCCAGAAGTGGGGAAACAGCCTCGGTATTCGCATTCCGTCACTCTACGTGAAGGAGTTCAACCTCAAGAGCGGGCACTCCGTGGAGATTACAGAAGAAGACGGGAAGATTGTCATTGTACCTCGCCGCAAGGAACTGAAGGAGATGCTCTCACGCGTAACCGAAGAGAACATCCATTCGCCTGTTGAGACAGGTGGTTCTGTCGGTAAGGAAGAGTGGTGACGTCACGCCGGTACGTGCCGGACCGTGGGGACATCGTCTGGCTGGACTTCAATCCGCAAGCGGGACATGAACAGAAGGGACGAAGGCCGGCATTGACCGTTTCGTATAGAGAGTACAATGGGAAGGTTGGGCTCGGACTGTTCTGTCCAATCACCAGGAAGATCAAAGGTTACCCCTTCGAAGTCGCGGTAATCGGGAAGACCATCAGTGGGTGTGTACTCGCCGATCAGGTCAGAAGCCTCGACTGGACCGTCCGAGACATTGGCTACATTGAGAAGCTGGACGACGAGAAGCTGGATGATGTGATCGCCAGCATAGTCATCTTGATGAGGAAATGAGGCCGCAGGAAAACCGCTTGCAGCAGACCCCGGGGCGGCATCGTGAAGACGAACTGCGGGTGCGGCAGGTCCAGGAGGACCTCGTCCGTCAGGCTAGAAGCGACTGCTCAATGAACTGCTTTACGAGGTTGAGTGCCACCTCGCGACGGTACTCCGCGGTCGACCGCTGATCGTCGATCGGCGCAACCAGTCTGCCGTAGGCGGCGAGTATCGCGTCGGTCTTCTCACGAAGACTCTCCAACGAACCGACAAAGTCTGCCTCGACCTCGCGCGATCTCACGACCGTTGGCGCCACCGCTCCAATCGCGACGCCAACCGACTCCACGCCGCCGCCCGACAGGCTCGCCCATGCGGCGATCGCCAGCTTGGAAAGCGCGTTCGCGCGGCGCGTACCCACCTTGCGGTAGAGGACGCGGGTGGTAGCGTCGTCATCGATCGCCGCTGTCACCCTGCCCGGGCCAGGCGGGATGATGATCGCCGTGAGAAGCTCGTCCGGCTCGATCTGCGTTCGACCGGGGCCCGTGATGAACTCCGCGATCGGGAGCGTTCGCGCGCGAGAAGCCGAACGAAGCTCACACCGCGCATCGAGCGCGTACAGCGGGCAGGCCGCGTCGGCTGCCGGAGAGGCGTTGCAGATATTGCCGCCGAGCGTCGCGACGTTTCGAAGCGCGGGTGCCGCGAGCTCGCGCACCGCCGCGGCAAGGAGCACGGGCGTGCGTCCGTCCGAGAGGATGTCGGCGTACGGCACTCCGGCGCCGATTCGCAGTTCGCCGTTCTCGTCGCTGTAGCCCTGGAGCTCCGTGAGATGACCGACGGCAAGGAGGGGCGCGCTGAACTCGGGCGCGAGTCCGCTTCGCCGACGATAGCGAACGTAGAGGTCGGTAGCGCCGGCAATCGGGATGACCGTCTCCCGCGCACGGATCTCAAGAGCTTCGTCGAGTGTCCCGGGGCGATACCACTTAACCACGGCGTCTGTCCTCATCCCGGAAGGCGGCCCTGGTAGCCGCGACGATCCGGTCGTAGCCGGTACACCGGCAGAGGTTTCCGGAGATCCCTTCGCGGATCTCGGCATCGGTCTGCCCGCCCTTCTCCCGGATGAGCGCGTAGCCTGCCATGATCATCCCCGGTATGCAGAAGCCGCACTGTACCGCGCCCTCTTCGGCGAAGCGCTGGACGAGACTCTGTCCCGTCGGGGTCTCTCGAACGGCCTCGATCGTGTCTACGGTCAGGCCTTCCACCGAGCCGACCGGCACGATGCACGAGTTGACGAGTCTGCCGCCCAACAGCACGGAGCACGCACCGCACTCGCCTTCGCCGCATCCCTCCTTGGTGCCGGTCAGACCAAGGTCGTCGCGGACCACATCGATGAGTCTGCGAGTCGGGTCAACCCTTATCGACTGCTCTGATCCATTCAGGACGAATCGAATCGTCCGTTTCCCGTCGTCCACGCAGCAACTCCGCTATTCGTTCGGGCGTGACCGGCAACTCATGCACCGGCCCGCCGATCGCCTTCTCAACCGCCGACGCGAGCGCCGGCGCGAGCCCATCAAACACAACTTCGCCGGCGCCCTTCGCGCCGGACGGCCCGTACGGGTACGGATTATCGAACAGCTTCGACTCGATCGCCGGGAAGTCGAGCGAGGTCGGGATCATGTAGTCGGCCATCGAGACCTGTTGGTACCTCCCGTCCTTCAGCTCCATCTTCTCGAGCGTCGCGTAGCCGAGCCCCTGGCTCGCGCCGCCCTCGATCTGTCCCTGAACGACGATCGAATCGATCGCTCGCCCGACATCGTACGCGGTCCAGACGCCGACCACGCGCACCTCGTGCGTGTAGCGGTCAACCTCCACCTCGACGACGTTCGCCCCCCACGAGTACGACGGATACGCGTCGCCCTGATAGGTTTCCTGATCCCACACGAGCTCGGGTGGATGCTCGTAGCGCTGGACGACCTCGATCTCGCCAGGTTCGTTCATGCGCGATTTGAGCCTTCTTGCCGCCTGCTCGATCAGATAACCGACGACCGCCACCGAACGCGACGCGCACGTGGGTCCCGAGTCGGGTACCCGCGAGGTGTCCGCGTCGTGATAGAGCACATCCGCGACGGGGATGTCGAGCTCGGTCGCGACGATCTTCCTGAGCGTCGTCAGCGCCCCCTGCCCGATCTCCACGGTAGAAGCGATGATCTCAGGCCGGCCGTCGGCATGCTTGCGAAGACGGATCTCCGCCTTGATGATGTCGCGCTCGCCGCTACCGGTAAACGCGCTTCCGTGCTTGAAGATCGAGAGCCCGATCCCGCGGCCGCCTCCCCACTTACAGGCGGCGTCCTTCCCGCGGTAGTCGCTCGCATCCAGGACGTGATCGATGATCCGGGGCAGAATCACCTCTTCGCGAATGGTTCCGTTCGTGACCGTGATCGAGCCCCTCGTGACCAGATGCGACCGTCTGAAGTCGACCTCGTCCACACCAATCCGCCGGGCGATGTGCGTCATCAACCCTTCGGCGGCGAAGAGCGCCTGCGGCGCGCCGAAGCCACGGAACGCGTCGTTCGGTACGGTGTTCGTGCACACCGCGCGACCGCGAATCCGCACGTTCGGGATGTCGTAGACCCCGGCAGCCGAAAACATCGCGCGCTGCAGGACGACGCCCGAGCCGCTCTGATACGCACCGGCGTTGATCGTCAGGTCGGCGTCGAGCGCGACCACGCGGTTGTTCTCGTCGAGCGCGGCTCGGTAGCGGACGGTGCTCGGGTGGCGCTTCGCAGAGAAGAGCATATCCTCTCCGCGCTCCATCACAAACTCAATGGGACCGCCAACGGCGAGGACCGCGACCGAGAGCGCCGCGGCGAGCGTGTCCGGATAGTGTTCCTTGCCACCAAAACCGCCGCCGGTCACCGTCTGTTTGACGACGACCTCCGACACGGGCCGACCGACGGCGCTCGAAACGCCCTCGCGGACGTAGAAGGGGCACTGCGTCGAGATGTAGATCGTCAGCCGCCCCCCCTCCTCAAGCACGACGAGCGACTGCGGCTCCATGTAGACGTGCTCCTGAACCCCGGTCCGGAAGGTGTCTGTCACCACGAGGCGCGCCGACTCGAATGCATCCTCCGGGCTCCCCTTCACGATCGTGTGATCGGCGAAGAGGTTATCGGTCCCGAAGCTGGGTCCGCCCACGCAGGCGAGCCCGTCCTCCTCGGTGAAGGCGGGTTCGACCTCGTCGATCTCGATCGTGAACGCCTTCGCGAGCTCCTCGAGAACCCCCGCGTGCGGCCCCACGAGAAGCCCCAGCGGCTCACCGAGGAACCGCACGTCACCGTCGGCGAACACGCGCCAGTCGGACGTGATCATCTGGACCGAGTTCCTGCCGCCGGTCGGAATGTCCGCCGCACAGACGAAGGCGTAGCCTTCCGGCAGGGCCGGCGCTTGCAGAACGCGAACCGTACCTCGCGCGGCCGGTGACCTGAGAAACCGACACTTCCGTACCCCTGGGAAATGGAGATCGGCCAGGTAGCGTGCCTCGCCTCGTGACTTTTCTCGCGCGTCCAGTCGTTCGACCGGAGCGCTGATGGTGTGACTCATGGCGCCTCCCGGTGGACGGGCGATCTCCCGCCAAACCACGACAGACCAACACTGTAGGTTCGCGCCGGAGTCGTGTCAACGCGCGGCGTCCGCGCCGCGGCCGTTGTAGATGATGCCGGCGGCATCGCGGTACGCCTCGAGCACCCCGCGCCCCTCGTCCCGAAGCACGTCGCGCGTGACGACGATCCCGCGCCGCTCGAGCTCGGCGACCCATGCGACGGGCTTCGGACCCTCGTCAAAGCCGATCGCCTCGGCGTCCTCGCC
>SKQU01000289.1 GCA_007118855.1 Spirochaetaceae bacterium
CTGGCTCTTCGATCAGGACGTGGATCTCACAGCCATCCGCTGTCAGCAGACCGAGGTCTCGGATGCGGAGTGGGCGACGCAGCGGCACGTGCGGCATCTCGCGAGCGCGGGGGCCTTTGCCCGGTCGCTGAAGGACATTGACGAGCTTATGGGCCTCATCGCCGCGCGGTCCGCCGCCGGGCAGGCAGGGTGACCGGGCCGACGCTGCTACCGCAGCTGCATGCGGAACCTGAACTTGTCTCCGCGCACGACACTTCGTGTATACTCTATACGTCGGTCTCCCTCGAATGTAATGCGTTCCAGGTCGATCGCCGGTGAACCCTCCTGGAGCCCGAAGTACAGCGCTTCTTCCGCGCTGATCAGTGTCGCCCCGAAGGACTCGTCTGCAGAGGTATGACCTACCCCGTACTTCTGATGCATTATCTCGTAGAGTGAATGATCGTCCAGCATCTCTCGTGAGAGTCCCGGAAAAAGATCCCTGCTCAGGTAGGTTGCCTCGACTGCCATGACGACTTCGTCAGCGTAGCGCAGTCGCTTGAGATAGTAGACGTGCGGGTTCGGGTCGCGAAGATCGAGACGCTCGCAGATGTCGGGATCGGCAAGCTGGACGTTGAAGTCCAGGACACGGTTGTGTGGTATGAAGCCCCGCTTGCGGAACTCTTCGGTGAAGCTGTAGAAGCTCATCAGACTCTGCTCGATCCGAGGGACAGCCACGAAGGTTCCCTTACCCTGACGGCGGATCAGGAGACCGTCATGCACGAGCTCCGCGAGCGCCTGACGCACGGTGATACGACTGACCCCGTACTGCTCCCCCAGCTCGCCTTCCGTGGGGATTCTGTCTCCGGGTCTCCAGTCCTTGGACCGGATTCTGCCCGCTAGGGCCTCTTTCATCTGGTGGTACAGGGCGACAGGCGAGTCCTTGTCGAGCTCAACCATCGTTCTCCTCCGCTCGCTTCATGATCAAACGATATGATGATAGTTCATCATACCACGTCGCTCCCGCGGCTGCTACCTGGCCTGGGCCACGCCCACGCCTCATCGCCGCGGAGTATGGCCTCCGCAAGGCTCATCACCGCAAGCGCCGCCTCCAGTCTGCTCTCAGGCACCTCCCGCCTCTCAACCGCGTCCAGGAAGGCGCTGACCTCGTGGAAGAACCCGTTCGTCATCCATGGAGTATCTTCGTCTGCCTGACTGTCGAGACCGGACCCGACACTCTCACGACGATCGCCTTTCAGGTGAACGAGACGGCCGGGGGCGTCAAGCGACAGCCAGACGGGGAGCTCCAGCGTGAGTACGCGCTCTCCGGCCACGACGAGCGCCCGCTCCAGATTCGCACCGGACCGCGGCACGAGGTCTATTGAGAGCGTCGCCCCTTCTGCGGTGCGCGCGCGCACGAGCACGGCGTCGGCTTCGTAGCTGATGGATGCCCGTGCAAGCGTACCGCCGGAGATATGCGCGGCAGCGTCAAGAGCATGGATACCGGTGTCCAGGAAGAAACGGGGTTCTGTTCGCCCGTGGCGGTGAAAGTCGTACCGCACGAGTGACACGGGGCCGGTCTCGGCGGAACGCAGGACCTCTACGGCCAATGCAACGACAGGCATGTAGCGGCGGTTGAATGCCACGAAACCCCATGTCCTGCCCTCGGCGGATGCGGCGACGAGATCGAGGAGCTCGGCCGATGAGGTCCCGGGCGGCTTCTCCAGAAAGGTGGGGGTCCCACGCCGCAACACCTGCCCGGCGACCTCCGCGGTCTGTGCCGGCTGCACGACGACGAGCACCGCGTCCGGCAGCTCACGCTCCAGCATCCGGTCGAGCGACGAGTACGCCGTACCGAACCCGAACTCCGTGCAGAATACCTGGGTGCGGTCGTGCTGCATGTCACAACAGCCGCCGAGCCGGAGGTCCCCCCGGCGGTCGGCAAGCGCACGCAGCACCGGCCCGTACGCGCGGCGAGCGAGCGATCCACATCCCACAATACAGACGTTCACATCACACCTCTTGCGGGGCCGGCGCCCGTCCCGGCATCGCGCGCCGCCCGCCCCCCATCAGAGCCCCGGATACCACGCCCGGGCGTTCAGCGTGTAGAACCGTTCGAGCACGTCGGCCGGCAGCTGGATACCCTCTGACTCCTGGCCCCACATACCCACCGTCGCGGAGGTCTCGAAGTAGCGGTAGTAGAGCTCGTTGGTCGTACGGAACTCTGCAAGCCATGCCTCGAGATCCGGGCTCTCCATGTCGCTGTGCTGCTGCCGGGAAACGATATCCGTGCCAAAGAGGATTCGCTCCGGATACCTCAGAAAGAACTCGCGCACCTTCTGCGCCGGTTGCGCCATGAGATCCGCCAGTCGTGCCGAGACATCGACGGCGAAGTTCGGGTACCGATCGAATCGATCCGCGATCTGCGCCACATCGTACTCGAGACTCCCCAGATGCGCTCCAATGACGCGCAGGGAGGGGTGTCGAGCGAGGACCCGGTCACGGGCCTGCATGAGGTCCTGGTGGGACGGCAGGTCGGTTCTCTCATGCATGTGCCACTCCGGATGCCGGCTGTAGTACCCGTAGTGGACGGAGCCTTCGCGCAGCGGGAGCCAGCACTCGAGGGGCTCGCCTATGTGCATCAGCATCGGCTTGCCGACTGACGCCACGTGCTCGTACACAGGATCAAAGATCGGGTCGTCGATCAGGACCGGTGCGCCGTCAGGCGAGCGCAACTCCATTCCTATGTTCTTCCATGCCTTGACTGCAACCGCGCCGTCGCGAAAGTCGTTGTCGAGCTCCGCGATGGCCCGGTCCGCGTACTCACTGTCCGCGACCGTGTAGTCCGGCAGGTCGAAGGTCGTACACCAGCCGTACCGCTGCGGATGAGCCCTGGCCAGGGCCCGGTAGGCGGTGCGCGCCCCCTCGCGCCAGTCATTATGTGCAACACAGATGTTCATGACCTTCAGGCCCATCTCCTCAAGACAGGCGAGCGTACGGGAGTCGTCACCGTTGATATGCGCATGCGCGTCGATTCGGTCCATCGTCACCTCCACTGGATTGACTGATGTGGTAGTAACATCATATCATTATGATCATGTCAAGTGGTGCGGTACCCAGCGCCGGGTCTTCGGCGATCCGGCTGAGCAGGAACGCTGAACAGTACCTGGCTGAACGGCAGCAGGGGTATCTCTCCCGATCGACGCGCGAGGAGGACTACCGCGAGATGGTCCGCCTCGATCTGGGTGAGAACCTGACCGATCCGTGGGACATGGAACGCCTGCTCGCAGACGCCGATCTGCCCGCCCCTCACCACTACGCGGACCCGTCCAACGCGTCCCTGAAACGCAGGATCTCCGGGATTCACGACGTCAGCCCGGAGTCGGTCCTCATTGGGTGGAGCGCCGACGACCTGATCCAGTTCCTGCCGCAGGTCTGCATCGACCCGGGCGACAGCACCGTGATCCCGGTACCCACCTTCTTCCGTTTCGAGCAAGCGTGCCGGCTCGCGGGGGCACGCGTCATCCGTGTGGGCGCCGGCGAACTCCGGGCGTCCGGTACGGCTCCGTGCGACATTGAAGAGTTGTGCCGTGTCATTCGCCACGAAGCGCCCCGGATGGTCTGGCTCTGCAATCCGGTCAATCCCACCGGCACGGTCTACTCGGAAGACGATATACGGCAGATCATCGGCGCCGCTGCCGGTCGGTCAATCGTGGTCATAGACGAAGCGTTCATGGAGTACCATGACCCCTGGACACGACGCTCGAGCTCGTCACTGACCCGGACGCAGGACGGGGTCATCGTGCTTCGCACGATCTCCAAGGCCTGGGGTCTTGCCGGCATTCGGCTCGGCTACGCCATTGGATCCCCGCGTCTCATCTCCCGGTTAGGAGCAGCGCGGGACACGCTCGAGATGACCTCCGCAGTGTCGGCAGCCGTCGCCACGATGGTACTCGGTGACGAAGCGTTCCTCGAGCGAACGGCGCGGAACACGGCCCGCGGGCTTCTCCAGCTTACAATCGGCCTCGCCGGCCATCCGGACGTCGAGGTTGGTCCTCCCTCGGCCTGCAATATCTTCGTTGCGCGCCTGAGAAGCGGCGACCTCCATTCGCAGCTCCTGCGGCGCGGGGTCAAGACGGCGAGTCTTGACTCGTGCGCCGGACTCGAAGGCGGGCGGTACGTGCGCATCACGGTTGGTCCGCGCGAGGCGAACGAGGCGCTCCTCGAGGCGGTCCGGACCATCTGAGCGGTACGCGCTCTGCCGCTCCACGTGCCCGGTCTATGCGCCTTCGAAGGCCGCCTGATAGTCGCCAAGCACACCCCGGATTCGGTCCCTGATCAGCGCCTGCGGCTCAGGAGACACCAGCGACTCGCGAACCCGCCGGTACTGCTCTGGCATGAACTGGCTGAGGAGGGCATGGGGAATGCCGCGTTCCCGGAGATTCGAACACAACAGGCCGGCCGCCTCCTTCACAGCGGGGTCGGCGAGGTAGTACCGGCACCGGTCGGAGAGGCTGTACCGGCGCAGGAAGCGCAGCGTGGCGGCGTCTCCGGTGTAGTGGGTACGCCAGTGGACGGGATTCGCGACCATGGCGTAGTCGAGCACCTCGTCGAAACAGGAACGCCTGTCAAACGGCCTGATCTGATCAAGCTCGGCCTCCATCTGCGTCAGCGCGAACAGGGCCTCGCGCAGCGCGAAGGTCAGGGCCGGGCCGACCTTGAGGATGGCGATACCGTCCTCCGCGAGCTGGCGCAGGTGAACGGGCCGCTGGTAGTCAGTCGAATGGCCTTCGTACACGAGATTGGGGTATCGCCTGATCAGCTCCCGCAGCTCGCCTGCGGCCTCCCTGCGATACTCGTGTACCGAAGACTCGCCGAACTCGACGCCCGGCTGAACGACGACCGCACAGACCCGCTCCCAGGCAGCGTGCAGCCCCGCCGCTGAGAACGCTCGCTCCATCGCGTCGATCATCTGCTCGCAGTCCCGGGCGTCGGTTACGATCGTGTGTTCCTCGCCGCCTCTCGCGCCTCCCGGCGGTGGAACCTCGGATCCTATCACGTAGACGGGCCCGCCGTGATTGCCTGCTTTTCGCGGATCGAGCGCCTCCCGCTCCGCTTCGGCGCACAGCCGCGCCGTGCGGGAGGCGATCAGCTCCAGGGCAGGAGGGCCGGACACGCCCTCGTCGCCGAGTGGCATGCTCACGTCCAGGTGTATCTTGCCGAACCCCGCCCGGACGTAGAGCCTGACGAGCTCCACAGCCTTGCGCATCGCGTCTTCGGCCGGTTCGCTGCTCCACACCAGCGGCCCCAGATGGTCGCCTCCGAGCACGATCCGCGACGGATCAAGATCGACCGCCTCATTGCACGTGCTCACCAGCCGCGCGAAGCCCTCCGGGTCGAGCCCGGTATAGCCGCCGTACTGGTTTACCTGGTTCGCCGTCGCCTCGATCAGGGCGTACGTGTGGTGGGCTCGCGCATGCTCCAGTGCGGCGGTGACGACTTCCGGATTCGCGCTGCACACCGAGCATATGCCGGCGGCGGATCCCTGGTCCTGAAGCCGCAGGATTCGTCCGAAGGGTTCAACCATGCTCATGCCATTCATTATGTCATTATACTCATTGTATCTGTCAAGGAGGAGATGGTATAATATGACTATTACACTGTGATATGTGCGCCCGTGCCGGAGCGGGGTGCAGAGGAGGATGAGGTGACGGTGCGATTCGGAGAGGCAGAGCTCGAGTACCCATCTGCGCAGTTCGGCGAGCTGCGAGACAGTTCCAACCTGCTCGGCGGGGGCGACGAGATGCGGGCACGCCTGGACGATGACGGGTATCTCTTCCTGCGGGGGCTGCTGCCGCGGGATCAGGTGCTGCGGGCGCAACGGTCGATACTCGAGTACATGGACGAGCGGGGAGCCCTCACGCCCGGCAAGCCGGTGCTCGAAGGCGTGATGCCCAGGGATGCGAAATGGGTGAACCTGATGAACCCGGACATCAGCCACAGCGACGCTGTCATCACGGTGCTCGAGTCACCGGATCTCTTCTCGCTCTTCCGGGACCTGCTCGACGACGAGGTGCGAACCTACGCCTACAAGTGGTTGCGGGCGGTCGGCAACGACAGCTTCACCGGGTGTCACTATGACGTCGTCTACATGGGGCAGGGCTCACAACGGGTACACACGGTGTGGATCCCCTTCGCAGACATCCCCATTTACCAGGGAACGCTCGCGATCTGTGAGGGATCGCACCGGTTGCCCGGGTTCCAACGGCTCCGGGAGACCTACGGGAAGATCGACGTCGACCGTGATCGCACCGAGGGCTGGTTCAACAAGGACCCCCGGGAGATCCTCGACAAGTTCGGCGGCCGGTGGCTCACGACCGAGTTCCGTGCGGGGGACATTCTGACCTTCGGGCTCTACACGCTGCATGCCTCGACGACGAACACCACGGACCGCTACCGTCTCAGCTGCGACGTGCGGTTTCAGCCCGCCTCAGACCCGGTTGATCCGCGGTGGGTCAACAAGGTGCCTCGGCACACGCGCACGGATGGTCCGGTGAGGAGTATGGAGGAAGCGCGCGCAGGCTGGCGCATCTGAGCGGGGGTCTTCAGTCGCCGGTGCCGAGCACGGTCTCAACCATCGCGACGTACCGGGGAAGGCAGATCTCGCCCGCGCCCCGGATATAGGGCGAGGCGGTTGGCGAGACGATCAGCCCGCGACGATCGTCGAAAGCGTCACGAATGAGGGTGGCTGTCTCCTCTGAGATCTCGTGCGGGGAACACTCGTACATCCGGTTGATCTGGATATTGCCCTCAATGCACATGCTACCTCGGGCCATCTCTTTCGCGTCCCGCGCGAGCAGGTCGCCCTGAGGGGGTGACTCACACGGGTGCAGCACGTCGGCGCCCATGGTCAGGAACCCGCCGAATACCTGGCGGACCCGTCCGTGGGAGTGTACGTGAACGTGACCGCCGCCGTCGTGGACGGCGTCGATGATGGGCTTGTCATACCGGACGTTGAAGTCGTCAAAGTCGGCCGGACCGTGGAGGGGAGGCACAAGGTACTCCTCTCCCTGCATGGAGAAGAACGGCCCCACGCCGTGCGCGATGAGGAACTTCACCCTTCGCAGCAGTTCGTCCATCCTGCGCCGGCAGAGACGATGCAGGGTATCGCGGGCCGTGACCGTCATAAGGGCGAAGTTCTCTGAGCCGCAGAGCTCGGCGACGTACCCGGCAGGGTTGGATCCGAGCAGCACCTCAGCGATTCCCGCCTCCCCCACTCCCGCGTCAACCTCAAAGAACTGCGACGGGTCGGTCTCCACATCCGCCGGAGGGAGCGAGAGGAATGCTTCGGCATCCTCAGGAGAGCCTACGTAGTGCGAATCGTACATGCCCGGTTCGCCGGTCCGGCTGATGAGGAAGGAGCGAATCAGATCCCCCTTCGGGGTATGGAGGGTCTCCGTGCGCCGGTCAAACGACTCGCTGTGGCGATCTACCACCGTATCCCGCGGGAAGCCTCCTTCGGACGGACCTCCCCACCAGAGCGCCTTCTGCTCGGTATGATGCCACAGATAATCGCGCAGCCGCTGGTACGAGGGGTCGTTGTCAGGAAATCCGGTCCGGCTGTAGACAGCGGGACGGTCGACCTCCTGCATGGAGTAGCACCGCGTCAATCGTTCTCGTCGTGTCATTGCTACGCTCCTGGGAAAACTCCCGGAGAGTCTGCTCTCCGGACAGGCTGGTCCTGTTGACGCACCCGCAGAGTCATTATATCATCATACCCAATCCGCGCAAGAGGAGGAGTCCTGTGAGTAACCACGTTCGCGTCACTGCTATCCAGGCCAGAAACCGGACGATACCCTACACGAGAACAGGGACCGAGGCACTGAGTCAGATCCGCTCGACCATCGCGATTCTCACCGGGCTCGCGGAAGCAGCGGCGGATGAAGGGGCCCGGATCGTGGCATTGCCCGAGGATACGCTCGGCACCTTCGAGTGGGAGGCCGGACATCCGCAGGAGCTCGAGTCGTTTCTCATGGAGGCCGAGAAGCTGATGCTCGACAGGTTTGCTGAGGTCGCCGCCCGCCGTCGGGTCTCCGTCATCTGCTGCAACGACTGTGCGCATGAGGGCAGGATCCGGAACACGGCCATCCTCATAGGGCCGGACGGGGCTGAGATCGGTCGGTACGTGAAGGTCCACCCGGCGCTCGCTGAGCGCACGCGTGAGCCGGGCACCGGCTTTCCGGTGTACGAGGTGCCGGAAGTCGGATCGGTGGGGATGTGCATCTGCTACGACATGATGATGCCGGAGACCACGCGGGCGCTTGCGCTGAACGGGGCAGATATCGTGTTCGACCTGACCATGGGCGGGGCCTCGCTCGCAAGCGGAAGCGCGAGCCTTGCTGCGTTCAGGACCCGGGCCGCGGACAACTACCTCTACATCGTCGTCGCGTTCCGAAGCGGCGGGAGTTTGATTATCAGCCCCCGCGGCGAGATCCTCGCCGAGGGCGGCAACGAACCGGACGCGCTCGTATCCGCGACCATCGACCC
>SKQU01000138.1 GCA_007118855.1 Spirochaetaceae bacterium
ACGATCCGGATGAGCTTGAAGAAGACGATGAAAAAGGCGACCAGGATGACCGCGGTCACCAGATACGAGCCAAGCATGTCCATAAACCCTCCAAGGTTCCTTCACAGACGACTACCCGCGACGGCGCCGTCCTATTCACTCGTCGTCGAATCACTCTTCATCGAGCTCGGGCAGGCCGGTCAGCGACTTCGTCACGTAGAACCGCGTGCCCTCCCGTCTGAGGATCTCCACCCTCTCGCCCGCCTCGAACGACTCGTCGAAGCTCTCGGCGACCCAGGTCGTCCCGTTGAGACTGATTCGCCCCGGTGCGTCCGGGCTGATCGCCTGCGTCACCTTCGCGCCGCGCCCCACCCAATCGCTCTGGTCGTCCTCCACGAATTTGCGCCCCTTGAACCAGGCGGCAACGTAGCGTCGCAGCGAGAAGAGCGTTGCCGCTGAAAGCCCGAGCCAGGTGAGGATCTGAAGCGGGATGCTCGCCGCAAGTCCCGGGACGAGTGCGGTGAGAAGGGAGTTCAGGAGCGCCCCTACGCCGAAGAAGAAGATCACGAACTCCGGCACGGCAAACTCGCCGAGGATGAAGACGAGGCCAAGAACTGCCCAGATCAGCGGAGCCATATGATGACAGTAGCTCTCATGGCCGCGGTAGTCAATCGACCGAATGCCGGCCCGCCGAATGCGGGCCGAGCCACTCGTCGAGCTGCGCAGCGCAGCGCCGGCGTGCCTCCTCGCGGTCCCGGACGCATGCGAGCGGCCATCCGAACGACTGGAGCGCGTCGCGGTACGACTCATCCACCGGCTCCACGGCGACGACGAGCGAGGGGGCGAGGTACGGGTGCGCGGCCATGAGCTGCGCCATGATCCGGTCGCGCTCGGCCGGCGCTACCCCGGCCTCCGTGAGAATCCGAAGCGGGTCGGCCGCGGTGAACAGGATGCGGTTCGTCTGGAGCAGGAGCGCCTCTTCGCTCGCCGACTGCGCGCGAGCGAGCGCAGCCGGCTTGCCGGCTGCGGCGTCCTGTGCTGGGATCGACCGCAGATAGGCCGGGTAATCGGTGGCGAACAGCGTGTCATAGGAGCGGGCAAGCTCCTCCGCGAGCGTCCCGGACGGCTCGGCGAGGGCGATCTTCCGCGCGAAGTAGGGGCGTACGACATGCGGGATGTGCCCCCAGTTGCCGAACGGGTCATCGCGAATCGCGCCGGCGGATACCGGGAAGACCGTGCGCCGGGGGTCGACCGGTACGTACTCGGCGCCGAGCGCCGCGGCGAGATCGTGTCCGTAGTCTTCGGAGGCGAAGACGTACCGCGGGTCGGTCTGGAGCCGGGAGCGGATCGCCTGCGCCCAGATCGCCTGCGCCCCCGCCGCGGACCGGGACGCCTGCGGAATCTCCTCCGTGACGTGCACGAGGCGGACGTGGGGAAAGAGCCGACGCATCCATGCGAACCGCAGTTCGCCGGGGATGAGCTCGTGCGAGAGCGTACACACGAAGACCGTGAGGTTGCGCGTGTATGAGCGAGCGAACTCGATCAGGTACTGGTGGCCGGCGTGGGGAGGCATGAATCTGCCGATCACCACGCCGCCGTGTCGTGCCGGCGTCACCCGCAGAGCCTACCGCAGCCCGCGCCGCAGGCGCAAGGGCAGACCGGGCCGGGTGGCCCTGGATTCCTGGTGCCAGAGCAGCGGAATTGGAGTAGACTGGGGCGGGGGGAGCAATGCCTGAGAAGAATCGCGTCATGGGTTTCGACATGGGCGGCACGAAGATGCTCGCGGTTGTTCTCGACGAGAACTACGAGCCGTGCGGGCAGGCGAAGGTGCGGACTCCGGTCGGGGCCGGGAACAAGGAGACGCTCGCGGCGATCGTCGCGTTGATCCGCGAGGCGTTCGACGACGCGGGCGCCAAACCGAAGGAGCTGGCGGCGATCGGCATCGCCGTTCCCGGGCCGATCGACCGGGCGGCCGGTCGTGTGATCAGCATGCCGAACGTGGACATGCGGGATTACGCGCTGCGCGACGAGCTGGAGGAGGCGATAGGCGTTCCGGTCGTGCTCGAGAACGACGTGAACGCGGGCACCTACGGCGAGTTCACCGCCGGCGCGGCGAAGGGCGTGCGCAACGTCGTGGGAGTATTCCCGGGAACCGGCGTTGGAGGGGGTATCGTCATCGACGGTGCTCTCTACCGGGGACGAACGGGAAGCGCCGGCGAGGTGGGCCATATGATCGTCGACGCCGGCGGAAGGCGGTGCGGATGCGGGAAGTACGGGTGCCTCGAGGCGGTCGCGTCGAAGACGGCGATCGCGAAGGACCTGGTTCACCTCGCGATGAAGGGGCAGGCGCCTACGGTTCTTGAGAAGGCCGGCACCGATATCGCGAAGATCAAGAGCAAGCTCATCAGGCAGGCGATGGACGCAGGGGAGAAGCCGGTGATCGAAGTCGTCGAGCGTGCCGCCTGGTACCTCGGGGTCGGGCTCGGCAGCCTCGTCGACATCTTCGATCCCGATCTTGTCGTCGTGGGCGGAGGTCTCGTGGAGAAGCTCGGGGATCTCTACCTGAAGCCGGTCGAGAATAGCATGCGAGAGCATACGATGATCGACTCCGACGTGCGGCTCGTCGCCGCTTCGCTCGGGGACGACTCGGTGATCGTTGGATCCGCCGCGCTCGCCTGGCGGGAGCAGGAATGAGTTCACGGGACGCAGGAGAGATCGCCGCGGTCATCGACGTCGGTTCGACCGCGATCAGAATGGTGATCGCGCAGCTCGGCGCGAACGGTGAATGGGAGCGGCTCGACCGGGCTGCGAGACCGGTCGCGCTCGGACGCGACGTGTTCATGTCCGGCTCGCTCACGCGGGAGAGCATGCAGCAGGCGATCACGATTCTCGACGGGTTCCGCGAGCTGCTTCGCGGCTGGCAGGTGCCCGACGAGTCGGTCCGGGTCATCGCGACCAGCGCGATCCGCGAGGCGCGAAACCGGGACACCTTTCTCGACCGGGTGCTCGTTCGTACGGGCTTGCGCATCGAGATCATCGAGGGCATCGAGGAGAACCATCTGACATTTCTGGCCGTCCAGCACGCGGTCAGCCCGATGCAGCAGCAGTTTTCCCGGGCCAACTCGCTCATCATCGAGGTGGGCGGCGGGACGACGGTGATCATGCTGCTGCAGCGCGGGAAGATGGTCGCGGCGCACAGTCTTCGGATCGGGACCGTACGCATGGAGCAGGAGGCTCGCCCCATGTGGTCGAGCGCCGAGCAGATCGAGGACTACGTCCGGGAGAGTATCCGGGTCAGCCGGGAGCTGCTCGACTCGGAGCTCAAGCTCGACCGGATCAAGTACTTCGTCGCCGTCGGCGGCGATCCGCGCCACGTCGCGCACGCGGTCGGGAAGAAGGTAGGAGAGCATTTCTGGACGATCTCCCGGAAGGAGTTCAACCGGTATCTCGACGAGCTCCAGGACCGCACCGTCGACGAGATCGTGCGAATTCACAACATCACCTACAATGAGGCAGAAGGCCTCGTACCGGCGCTCACCGTCTACCGCCTCCTGCTCGAAAGCACCTCCGCCGACGAGCTCATCGTCCCTGACGTGAGTATCCGGGAAGGCGTGCTCATGAGCTTCGCGCTCGGTAGTGACTGGGCGGTCGAACGGCAATTCTACGGGCAGGTTATCACGTCGGCTGAAAACCTCGCCCGCCGGTATCAGTACGATGAAAGCCACTCACGCCATGTTGCCGACCTCGCGCTCTCGCTCTTCGATCAGCTGCAGGCGGAGCACGCGATGGACCGGCATTCGCGGATGCTGCTCGAGGTCGCCGCGATCCTGCACGACATTGGCACCTATGTCCAGGCGAGTGGACATCACAAGCACGGCCAGTATATCGTCCAGAACTCCGAGATCTTCGGGATCAGCCGCGATGACCTGCGGATCATCTCGAATGTCATTCGCTATCACCGGAAGGCGCTGCCGTCGCCGAACCACAGTACCTTCGTCGCCCTGCGTCGTGAACAGCGCGTGCAGGTGCTGAAGCTCGCCGCGATTCTGCGGGTTGCCGACGCGCTCGACCGCGGCCACGCCAGACGGATACGCTCGGTCCGCGTGGAGCTGGTCGGCAGCGACGTCATCCTGCACTGCGACTACACCGGCGACATCTCGATCGAACGCTACGGCTTCGATGCCAAGGCGGACATGTTCGAGGACGTGTTCGGTCTGAGCGTCGTCGTCGCCTGAGGGGCCATATGAGTACGTCGGATGTCCGCAGCCCCCAGTACTTCAACCGCGAGCTCAGCTGGCTCGAGTTCAATGCCCGCGTGCTCTCGCAGGCGCTCCGCCGCGATGTTCCGCTGCTCGAGCGCCTGCGGTTCCTCTGCATCGTGACCACCAATTTCGACGAGTTCTTCATGGTCCGCGTCGCCGCGGTCAAACGGCAGATCGAGGCCGGCGACTACGTGCAGTGTCCCTCAGGGATAGCCCCGTCGGCACTGCTCGCGCGCATCCTCGGACGCACCCGCAACCTGGTTACCCGGAAGTACCGGTGCCTGCTCGAGGAGATCGTGCCCGGTCTCGCCGACGCCGGACTCGTCCTGCGACGCCCCGGCGACTACAGCCCGACGCAGAGCTCTTTCCTCAAGAAACTCTACCAGGAGGAGATCTTTCCGGTGTTGACTCCGGTGCGTGCCGCAGTCGGACATCCGATGCCCTACGTAACCAACCTGCGCCTCCACGCAGCCTTCGTGCTCGAGCCGCAGGCCGACGCCGACATGGTATCTGCCGGCGAAGAGGAGAGCGGCGAGTATCTCGCGATCGTGCAGATCCCGAAGTCTCTCGAACGGATCATCTATCTTCCGGACGAGGCCGGAAGCGTCTCGTTCGCCCTGCTCGAGGACGTCGTCGTGCAGCACGCCGCTTCGCTCTTCCCCGGGTATACGGTCCTCGAGCACTGCCTCTTCCGCGTCACCCGCGATGCCGATATGGGCGTCGACGAGGAGCGCGACGAGGATTTCGTGGAGGCGATGGAGCAGATCGTCGCGCACCGCGCGTTCAGCACAGCGGTGCGGCTCTCCGTGAGCCTTGGTGCCGGCCGCCTGCGCAAGATGCTCGGTGAGGTCGTCGGGATCGACGAGGGAGAGATCTTCGACAAGGCTGAACCGCTCGACATAGGAGAGCTCGCCGGTCTCGCCGCGATTCCCGGTTTCGAACAGCTGAAGTATCCCAGGTGGCAGAACTATGACTCGCCGGATCTGCCTGTGGACGAGCCGCTGTGGGACAGCCTGCGCAAGCGCGATATCGCGCTCTACCATCCCTTTGAGAGCTTCGAACCGGTGATCCGGTTGCTGCGGGACGCGTCGAGGGACCCGGCCGTCCTCGCGATCAAGATGACCCTCTATAGAACCAGCGGGGACTCGCCGGTGGTCCAGGCGCTCGAACAGGCCGCCGCTTCCGGGAAGCAGGTGATGGTGCTCGTGGAGATCAAGGCTCGCTTCGATGAGGAACGTAACATCTCGTGGGCCGAGCGTCTCGAGCGCGCCGGCGTGATCGTCGTCTACGGCATTGCCCGACTCAAGGTCCACGCGAAGGCGCTCCTGATCGTCCGTCGCGAGCAGAACTCGGTCCGCCGTTACGTCCACCTCGGCACCGGCAACTACAACGATGGGACCGCCCGCCTCTATACCGACTTCGGGCTCCTCACCACGCGGCCCGCGATCGCATACGAGGTCGGGCTCTTCTTCAACGCGATCACCGGGTACTCCGCCATCCCTTCGCTCAACGAGCTCGTGATGGCGCCAGCAGGGCTCAAGGGCCGGCTTCTGCAGCTCATCGAACGGGAGGCGCTGCGCTCGCGTTCCGGTATCGCCGCGCGAATCCTCGCGAAGCTCAACAGCCTCGCCGACCCGGACATTGTTGAAGCGCTCTATCGCGCCTCGCAGGCCGGTGTGGAGATCAGGCTCAACGTGCGCGGCATCTGCATGCTCGTGCCCGGGGTGACCGGCATGAGCGAGAGGATTACCGTCGTCAGCATCGTCGACCGGTATCTCGAGCACGCGCGTCTTTTCTACTTCCACAACGGCGGAGCTCCGGAGGTCTACGCGTCGAGCGCCGACTGGATGCCGCGCAACCTCGAACGACGCGTCGAGCTCCTCTTCCCCGTGGTCGATGCCGATGCGAAGAGTCGTGCGATGTCCGTGCTCGAGATCGCCTTCGCGGACAGTACGAACGCGCATCAGCTGGAGCCGGACGGCTCGTACCGTCCGGTCTCGCCGAAGCGCGGCTCGCAGCCCGTTCGCAGTCAGCTCGTCCTTCAGGAGCAGGCGCGCGACCGTGCCCCCGACGCCGGCGCGGCGAACCGCAAGGAGTTCGAGGTCCGGCGCAAGGCGACCGACACGTGAAGCGCGGCATAGTTGGCGCGGCACATTGAATTCGAGTCGAATGCGGCATACCATTGGATGGGGGTATCCATGAGACTACGTCTGGCCGCCGTTGCGGCGGTGGCGATCCTGCTCGGCGCCTGCGCCACGATCCCGGTGACCGAGCGTGATGCACGGGTGATAGAGGTGATCGACCGGTTCAACACGGTGGAGCCGAGTGACTTCATCACGCAGAGCGGCGTGCCGTTCCTGTTCAACGATCAGGTTCTCTACGCCGAATCTGATCTGGTAGCGATCCTCGACCGCCTTCGCGAAGGAGGCCTTGTCATCGCGCCGCGGGTCATCGCGAACGACCCCGCACGGCCGGCGTCCGCGGACGCACGCTTCGATGTGCAGGTCTTCCATGACCGCCTGCCTCCGGACGCCCGGTTCGTGACGGTGCCGAGCAACGCCGGCGACGTCACGCTCATCCTCGCCGGAGAGGCGAACCGGCTTCCCATGCTCGTGGGACTCGTAAGGGGGCGCCTGTGAAACTGCTGTTCCTCGTACTCTTCGCGCTCGCGGCCGCGGGGCTGCAGGCGCAGGATGCGACCATCGTCTATCTCGCAGGTGACGTCGACGTGCGCACCGAAGGCGGCGCCTCGTTCGCGGCGGACTTCGGGGATGAGCTCGATTCCGGCGACCGGGTGATCACGAGACGAACCGGAGAGGCCGAGCTCGAGCTCACGACCGGCGGCACCGTCAATGTGGGGCGCGACACCGTCTTCATCATCGGATCCACGACGGGACCGACCGGCGAACCCACGAGTCGGGTTGCGGCGGCCGTCGGCTCGTTCAGTTTCAGGTTCAGCGCGGCGGTGGGAAACGAGCCGAGAATCGGGTCGACGACGTCGGTCGCCGGCGTGCGTGGGACCGAAGTGCGCGTCTACGTCGGAAGCGACGGGACGACCCGCTACGAGGTGCTCGAGGGCCTCGTCGAGATCGAGGACGCCGCGCGCAGCGTGACGCTCGGGCCCGAGCAGGCGATCGAGATCACCCCGGGAGCCGGCGTCGGTCCCGCGAACGTCTTTGCGTTTCTCGAACAACCCATCGACTACGGCGTCTGGAACGCCGGGCTCGTGGACGGATTCCTCGCCGATCCCCTGCCGTCACTGCGCGGCATCGCCGCCGAGATGCAGGATCTGCTCGACGAGATCCGACGCCGAGCCCCCGAGGTGGAGGCATTGCTCGCCCTCTCCGCCGAGGAGAGCGGCCGTCTCGACGAGATCGAGAAGGCGGACGGGCTCGAGGCGCGTCAGGAGTACTTCCGCGACACGGTGATGCCGGCGCGACGCGCGGCCCGCGCCGCCTTCGTCGACTTCCGTTTCGTCGTGCTCTCCGCGCTCTCGCTCGACCAGCATATCTTCTCGCGGCTTGCCGCCGAAATGGAGGCGTGGGCCTTCTTCGACCCGGATACCGGCCTGATCGATGAGTTCCGAAGCGAGCTCGCCGCGATCCGATCACAGTACGAAGCCGTCGTGGTACCGTGGCTCGTCCCAAGCGATCTACCCTGGAGGTTCTGATGAAGACCAAGACCATTCTTGCCGCAGCCGTTGTTGTGTTGACTGTTCTCCTGCTCTCCGGATGCCAGTGGCTCTTCGGCGAACGCCTCAACGACTCCCAGCGCGCCGCCGCCTTCATCGAGACGGCGAACGAGGCGAGCCGCAACTACGACGACATGCAGGCGCATTTCCACCCGACGGCACAAAGCTATTCGTCGATGAATACCGCGGGGTTCTGGGAAGAGTCGTTTTTCGCCGTCGCGGACCGGACCTTCAGCACGAGGAACCTGCAATCCGGCGGTGAGCTCAGCGAGTATCCGGGGACTTCGTCGCTCTCGGGCCAGGTCTCGAGCGGGAATGTCACGGACGAGACGATCCACTTCGGCTTCCTGCCCGATCCCGAACGGCCGCGGAACAAACTGATCTACGTGATCATCGTGGAGGGTTTCGACGTGATCAGAACCATCCACTGATCGCGCTCCTTGTGGTCTGCGCCGTCGCGCCGCTATGCCGTCCCGCCGGGGCTGACCGGCGGTCGCTTCCGTGGTACCTTCTTGAGCCATGAAGCGACCCACTGTTCTTCTGATGCTCTCGCTCCTG
>SKQU01000227.1 GCA_007118855.1 Spirochaetaceae bacterium
GAGCTTGGGGGAGATCGACGGGTCGAAGTACGAGAGGCCTGCCGCCTCCAGGTAGCGCAGCTGGTCGGCGCGCAGGTCCTCCACGTGCGCACGCCTGCGGCCCGTGGTCATCCCCTCGTAGTACTGATCCCAGAAGGGAAGCACGAGCTCCTCGAACCGGTCCGGGGGCACCATGCTTGCGATGTCGTCGCACATGTGGCCGGTCTCGCTCACGGGCGGGACCCCGAGCACCTTCTTCAGCGCCCGCGCGAAGTCGAGCACGCTCTGCGTGATGAGCTTCAGGAAACGCTGCGTGCGCGGCACGTCGTCCATCAGGTCGTAGAAGATGCCGTCGCCGCGAAGCTCGTAGGCGGTCGTGAGCGGGCCTTCGTAGCCAAAGCTCAGGCCGACCTCCTTTCCCGGGAAGGCGCGCTGCAACGTCTCCCGGAACGCGATGTAGCGGGGGAACATCCCCGCCTCGAGCCAGTTTACCGGTTGCTCGAGCGCGCGGATGCCCTCGTCGAGCGAGGCGTAGATGTGCGTGTGCGCGACCTCGCCGACTTCCGGAAAGAGCAGCTTGCTTCCCAGGCAGTTGACGTGTCCGTAGCTGACCGCCGGCGTGTGGATCGCCGGGTCCGGTACGTCGTTCGCGTCCGGGAAGAGGCTGCGGAACCGCGGCAGACCCGAGCGGTACACCTCAATCACCGTCTGCGGGTCCAGGTTGTATTGCCGGCCAATCGGCACCCCCGTGACCGCGAGCAGCGCGTAGATCGTCGATCCCACGAACCAGCTGAAGCCTGCCTCGTCGCGAAGCACGTCGTAATCAAGTTCGTCTTTCATATGTTCCTCGGGGCTCTTCGCGCCGGCCGCCCGCTACTCGAACCGGCGGGGCAGCGGGTTCTGACGGTGGCACTCCTCGATCACCGCGATCTGGCGTCGTACCTGGGGGACTGTGACCGCGAGCGGCGCGCCGTTCACCATCGTCTCGTAGAGCGAGGAGTAGAATGCCTCCACCCGGTAGTCGAAGCCGAGACCCTCGGAGCTCGACTCCCATGAGTCGGCATGCCAGGTGAGCTCTTCGCTGCAGTAGGCGCGCCCCGGCAGCGGGTCGCGCACGAGCGCCTGCTCCGGCGCCTCCTGCGGCCTGAAGTACTTCCATTCGAGCCGCGAATGGTCGCCAATGAGCCCGCCGCAGGAGCCGTAGACCTGGTAGACGTATGGTGCGTGCGCGGCGCACGAGGAGATCTCGAGGTCGATCGTTGGACGCCCCTCGCCGGTCAGGACGATCTTGACGTGGTCCTCCGCGTCACCGAAGGTGTTGACGCGGTCCATCAGGCAGAAGACCGCCGGGTCCTCGTCGCCGAAGAGCTGCAGCGCCTGGTCGAGCGGGTGCGGCCCGGTATTGTAGAGGTTTCCTCCCACCCGCGTCTGCAGCGTCTGCCAGTCCCAGCGGCGGGCGAACCCGTTGAAGGCGACCTTGATCATCACCGTGCGGCCCAGGATGCCCGAATCGAGGATCTCCTTCAGCTTCAGGAAGGTGGGCGCGAAGCGCGACTGCTGGAAGACCGCGAAGAGGACGCCGGCCTTCTCGGCGGCCTGCGCCATGCGGTCGACATCCGCGGCCGTGGGGGCGAGCGGTTTCTCGGCGAGGAGGTTGCGGCCCGCGGCGATGACCTCGAGGTTGATGGGCACGTGCTGGTCGCTCATCGACGCGTTGACGACGAGATCCAGGTTCGAGTCCTCCAGGAGCGTCCGGTAGTCGGTGTGGACGTCGCAGCCTGTCTCCCGGTGTGTCTCCTCGCACCGTTCCGCGATTGGATCGCAGACCGCCGCTATCTCGAAGCGGTCGCCGAGCCGCTCGTGCAGGCACTTGGCGTGGATGTTCCGGCCGCTTCGTCCCTGTCCGATGATTCCTGTTCGTATCTTCCTCATACCTGGACCGACTCCGCTTTGCCGCTCTGGAACGACCGTTCGGCCGCGTCGAGCATCCCCATCACCTCAAGCGCGTCGGAGGCCGCGACCGGAGGCTCTCCCGTGCGGAAGAAGCGCGCCACCTGCTTCACCAGCTCGTCGTAGAAGGTGCTGCCCGGTGCCACCTCGAAGCGTACCTCGGTCCCACTCTCGTTCTTCAGCACGCCGCCGTACGATTTCGACGGAAGATCCGCGCGCGCGCGCCGGCCGTCGGCGTACTCCACCGTGCCGGTCACCGTGTCGTCCGCCCTGGTGATCCGGACCGTCTTCGCTCCGGATCCGAGCGCGCGCTGGATCATCTCGAAGACGTGCACGCCGTACCAGACGAGCGAGCTTCCCGTGGGCGCCTGTCCGAGCGCCCCCCACATGGTCGCCTCCCGCGGTGTTCCGACTTTCTCGATCGCCTCGAGGAGCGCCGTCTCACACCGCAGCGGCGAGCAGGAAAACCACTTCGTCCCGTGTCTCTCGGCCGTGGCCGCGATCTCCCGTCCGGCCGCGATCGAGTCCGCGAGCGGCTTGTCCAGAAAGACCGGCTTGCCGAGTCCCGCGCACCGGCGGAAGTACTCCAGATGCAGCGACGGATCGTTGATCTCGATCATCACCGCGTCACAGTCGGCGATCGCCCGGTCAAAGTCGCGGGTAACCTCCACGCCGAGCCCTTCGAGATTCTTCGTGCGGTCGGCGATGCCCTGCGCGTCCTGAAACGGCGTCTCGAACGCCAGACAGCGCGTCGCCCGCAGACCCGTACCCGGCATCCGGCGGACGAATGCCTCCGTATGGCTGGTATCCAGCCCTATCATCGCGACTCTGATCTCATCACTCATGGTACCATCCTCATCCGGCGATTGTAGACGCAAGGACGGACCGGGGCAACCGCGTGGCGGCGAAAAGGTTGACGACGGCACATGCTCGTCGTAATGTGACATGGTTAACCGGCTTGGTTGACCGGCTTGGTTGACCGGCTTGGTTGTGGAGGACGCTGCGTCATGGCAGACATCGCGAAATGGGCTACGGGCATCAAGGCCTCGATCGGTAAAGTCATCTACGGCAAGGACGACGTGGTGGAGAAGCTCCTCGTCGCGCTCCTGTGCCGGGGGCACGTGCTGCTTGAGGACGTGCCCGGCGTCGGCAAGACGATTCTCGCGCGCGCCATCTCCGCGACGCTCGGCGGGGAGATGCAGCGGGTGCAGTGCACCCCGGATCTCCTGCCGGCGGACGTGATAGGGGTGTCCATCTACAACCAGCAGTCCGGGGATTTCGAGTTCCGTTCCGGACCGGTCCTGACCAACCTGCTCCTCGTCGACGAGATCAACCGGGCGACACCCCGGACGCAATCGGCGCTGCTCGAGGCGATGGAAGAGCGGACCGTCACCGTCGACGGGAACACGATGCCGCTTCCCCGGCCCTTCTTCATGCTCGCCACGGAGAACCCGGTGGAGTTCGAGGGAACCTTCCCGCTTCCCGAAGCGCAGAAGGACCGCTTCTTCCTCTCGACGAGGATGGGGTACCCGCTCGAGGAGTCGGAGAAGGAGATCATGGACAGCCAGCGCCGCATGACGCACCCTGTCTCAGATCTCAAACCCATCACGACCTCGCAAGAGATCATTGCATTGCAGGGGAAAGTCGGCTCGGTCGACGTCGATCCGGAGCTTCGCGACTACATCCTCGACCTCGTGGAAGCGACACGCAACGACAGCCGGCTCAAGCTGGGGGCGTCTCCCCGCGCGTCGATGGCGCTCTACAAGGGATCCCAGGCCCTCGCGGCCATTCGCGGCCGCAGTCACGTCGAGATCAGCGACATCCAGGAGCTCGTGCCGCCCGTTCTCTGGAAACGGATCAGCGTCAAGTCCGAGAACCTCCTGAAGGGACTGACCGAGGAGAGGGCGGTTGAGGAGATCCTCGAGCGAACGGCCCGGCCCGGTGAGGGGGAGGTGGCATGAGGCTCGGCAAGGTGGCGGCGGCCGTCCTTCCCGGGTTCTTCGCGCTGTTGCCCCTGGCGTTCTTCTTTCTCTACACCCCCGTTCCGCTCGTCCGGTATATCGCCGCGCTCTATCTCGTCGTTGTCCTGTTGGCCTTCGTCTACACCAGGGTCATGCCGTACGCGATCTCGGTCAGCCGGGTCGACGAATCACAGCGCGGCATCAAGCTGCAGGACATCGAGTTGCGCCTGCGGGTGCGGAATCGAACGATACTGCCTGTGCCGTACTTCACGCTGACCGATTCGCATGGACAGCTTTTCACCCGGTCGGACAACTGGCTCGTGAACCTCCGTCCCTTCGAGGAGCGCGAGGTGAGCTATACCGTTCAGGGGCAGCACCGCGGAGCATACGAGCTGGGACCCGTGACGATCGAGGGAAACGGGCCGTTCGGTCTGTTCTCCTGGCGCAGGCGAGTCGACCTGCCGGGCACGGTCATCGTCTACCCGACGATCCATCGGCTCGATCTGATCTACCGCCAGGGCCTGCCGTCGGGCAGCCTGCCGATCGACAACAAGATGTACGAGGACGTCACGCAGTTCCGGTCGCTTCGCGAGTACGTGGCGGGCGACGACATGAAGCGGATCAACTGGAAGGCGTCCGCGAAGACGGACAAGCTCTTCACCATGGAGTTCGACTCCACGCTCTACTTCTCCGTGCTCGTCGTGCTGAACTTCTGCCGGGATGATTTCCCCCAGAGGCAGCGCGAGTCGCTGATCGAGCGCGCCGCCGAGGTTGCCGCGTCGGTACCCTTCTACTATACACAGCTCAAGCAGGAGATAGGGTTCGTCTCTACCGGCAACCTCCCGGGCGAAGACGGGTACGCGACTGCTCCCATCAAGGCGGGCTACGGCCATGCGCAGGGCATTCTCGAGCTCATCTCACGGCTTGAACCGGTTGGCGGGAAGGCGGATTTCAACGCAATGCTCTACCAGTCCGGCGTTACGATCCCCACCGGTACCCGGGTCATCGTCGTGTCTCCCGCTTTCAGCCAGACTCAGGCCGACGTGCTGATCGCCGCAGGGCGGAAAGGGATGAACCTCGTCGTGATGCAGATAGAGTCACAGGTCGAACGGGTCCAGGACGAGCACTTCGCCGGCGCGCTGAATGTCATCCCAATCGGGCGAATCGGAGGAGAGACCATCCATGGTTGACCTGAGAGTGAAGCAGTACTCCGGTTTCGTGCATCCCTTCCTGTCCATATTCGTGCCCTTCGTGTTCTTCTCCGTGGTCGTCGTGCTCATGATTGGAGGAGGCTTGATCGTGCGCGGCGTGCGGTTGTTCCCTCCCTTCTTCCCGCTGATCCTCCTCGTCGCCGGAGCGGCGGAGACGATCACCGGCAATCTGCTGCAGAAGGAACGGATCTCCGGGATGCTGCCTCGGCTGCGGGAGCTCATCCTGGTTCTCATCGTCTCGTTCGGGCTCATACTGCTCTTCTTCGGCGATCTCACGACCGGCGACATCAACCTCGCTCGCGCGAATATCTGGCTCTCGCTCATCGTCGTCGCGCTCCAGTGGATCATCTCGTTTCGCATCCATACCAGGCTGCGCGACCGCGAGCTGTTCCTGGGGTTCTTCGAAGGCCGCGAACCGCGCACCTTCCCGGAGGTCTATTCGACGCACAACCACGAGGGCGGAAACGCGTTCAACGGCCTGCGAAGCATCCGCAAGCTCATGCTCACCCTCATCACGATCGGTTTCCTGGTGCTGGTGATCATGGCGTGGGGCGTGGGGCTCGAGCTCTCTCCAGGAGGGCGTCTCCTGGTCTACTTCTTCTTCGTGAGCTTCTTCCTCGTCCTCTCGGTCCTTGGACGGTACATGGAGATGCTGCGAACGCTGGCCGACGGCCATGTGCCGAGCCGACGCCAGACAGGCCAGAAGAACGCTACGATGGTCCTCGTTCTCATCGCCGCCACCCTGCTCGCCCTGCCGCTCGCGGGCGCTGATGCATGGCTGCCGGTGCGGCACCTCACCGGGTTCTGGGACTGGCTCGTCGAGCTCCTGACGCTTGATCGCGTCGCGGAGGCGGTACGGGCGCCGGAGATAGAGGAGACCATCACCGAGGCGCCTCTGCCGGAGATGACGCCCCTGCAGGGGGTGGTGGGTACGCGCGACGAGAGTGTCATCGCGGACATCGCACGGTACCTGCTCTACGCCGCAATCGGGCTGCTGGGCGTGGGGTTCCTCGTCTTTCTCATCATGCCGGTCCTGCGTCTGCGGGACTCGCAGACGAACCTCTTCCAGGCCGCCGGACAGGCGGTGCGCAATGCGCTCGGTTCCATCGTGCGTGGATGGAGGGCGTTCGTCGCGGCGCTGCGGAGCGGACTGAAGCACGGCCGGCGAGTCGGCGCGACGTTGAAGCGGGTTCGCGAACAGGCGAAGGCGGCCGCGCTGGCACGGGATGCCGCGGCCGCCCGGCGGCCCAAGATCAGCAAAGAAGAGCGCAAGCTCCACAACCAGGTGCTGAAGTCGTTCATGCGGTTCGTGCGCTGGGCCGGCCGGCACGATGTGGCGTTCAGCACGTCGATCGGACCGAGGGAGTTCGCCGGGATGGTAGCGGCGAGGGTTCCCGAGCACGCCGCCGACTGCATGGAAGTCGGGGAGCTGTTCGAGGAGATCGTGTTCTCGCGCCATGAGACGGGCAGCGAGCTGCAGGCCCGGTACCACGACAAAGTCACCGCGGTGGTGAAGTCCCGTTCGTGAGCGGAAAGGAGTGGCTGAAGTGAGTGATATCAAGGCGTGGGCGGCGTCGCTGACGGATGCGGTTGGTTCGGTGTTTTTCGGGAAGCCGGAGCATATCGAACGGTTTCTCGTGGCGATCCTCTGCCGCGGGCACGTGCTGATCGAGGACGTTCCGGGGGTAGGGAAGACGCTCCTTGCCCGGGCCATTGCGCGGGCGCTCGGCGGCGAGTTCAACCATGTGCAGTGCACGCCGGATCTCCTGCCGTCGGATGTTCTGGGGGTCTCCATTTTCAACCCGAAGACCGGCGAGTTCAGCTTCCGGCAGGGACCGGTGATCACGAACGTCCTCCTCGTCGATGAGATCAATCGCGCTACCCCCCGAACGCAGTCGGCGCTTCTGGAAGCGATGGCGGAGGGCCAGGTGAGCGTGGAAGGACGCTCCATCACGCTCCCGAGTCCCTTCTTCCTGATGGCGACGCAGAGCCCCACCGAGTCTGAGGGCACCTTTCCGCTTCCCGAGGTCCAGAAGGACCGGTTCTTCCTCTCCTTCAGCCTGGGGTACCCCGATCGCGACTCAGAGGCCCGGATCATGGGTTCGCAGGCGACCGAGGCACGGCCCGTCGACGAGATGCGGCAGGTCTCGGACCCCGAGACGGTGACGAAGATGCAGGAAGCGATCCTCTCGGTCCGCGTGGACGAATCGATCAAGGACTACATCATGGCCATCATCGCGAAGACCCGCGAAGACGCGCGGCTGACGCTCGGCGTCTCGCCCCGCGGATCGCTCGCGCTCTACCGCGGGTCGCAGGCGCTCGCGTCGCTGCGGGGCCGTGATCATGTCGTGCTCGAGGACGTGCGCGAGATCGCCGGCCCCATCCTCAACAAACGGATCCTGATCAAGTCCGAGCACGGCGCACGCGGTCTGACCGAGGCCACCGTGATCAGCGAGGTGCTCGACGCGCTCGAGACCCACGAGCAGGCGGCGCAGGTCGCGCACGATCAGGCTTAGAGCCGGGGCGCGGGCGTTCAGTATCCTCGTCCCCGTGTTTATTATGTTGACAGCTCGCTCCCCCGGGGCTACCATATACAGACAATACCAAGGGCTCGCCACTCGGGCGCGCCCGGAGAAAGGAGCGGTATTATGAGAAAAGTAACGCTGTTACTGATCGGTCTCACGCTCGTAGTCGCGGGGTCCCTCTTCGCGACAGGCGTACAGGAGGCGGCAGTCACCGAACGGCCGATTATCGAGTACACGACGCTGTTCCACTTCGACAGCGGCGATCCCACGGAGAATCTCGACCTCAAGGAAGAGTTCCCTCTGTGGTTCAACGACTACTTCAACGTTGATCTCAGGATCACCTTCTACCCCAGGCCGGAGTACCCGGAGCGGATCAGCCTTGCGCTCGCCACCGGTGAGATCAGCGGCATCATCCGTCACTTCGGCGGCGCGTACGCCGCCGAGCTGTGGGCCGACGGCTCGAGCATGGACTGGCTCCCGCTGATCCAGGACAACCCGAACTGGCAGAAGCTCGAACCCGGCATGCAGGAAGAATGGATGCGCGACGGTGTGCTCGTGGGCTTCCCCACCGCGTGGATGCCGGGCAGAAACTTCTCCCGCCATATCCGCAAGGACTGGCTGGACAACCTGGGCCTGCCGGTTCCGCAGACGATTGAAGAGTTCTACACCGCGATGAGGATGTTCACGGAGAACGATCCCAACCAGAGCGGCGCGAACGACACCGTCGGCCTGACGACCCGGACGACCTGGCTCCTGCAGGACATGTTCCACGCCTTCGGCGTTCCGCTGAACCACGTTGGCGCGCACGCGATCGCGACGGATCCGCACGACGGAGACCGGTTCAACGA
>SKQU01000184.1 GCA_007118855.1 Spirochaetaceae bacterium
ACTGCGTCCGCTCGACGACCGGAACCTCGCGCCATTCGGCGAAGGCGCGCTCGCCCGCTTCAACGGCGCGGGCCACCCCGGCAGCCGAAGTGTGCACGACCTCGGCGATGGAGCGCCCCGTTGCCGGGTTGACGACGGCGAGCATCCCGGTGGAACCCGCGTCGGTCCATTCGTTTTCTATGTAGTCGAGCACTCGTTCAGCCATCGCGGTCTCCTATACATCGGGATTGGGGATCATGACGTCGCGGATCGTCGCAAGAAGGTCCGCGTAGCTACCAATGAACGACCGCAGCGTGCGGGCGCTCGCGCCGTAGCGCTCAAACTCCTCAGGACGCATGCCGTCAACATCGTAGGCCCGCGCGAAATCGGGAAAGGCGGCTCGAAGCGAATCGACGAGTCCTTCGGGCAGCGGGTCGTCCATGCGATCGCGCACGACGACGCTCGACCCGTTGAACCTGACCTGCCACTGGTAGGGAATGGTGAGAACCACGTCGCCGCCGATGAACTGCGACCAGTGGAGGTGGTTTCGGTAGGCGGCGGCGAGAAGCCGCGTGCGGTAACCGGCCTCGCGGTAGATCCGGTAGGCGTGCTTCATCACCGCGACGCCGGCCCATTCGAGGAACTCGGGATCCGTAATGATGTCGTCCCTTGCGGCGACGACCTTGAGCCAGTCGTCGACCCGACCGACCATGATCGTGCAGACGGGGCTCATCCGGGACACATCGTGCCCTTCGGCTTCCCGCCGCGCGAGTCCGCGCTCGACCGCCTCCGCCACGGCGATCGCCTGCGCGACGGTGAAGCTGACGGTTGCGTTGATATTCACCCCGCGAAAGGTCGCCTCCTCGATCGCCTCAATGCCGGCCGCCGTGGCAGGCAGCTTCACCTGCATGTTGGGAGCGAGCGTGTTGAAGTGAAGCGCCTGCGCGAGCATCCGGTCGCGGCTGCGATAGAAGGTGGGGTTCGTCTGGACAGAGATGCGGCCCTTCACCTGGTTCTCGCGCTCAAAGACCGGCGCAAGGAGCTCGGCCCCTTTGACGGCCATCTCCTCTATCAGCCTCCACGTGATCTCTTCTTCGGTCGCGGCCGGCATCTGCGCGATGAGCTCGTAGATCCGTTCCTTCCAGAGGTCGAGCTCCTTCGCGAGCACCTGGCACACGATGACCGGGTTGGTCGTCGCCCCCACGGCGCCGTTGGCGATCGCGTAGGTGAGCTCACCAACGGCACACGAGTCGTTCCACACATCGGTCGGCCGATTCCTCACCGTCTCCTCAAGCGGTAGCAACCTGGTCTTCATAAGCGTCGTCCTCCGGTACCATCGAGCTCCGTATCCGTTATCTGGTCCGCGTCAGGCCAAAGCAGAAAGGCCATCGCGACCCCTGTCTCCTTCGTGGCTCCGATGCGCCATTTCTCCTCGCTTGACCGACGCCGTCGGCCGGTCTACACTGCCGGCATGTGGCGTGTGGACTGGCCACCGTGCCTCAGCCACGTGCGCCAAGAGCGGATGGTGGCTGAGCCAGAGTGGATAAGCCACACCGGTTCCATCACTTATATCACGGTTCGAGGAGTGTGTGAATGGCCCGCGAGATAGTGCGCGATCCTGTCTACAAGCAGGTGACCGACGCCCTGGTCGAGCTGATCGAGTCCGACTTCAGGGCCGGAGACCGGTTCCTGACCGAACGTCAGATCAGCGAACGCTTCGGGGTCAGCCGTACGACGGCGAACAAGGCGCTGTCCAACCTCGTGATCGAGGGGGTTCTCGAGTTCAGAACCGGCGTGGGCACCTTCGTGCGCGCACCACGCCCGAATGTCAACCTCCGCCGGCTCGTGAGCTTCACGGAGAAGGCGCGGGCCGCCGGCCTGAAGCCCGCCACCCGGCTGCTGCGGTGCCGAACCACGACGATCTCCGGTCTACGCTCGCTCCCGCCGGGCGAGGTCGGGCCGGCGCTGGGCCTGGAGCCCACCGACGAGGTGTACGAGATCGAGCGTCTGCGGTCGCTCAACGACGAGCCGGTGATCTACGAACGGCGTGCCCTGCGCAGCGACCGCTGCCCCAACCTGAACGAGTACGAGCTTGCCGGATCGTTCTACACCCTTCTCCACGAGCGCTACGGGCTCACACTCGAGAGCGTGTCGCAGCGGATCCGCGCGAGGAACCTCACGATCGAGGCCGCTGAGAGGCTGGGCGTGGAAGCGGGCACGGCCGCGCTCGAGCTCGTGGGGGTGGGCCACCTGCAGCGCGGCGTCCCGCTCTGGTACGAGGAGACGCTCTACCGGGGTGACGTCTACGAGTTCGTGAACCAGCTTCGCGCGACAGGCGACGAGCATCAGGCCGCCCTCGAACCGTTCGGCGGCAGAGCCGGCGAAGACGCCCGAACAGGCGAGAAGGAGTACGCGCCGTGAAGGAGGCACCGGGAAACCTCTTCGACGTGACGGGCAGGATCTACGCGATTACCGGCGCGGCGGGGGCCCTCTGCGGGACGATGGCGGTCGAGCTCGCGGCTCGAAGCGCACGCGTGGCGCTCCTCGACATCGACCTCGAAGCGGCCGAACGACGCGCGCAGTTGATCCGTGACGCGGGCGGCGAGGCGCTCACACTGCGGTGCAACGTGCTCGACGAGGGTGAGATCGAGGCCGCGGCCGATGAAATCGAGCGGCGCTGGGGCGTGCCGCACGTGCTCATCAACGGCGCGGGCGGCAATCACCCGTCGGGGAGCACGACCGAGGTCGCCGCGTCTGCCGCCCTCCTCGGCACAGGTCCGGAGTCGCAGACCGACGGGCGAACCACCTTCTTCGATCTGCCGGTCGAGGGGTTCGAGCGGGTCTTCGACCTCAACTTCCTGGGGACGGTTCTGCCGAGCCGGATTCTCGGCCGGCGGATGGCGGTGCGCGGAAGCGGTGTGATCCTGAACATGTCGAGCATGAGTGCGATCACCCCGTTGACGAAGGTGGGCGCCTACAGCGCCGCGAAGGGCGCGGTGGCAAACATCACCAAGTGGCTTGCGGTCCATCTCGCTCCGGCCGGGATCCGCGTGAACGCGCTCGCTCCCGGCTTCTTCATGACCGAGCAGCTGCGCTTCCTGCACATCGACCGGACCACCGGAGAGCCGACGGCCCGCGCGAAGGCGGTGATGTCGCACACGCCGATGGCCCGCTACGGCGAGCCCGAGGAGCTCGTTGGGGCGGTGATCTGGCTCACGACCGACGCCTCGAGTTTCGTCACCGGGGTGCTCCTCCCGATCGACGGGGGGTTCTCGGCCTACACGATCTGAGCATGCGCGAGGGATCCGCAGGGCGCGAAGCGGTCACTCTTCGATAACGATCGTAGTGGGCGCTTTATCCGCGGGAAGCCTGAGCAGGAGCCCGAGCACCAGGCAGAGCCCGGAGACGAGCATGACGCCGACGCCGAGGCCGAAGAGGCTGCTGAGTACGCCGAGGAGGAGCGCGATGCCGGCGGCGAAGAGAGTTTCCGCCTGCGATTCGACCGACAGCGCCGAGGCGAGCGACTGCTGTTCCATCCGTTCGCTCACGTAGGTGATTCCCATCGGCTTTCGCAGATTCTCGATCACGTAGATCCCGAGGTAGAGGAAGACCGCGAGCACCGGAATGCCCAGGTGCTCGAAGGCGCCGCTTGCGAGTCCGAGTCCGACGCCGATGAGAAGCGTAACGTTCAGCGGACGTGCAAGACCGGAGAAGCGGTCGGCGAGGTTGCCGGAGCGGCTCGAGGCGACGGCGGTGAGCGCGTAGAGCAGCGCATAGACGACTCCGGTGATGATCGCGGTGCGCTCCTGATTGGCCAGCATAACGAGAATGGGGAGTGTAATGGCGAGTGAGCGCAGCATCGGCTGCAGGTAGTCCTTGCACGCCTTGTAGTAGCCGCTGTAGAGCGCCTGGTTCGAGATCGCGCGCAGGGCGGCGGGATTGCGCATGCTCGCGATGAGCGATCGGAGCACCCCGGCGAACTCGTCGCGCACCGTCTTGTCGCTCGTGTGACGGGGGCCGTCGAGGTTGCGCGGGTACGTCATGATGAGGATCAGGTCGAGCACGTAGGGGATGATGGTGAACAGGAAGATCGGCGCGTAGGAGCGGTGCCAGAAGACGAGGCCGCCGGCGATGAGCGCGGAGATCGCGGCGCCACGCTGAGACCAGGCGCGGGTATGCCCGTAGTAGTGGGTTCGCAAGGCGCTCCAGCCCCTGGAGTTCAGGTAGTCGAAGATCATCGCCTTGTGGGTGCCGGTGCGAAAGGCGTCGCCAAAGGCATAGGCGACCATCGCGAGCAGAAGCACCCAGAACTCGGCGGCCGAGTAGAAGATGAGAAAGGCGGCGATGTAGGCGATGAAGGAGATCACCATCGTGAGCCTGCGGCCGAGGGTGTCGGCGAGCAATCCGGAGGGGATCTCGCTCACGTTGATGAACACTTCGCGCACCGCGTAGAGCACGCCGATCTGGGCGAAGGTGAGCCCCTTCTCCAGGAAGAAGAGCATGAGAAACGGTTCGTAGAACCGGAGGTTCTTGAGGAACCCGTAGGCGCAGAACTTGTAGTACTGGAGGTTCCGCTCGAATCGGCCCGGTCTCGCGCGTGGTGTGTCGCCCATCCTCATCTCCGCTGAGAAGATACTACCATAGAGTGGTGCCGAAATTGTTGGTGCGCGAGGCGGCGCCGGCGGTGGCCCCGAACGCCGTGGTGGATGTACAATCGTAGGAGGGCGAGAAGCGGAGGTGCGGTATGAGTGTACGCGAAGACGCGCGGGAGATCGGGCTCGCGGCGGTGAAGTCGGTCGTTCCGGATGCCGCGGTGAGGCGGTATCTCGAAGACCGCTCGTACGGGGGGAGGGTCGTCGTGGTCGCCATAGGAAAGGCCGCCTGGGCGATGGCGAAGGCGGCTTTCGGGGTCCTTGGTGATCGAATCGAGCGCGGGATCGTGATCACGAAGGACGGGCACTCGGGCGGACAGATCGACCGGCTCGTCGTGCGGGAAGCCTCGCACCCGATCCCCGACGAACGGGGAATCCGGGCGACGGCGGAGGCGATCGAGATGGTCGGGGGGCTGAACGAGAAGGACACGGTGCTCTTTCTTGTCTCCGGCGGCGGGTCGGCCCTCTTCGAGAAGCCGCTTCCGGGGATCACGCTCGATGAAGTGAAGGACGTCACCGACCAGCTGCTGCGGGCGGGCGCCGACATCGTCACGGTGAACGCGGTCAGGAAACGGCTCTCCGCGGTCAAGGCGGGGCGCTTCGCGCTCGAAGCGGCGCCCGCGCGCGTGGAGACGGTCGCGCTCTCCGACGTCCTGGGCGACCGGCTCGACAGCATCGCCTCCGGGCCGGCGTATCCCGACGGGACGACTACGGACGAGGTGCTCGAAGCGGTGCGCAGGTTCAAGCTCAAACTGCCAGAGAAGCTCGAGGAGTCGATCCAGGAGGAGACGCCGAAGGAACTGTCCAACGTGGAGTCGCACGTGATAGGAAGCGTTCCGGTGCTCTGCGAGGCGGCGCTCGAGGAGGCAGGCCGCCGGGGATACTCCGCGATGATCCTGACGACCTTCCTCGAGGGAGAGGCGCGCGAGGCGGGGCGCTTCATCGCCGCGATCGCGAGGGAGGTTCGCGCCTGCGGCCGACCGCTCGACCCGCCCTGCGCGATCATCGCCGGCGGTGAGACGGTCGTCCACGTGACCGGCGACGGGCGCGGGGGGAGAAACCAGGAGATGGCGCTCTCCGTGGCGCTCGAGCTCGACGGTGCCGACCGGTTCGCCTTCCTCGCGATAGGCTCCGACGGTACCGACGGACCGACCGACGCTGCCGGGGGTATCGTGGACGGCGCAAGCGCCACGCGCATCCGGGAACAGGGAGGGAACCCGCGCGAGCTCCTCGAGAACAACGACTCGTACGCGGCGCTCGGGCTTTCCGACGACCTCGTCATCACCGGCCCCACGGGGACCAACGTCAACGACCTGGCGCTGCTGCTCGTGGAGTAGGCGGGCGCCCCGGGCGGAGGCCTCGGCCGATCGGCAGGGACGTCGGTCGGACGACCGATGGACCTTTCGGCCGCGACCGGCCTCTATCGTCGTTGACCGCGCACGATAGTGGATTTACAATGGAGCAAATCCTTTCTGCAGGAGGCGTTTATGGTATCCGGTGGTATCGCGATACTGTTCCTCGTGCTCTCTGTGGCTGTACTCATCTTTCTTACTGCACGAGTCAAGTTGAACGCGTTCATCGCTCTCATCGTCGTCGCGTTCCTGTACGGGCTGCTCGTGAGAATGCCGTTGCCCGATCTGATCACGAACATACGCAACGGCTTCGGCGGGACGCTCGGCTACATCGGGATCGTGATCGTCGCGGGAACGATCATCGCGACGATCCTCGAGAAATCCGGCGGGGCGTTCGCGATGACGAACTCGATCCTCTCGCTCGTCGGCAAGAAGCGGGCGCCGCTCGCAATGAGCATCGCCGGCTACGTCGTATCCGTCCCGGTCTTCTGTGACTCCGGCTACATCATCCTGACCCCGCTCAACAAGGGACTCGCGAAGGAGACCGGACGATCGATGGCCGTCATGGCGGTTGCGCTCGGCACGGGTCTCTACGCGACGCACAGCATGGTTCCGCCGACCCCCGGCCCGATAGCCGCGGCGGGAATCCTGGGCGCGGACCTCGGCCTCACGATCGGGCTCGGCCTGATCGCCTCGATCCCCGCGATGATCGGGGGGTACCTCTGGGCGATCCACTTCGCCAAACGGTACGAGATCCAGCCCAGGCTCGCCGAAGATCTCCAGACGGTTCGCGAGCGGTTCGGGAAGCTGCCGTCGGCGGCGCTCTCGTTCATGCCGATCGTCGTGCCGATCGTGCTGATCGTCCTCAAGTCGATAACGGAGCTTCCCGCACGGCCGTTCGGCGAAGCCGGCTTCGCGGCCTTCCTGAGCTTCATAGGTGATCCGGTCACCGCGCTCATGCTCGGCATCGGAATCGCGCTCTTCCTGGTGAAGAAGGGAACCGTCAAGGAGGCGGTAAGCGACTGGACGCTCGAAGGCATCCGGAACGCCGCGCTCGTACTGGTGATCACCGGCGCCGGAGGGGCGTTCGGGCGGGTCCTCCAGGGTTCACCGATCGTGGGATGGATCGAGGCCAACCTTGCGATCCCCGCGCTGGGGGTCTTCCTGCCCTTCGCGATCTCCGCCGCGATCAAGACCGCGCAGGGAAGCTCGACGGTCGCAATCATCACCACGGCCTCGGTCATGGCTCCGATGATCGGACCGCTGGGTCTCACGCCTGCGCTCACGGTGATCGCGATCGGCGCCGGGTCGATGGTCGTGTCGCACGCGAACGACTCGTACTTCTGGGTCGTCACGCAGTTTGCGGACATGGAGCCGCGCGTCGGCTACAAGGCATGGACCTCCGCCACCCTCGTCGAGGGTCTGGTGGCGTTCGGTGTGGTGGCGATTCTCTCGATCTTCATCTGATTCTACTCGGCGGCCCCGCCCGCGGCGGGGTCGCCGGCTCGCAACCTGAGGGGCGATGAAGCGACTGTTGATTCCCTTGCACATGCGGCTCGCGCTCAACGCGTACTCGTCAGGCGATTACGATCGGGCGGAGAAACACTTCCGGCGCATCCAGGAGATCTCACCGAATCACCGCGGGGTGCGGCATAATCTCGCGCTGACCGCTATGGGCCGCGGCGACTTCGCGGCGGCCGAGCCGCTTCTCCTCGCCGAGATCGAGGACCTGGGTGACTTCTACCCCCGACTCCGCGTGCTCGCGGATCTCTACTACTCCTGGGGCAGGTTCGACCGGGCGGCCGGGTTCTACCGGCGCGCCGCCGAGGACCCCGACGCCCCGGACCACGACCGGGACTACCTGGATCAGAGACTTGCCATCTGCCTGGACCCGGAAGCTGCCGAGCGTGCGCGCGAGGCAACCGTCCTCTATCACGAGGGGACCGAGGCACAGGCGGCGGGAGAACCCGAACGCGCGTACGAGCTCTTCAAACGGTGCGTCGCGCTCGATCCCACGAATCACCCTGCGCTCAACAACATGGGCGTGATCAGGATGAACGATCGCAGGGACTACGCGGGGGCGATCGAGGCGTTCGAAGAGGCCTATCGCATCCAGCCGGTTGAGATCGTCCGCGCCAATCTGGCGCGCGCCCGATCGATGCTCGAGAAGCGCAGGTGAGCGGCATGGCAGAGAGCGCAGTCGATCGGGCCTACGACCTGATAACCAGCGAAGGTGAAGAGCGCTCATGCGAAGCAATACCGGAAGAGGCGTGCGCAACGGTCGCGGGCAACTTCTTCCGCAACGTCGCGAACGGGGCGTGCACCAAGCTCGCCGAGCAGCTTGTGAGCCCGGGCACGACGCTTCCGTGGATCTTGACCTCGCTTGGCGTGCCGAGCGCGATCTCAGGCGCCCTTGTTCCCATCAAGGACGCCGGGTCGCTCCTGCCGCAGCTCCTCGTCTCAGCGAAGATCCGGGCCTACCCGG
>SKQU01000149.1 GCA_007118855.1 Spirochaetaceae bacterium
AGTCGGCAGTGGTCGGCACGCTCACTCTCCCCACAGTCGACCACCCGCGTTCACCCTGGCAACACCGGTCGTCCGATCACTCTCATCCCGCGGTCACGTCCCGCCGCCTTCGGGCGAGTACGGCTCGAGGAGCGCCTCCACTTCGGACTCCACTCTCGCGCGGAACGCCGCGACGGTCGCGTCGATCCGCTCCTGAACCGCGCCGGCGAACCGCTCGTCGAGGTTCGTCGCTGCCTGCCCGAACCCGATCCGGCCGGCCGGGGAGATCGAGTAGGTGAAGCTCGCCTCGAGTGGCGCCGGGCCGACGAGAACGTCGCGTACGAGCTCCCCGATCGAGCCTGAACCCGGAGTCCCGGCGATCGTGATGCCCTTCGCCCCCAGCGCGACGGTTCCCGACGCCTCGCGTGACGAGTCGAGCAGGAAGGTGAGCTCGAGATCGGTCAATGCGTCGAGGCGGCTCATCTCGAGCGCCTCGAGCCCGCGGGCGATGGAAACCGATTCGCCGGCGCTCGTGAGGCTGAGCGACAGAACCGCGTCGGCTCTTGAGCGCTGATCGATGATCGCTCCCAGGGCAAGGAGCGTCGGCCCTTCGTCGCGGTACGAGATGCGCGCGGGGGCGCCGGTGAGGTCCGGATTGCTCGAGACCGACTCGAGCACGAGCTCGCGACTGCGGGCGCCGGAGGTCGAGAAGAAGCCCTGCGACAACTCGAAGGCGGGATGGTCTGCGGCACCGAAGTCGAGCCGCCTCCCGACGCGTCTCGTGCGGGGTGAGGCCGGTTCGCGTTCACGGTCGCGCAGGCGATCGACGTACCCGTAGGCGAGCAGGATTCGGTCGTACCAGTGGCCCAGATATCCCCGCAGATGCGGCTCGATCAGCCCCACGAGGAACTCGCGTCCCTCGGCGCGGATCTGCGGGATCTCGGCAAGCACGCGGCGCGTGTCTTCGGTAACGGTCGCGGGCAGCGCCGCGGCGGAGTCGATGAGGGCCCGCGCCTCGTCCCCCGCTTCGCCGGCGGTTCGCCGGACCTCCTGCGTGTACGCGGTCGTTTCGCGCACGAGCGCGTTCGACTCCTCGAGGAGCGCCAATGCCCGGTCGACCGAGCGAACGGCGGAGAGATCGGTCGCGGCGAGCTCGCCGATCCGGACGGCGATCTCCACGCCCTCGCTCGTGCGCTCCGCGATCTCCCGCTCGACGTCGCCGACGTAGCGGGCCCCGGCGTCGACAACCGACTCGACCTGCGCCGGGGTGCGAAGCAGATCCGCATACCGGTCGACGAAGGCCCGCGCATCGAGGGTCGACGGAAGCCCGAGCGCCTCGAGCGAGAACGCCTGCCCGGCGGGCCCGGGAGGTTCGGCATTCGGGTCCGCCGCGGGCGTATCCGTTGCCGCGTGATCCGGAAGCCTTCCCGAACGCTCCCGCGGCGTTCCAAAGGCGAGCCCCTCGACGGTAAGGTCGCGGATGAGCACCCGGCCCTCGAACAGGAGCCAGGTATCGAGCGAGAGCCGCCCGCGACCGAGCTCGAAGAGATTCGTCATGGGCTCGCTACGGTCGGCGACCGTGAGCGAGGTGAACGAGAGCTCGCCGGCGAGCGGCCGGAACACAACGCCGCCCATCGTGGCTTCGGCTTGGAAGATCGACTCGAGCGCCGACTCCGCGGCGCGCCCGGCGAGCGCGTTCTTGAACACAAGGTTGAACAGGAGCACCCCCGCCACGATGATCGCGAGGATGACGAGCTTTCCGGTGCGGACCGCGCCGCGGTTCTTCGACGCTTCCTTGACGATCTTCTTCAGCCGCTTGCGCTCCTCCGCGCCGAGCTCGCGCGCGAGGCGAACCATCCCGTCTTTGCGCTCGGTGAGTGAGTCGAGGAAGCCGCGGTCGGTCTCCAGGTAGACCCGGTTGCGGATGCGGCGCAGGTAGCGTCGTTCCGTGAGGGCTCTGTGAAAGGGCCGTGGGGGTTTCGTGTCAGCCATTCGGTCTGCTCCTATGTCGTGGGCCACACATGCCGCAGGCGTCCGACGGCCGCACCCACCTTCTGGGCGAAGGGTGTTGCCTTGATCGCGCGGACGAGCTTGCTGTTGGCGATCCTCGCGTGCACATACTTCCTGTAGGCCCGGACGAAGAGGATCGCGACTGCCGTCACCGGCACGAACAGGAGCGCGCCGGCGATGAAGCCGCCGGCGACGAGCGTGTCGTTGAAGCGCGTGAGCGGGACGACCGGAACCGCGTAGATGGCGCGGAAGAGGTCCTCGAGCGCGGGGGCGGTGAGAATCCGGTAGCCGAACCGGTCGAGCGTCGGGTCGACGAGCGGAACGAGCAGGGAGAAGCCGGCGAAGGAGACCATCGCCATGCCCAGGTTGACCTTGACGAGGAATACCAGGAGGGCGAGCGCGACGAACAGAAGATTCGTCGTCGGCACCAGCGCGAGCCACAGCCCGAAGGCCGCCGCCGCGGCGATCTCCACCGCCCGGCGATTCGAGTTCAGAAGCGCGAGCAGTTTCGCGACGAGTCGTACGATCATCCGCTCCTCCGGAGCTCTATTGTCGCTCACCTCGAGCGGATCGGCAAGTCGCGGAGAATACGTCCACCCGGCACAGGCGGGCCTCGAGACCGCCGTTCCACAACAGGCGGCGCGAGGCGATGCGCAGCCCGAGACCCTTCAGCGCGTCCCGATTGGCCGAAAGAATCCACGCCTGCCACCCGCCGTAGGATTGCTTGAGCCGATCGCCGAAGGCGCCGTAGAACTCGCGGGCGCTGCCTATGTCGGTGCGCTCGCCGTAGGGAGGGTTGGTCACGACGAGCCCCGTCCCGGCCGGCGGATCCTGGTGGAGCGCGTCGGCGACTTCGAAGTGGATCAGGCGCTCGACGCCGGCCCGGCGCGCGTTGCGGCGGGCGATCTCGATCACCTGCGGATCGATGTCGCGCGCGACGAGCGGAACCGCGGGCCGGTCGCCGCGGTCTGCGGCCAGGGCGTGCAGCCGGTCGTCGGCAGCGTGCGGGCTGATCCACGGCCAGCGGCTGAAGGCGTAACCCGTGCGGATCGCCCCGGGCGGGATGCGCGCGGCCAGAAGCGCCGCCTCGATGGCGATGGTTCCCGAGCCGCAGAAGGGGTCGAGGAGCGGTCGCTCGGTGTCCCAGCCTGAAGTGCGAAGCATGGCTGCGGCGACCGTCTCGCGAAGCGGCGCATCGCCCGCCTCGGTCCGGTAGCCCCGCTCGTGCAGCGGATCGCCCGAGCTGTCAAGCGATATCGTGGCGATGCCGCCGGCGATGTGAACCGAGACCGGAGCGTCCGGACGGGTGCGGTTCACGTTGGATCGCTGTCCGGACCGACGCTGGGTATCCACGATCGCGTCCTTCACCTTGAGCGCTGCGAGCCGCGAGTCGGCGAGGGCCGACTCACGCGTGATCGCGGACACCGCGATCGTCAGTCGGGCAGGTACGAGGTGTTGCCATGGTACCCGGCGAGCGAGCCGGTAGAGGTCGGCGTAGCTTCGTACCGGCCCGCCGAAGAGCGGAATAAGGATCCTGCTCGCGCATCGCAGGCGCAGATTGGCCTCTATCATCTCGCGCTCGGCTCCGCGAAACGTGACGATGCCGTTGCCGCGATCCAACGGCACCAGGCCCATCTCGCGCAGCTCGAGCTCGAGGGCTTCCTCCGCCCCGCCTCCGCAGGTCGCGATCAATGATCCGTCACCGGGCCAACGCATGCTCCCTCCGTCGCCTACCGCGATCCGATCGACGCACGATAGACCCGGTGAACCTTCCCCACCTGGGCGCCGAGCTTGCGCAGGTCGGCGAGCATCAGATCGGTTCCTTCGTTGATCTGGACCATCTCGGCCTCATCGAATCTGTATGAGGGTGTATGTTTTACCGTACGGGCGAGCTCGGAGTAGATGAGCGCGTTCCCGCCGATCCTCTGGTACCGCTCGAGAATGCCCATCCCGTTGAGAATGAGCCGGCGCGCGTGGCGCGCCTCGTGCATGATCCGCAGGATCGAGGCGGGCGTCAGACGACCGCCGCTGCGGCGCAGGGCCGCCGTGACGTCGGGGAAGCCGAGCATGTACCCTACGACCTCTCCGTCGTACGTGATGACCTTCTCCAGATCCGGACGGGCGAGCTGGAGGAGGTCCTTGATGATCCGCTCGAGCTCCTCGTCGGTGAGCGGGTAGTTCTCCGTGTGGTCGGCAAGCGTCGGGTTGTAGAGGGCGGCAACGCGTTGAGCGACGCGGCGCAGCTGCGCCCTGGAGGTGAACTCGAGCACCTGCATCCTCCCGCGTCGCCGTACGAGCTCGGCGAGCCGTTCGACTCGCTCGGGCAGCTCGTAGCTGCGCGGGTCGATAAAGAGCGAATAGAGGTCGAAGTGCTTGGCAAAGCCGGCACGCTCGTAGTGCCCCGGATAGTAGGCGTGGTTGTACGGCATCATGGTCATCGCCGCGGTGTGCTCGAATCCCTGGACGAGGAGCCCCCCGCCGAGGGAGGCCCCGGTGAACAGCGGCCCAATGAGCTCGTCCATCCCGCGGGAAGCGGCCCAGCGAGCCATCGCCTCAAACAGGGCGTCGGCCACCTCCGGATCATCGGCGAAATCGAGGAAGTAGAAGTGCGCCGCGCGGCGGCCGTGCTGCGCGTTGTAGCGTTCGTTGTGGATCATCATGACCCGCCCAAGGGGAAGCGCCGACGGGTCACTGTCCGTGCGGGCGAGCAGGAAGCTGCACTCCGCGTGGCGGAAGAAGGGGTGGCGGCCGCGAAAGAAGCTTCGGTAGTCGGCGTCGAAGAGCGGGACCCACTGGGGCGTGGATGCGTACAACCGTTTGGGAAACCCGACGAACTGTCTGAGTCCGTCCATCGTCTCGAACTGTTCGACTACTACGCTCATACCGCCTCGCGAATCAGCGATGATACCGCACGACGCGCGTCGTGGACATCCCGCGTTCGAAGCTCGCCCGAGGCGAGCAGGCTCTCCATGTCCTCGGTCAGCATCGCGGCCGCGCGCCGGCTCATATTCGCCGTCACTGCCTGGAACACCGCGTCCGGCGCGCCGAGGAGCGCGATCGCAAGCGTCCGCTTGTCCGTTCGCTGCAGGACCGACTGGATTGTCAGAGCGGGGAGCATGGGCAGCGCCTCGAACGAATAGATCGCCGCGAGAAACTCATCGGCAAGAGGCGAGGGGAGCCGCTCGCTCACCGCGGAGATGACCTGCGCCCGGCTCTCCTGCGGGAGTGTCCGCGCGACGGCGGCGGCCGATTCAAGCGCCGGCCATTCGCTCTCGCCGCCCGAGGTCTGCACGGCGGCGTCACCCGAACCCGCCGCGGCCATCTGTGCGGCCTGCTTCGCGGCTTCCGCGGCGAGTCCCCGGCGAAGCCGTTCGTGTTTCGTCCGGTGATCGTGATGCACCTTGAGGAGCTTCAGGATCAGCCTCGCTCGATCGGCCGGCTTCGGTTCGTTCGTGCTCACGGGCAGTGATTCTACAGCAATTCGGTTTCGTGGCATACTGCGCCGATGATGCAGATCGCTGAAGCGCTTCCTCCTCTTCCCTCGCCGCTGTGGCAGCTCGCCCGGCAGGCAGGCGTCAACCATGTCGTCGGCGCGATGAGCGGCGACCCGTCGGCCTCGGACCCTGAAGAGCGGCCCTGGAGCTTCATGCAGCTCCTGCGCGTGAAGTCCGCCTACGAGGAGGCCGGGTTCACCTTCTCCGTCCTGGAGAACCGCCCGCCGCTCACCCGCGCGAAGCTCGGGCTGCCCGGTCGTGACGAGGAGATCGAGACGGCGATCGAGCTCGTGCGCAATCTCGGACGCCTCGGGATTCCGGTGTGGTGCTACGAGTGGATGTCGGTGTTCAACTGGGTTCGAACCTCAACGACCGCGGAGGCCCGGGGCGGCGCGCTCGCGACGGCCTTCGACCTCTCGCTCATGAAGAACGCCCCGCCCACCGAGTACGGCGAGGTGAGCGACGACCAGCTGTGGAAGGCGCTCGAGTACTTCCTGAAGGCCGTCGTCCCGGAGGCGCAGGCCGCGGGCGTGAAGCTCGCGATGCATCCCGACGACCCGCCGCTCTCTCCTATCCGCGGCCTCGCCCGGATCATGAGGTCGGTTGACAACTACCAGCGCCTCCTCGACCTCTACCCGAGCGAGGTCAACGGCATCGCGCTGTGCCAGGGGAATTTCACGCTGATGACCGACGATCTACCGGGGGCCATCCGGCACTTCGGCAAGCAGAACAGGATCTTCTTCGTGCACTTCCGCGACGTTCGCGGCACGCCCGAGAAGTTCGTGGAGACGTTTCACGACGAGGGGCAGACCGACATGCTCGCCTGCATGGAGGCGTACCGCGACGTCGGCTACGAAGGGGTGTGCCGTCCCGACCACGTTCCCACGGTCGTGGGCGACGACAACAGTCACGCGAGCTACTCCATGTACGGCAGGCTCTTCGCGATAGGCTACCTGCGGGGACTGCAGGAGGCGGTCTACCGGCAGGGGTAGGGCGGTGCTCCTCGCGCTGCGACGTCAATGCCACGGCTCGCGCCGCGACCGGTCACGCCTCGAGGTCGACGTTCTGCCCCCGGTACGGCTCGACCGGCGCGCGCGGTCTTGCGGGGGGCGCGATCTCCGGATCGCCCTCGCCGATGTCGACCTCGAACGCCTCGTTCTCTTCCTCGTCTCCCGCGTCGGCTTTCTCTTCCTGCTCTTCTCCCGCACGACGCCTTCTCTTCCTGTCAGGCGTCACCTTCAGCCCGTGCGACCCGTCGTCTATCTCCGGCCGGTCTGCATCCTCCGTACCGGGGTTCCGGTCGACGTCAGGGGTGTGCGGCTCGGTATCGCGACGGACGCGTTCCCACTCCTCCATCGCGTTCAGGTTGATGCTGATCATGCCTGTCTACAAAATAATACGACTTGCCGCAGAACGCAAGCCCGCCGCGAGGGGGGCGCTCAATACCCGCCGCGAGGGATTGATCGGCGGGCGCCTGCGGCGCATACTGAAACAAAGCCGGAGTGGCGGAACTGGTAGACGCAGGGGACTTAAAATCCCCTGGGGGAAACCCCGTACGGGTTCGAGTCCCGTCTTCGGCAATGTCGCTTTTTTGTGGAATACCGGCGTCTTGTCAGAGGTTGGAATCCTGTCGTATGCTCTGCGTAGTGCCGCGAATCAGCCAGTTCCTGGGCATCTGCATCTACATGTACTTCTCCGACCACAGTCCGCCGCATTTCCACGCGATCTACGGTCAGTTCGATGCTGAGTTTGTGATTGGCACTGGGGAACGACTTCGCGGAGCGTTTCCACCGAGGGCCGAACGGCTCGTCGAAGAATGGGCCGGTATCTACAGGAACCAGTTACAGGACAACTGGGAAAGGGCAAGAAGTCACGAAGCGTTGCGGGAAGTCCCCCCGCTGGAGTAGCTCTATGGAAGACAGAATTCTACATGTCAACGGCGTTCGGTACGTCCGCGACTACATTCTCGAGATCGACTTCGACGACGGAACAACCAAGGCCGTCAATATCGAGCCGCTCCTTACAGGACCCGTCTTTGAGCCGCTCAAGGATAAGGAGATGTTCTCTCGGATCGTTGTTGATCCGGTTTCCAGAACAGTCGTGTGGCCAAACGGCGCTGACCTCGCACCCGAAGCCCTTTTTCAACTACCAGCGGTTGAACGAGTCGCCTGAGCGCGTCTGGTCGCCGCATTTGAGCGCTGTGTGGGGTCAAGAGGTCCGGCAACAGTCGCTTCGGGTCCTGGCTCTTCTCGGCACGGGTTATTGGGCGGAGGATCACCGGGATGATGTGCAGGCCGGAACGCGCCACACGCGAGAGCGTATAGAGATCGCCCCGGACTCGAGGTGTTTCTGAGGAGTGATCTCGTGCCGCGGTACAGGCAGCCCATACAGGAGCTCGCGGAGCACCCCGCCATGCGCCGGTAGAGGGGGCGAACATGGGCAGAACCAGCTCACCAACGATACGAGCGCTCCAGGCCCGCCTGGCCGACCGGGTGCACCACTTGCCGGTGCCACGGGTCCAGAACGTCTTGATGGCCACGACCGACCGCAACCTCGCTCTCGCGCTGCTCGAAGGAGGCGGGTACTCGAGACTCTCCCTTCTGGAAGAACTCGAAGCAGCGACGCTGATTCCCGGAGAGCTCGAAAGAATCCGGCGCAGCAGGTGGCCATGGCAGGGGATTCTCGCGGACCCGGCCATCGTCTACGCAGGTGCCCGGAAGGCCGCTACCGCGGGCGTTCCGGCTTGCGACCAGGGGGGAAGGGGATGAGGACCGACGTTCTGCTCTTGTACGCCTCGTAGTCGGGCTGCCCGCCCCACTTCTCGTCGCTGCGTTTCTCGAGCAGAGGGATCCCGCTCACGCGCGTCAGGAGGAGCGCCACGAAGACCGGCGAGACGAGCGTGACCCACTGCCATCCGCGGAGCACGGGGACCGCGATGATCGCGACGCCGGTCCACAGGAGGATCTCGCCGAAGTAGTTCG
>SKQU01000059.1 GCA_007118855.1 Spirochaetaceae bacterium
ACCCGGATCATGAGCGCCGACTCGCCAGCGATGTCGCGCTCGTAGACCTCGAGTGCCGAGCCGCCGGCCCACGCCGCGACCGAGGCAACCCTCTCCCGCGCTCCGGCGTACCGTCGGAGGCTCTCGTAGGCGAGGCGCATCGTGCCGCCGGGACGGAGCACGCGATAGAGCTCCGCGAGCGTTGCGGCCGGGTCGGCACTCTGCTCGATCGAAGAGGCCGCGGTGATCCCGTCGAACGAGGCGTCCTCGAACGGCAGGTCGGGGCCCTCTTCAACACGAATGAACCGGGCATTCGGAACGGCAAGTCGCCGCGCGTTCGACCGGCACTCCTCAATCCGACGCTGCGACGTATCTGCGCCAATGACCTCGCCGAAAAAAGGAGCAATCCTGAGCGACGGCCACCCGTCCCCGGGACCGAAGTCCAGGATCCGTGCCTCGTCGGCGCCCACACAGCAGAGGAAGTCCAGGATACACCCCTCATCGTGCCAGTCTTCACGACGCCTCAGGTCGAAGTCCCGGTACACGACCGGTAACGAGCGATCCGACTGCGACGCCATCTCGTCGTACATGAACTCCGCGGAGGTGCAGACGCGCTGCTTCGGATGCGCGAGCGCCCATGGCTCGATGGTCATTCCCGGAGTGTAACACGGCGACCGAAACCGGTCTCATGTCTCGGCGCGCTCAGAACCGAGCCCGCGGATCGCCTCGTTGAGCTCGTCCACGCGCCCCACGACATCCCTCGTGACGGTTTCCATGTCGCGCTCGGCGAGCAGCTCCACGGCGTCTGCGACCGTCTCCACACTCCATACGTGGAACCGACCATCGTCGACGGCGGCGGCGACGTCCTGGCGCAGCATCAGGTTCCGGACATTGCTCGCCGGGATGACGACACCCTGAGTCCCGGACAGTTCGGCTATGCGGCACACATCGTAGAACCCTTCCACCTTCTCGTTCACTCCGCCTATGGCCTGCGCATCGCCGTGCTGGTTCACCGACCCGGTGATCGCGATATCCTGCCGCAGCGGAGCATCCGCGACGGCTGAGATGAGCGCAAGCAACTCGGCAAGCGAGGCGCTGTCGCCCTCCACCTGCGCGTAACTCTGTTCAAAGACGAGCCGCGCGCTGATCCCCAGCGGACGTCCGGATGCCAGACGCGACAGGTAGCCGGTGATGATCATCACCCCCTTGTTATGGATAGGCCCGCCGAGCTCGGTCTGTCGTTCGATATCGACGACCCCCTCCTTGCCGGGACCGACCGACGCCGTGATGCGCATGGGACGACCAAAGCTGATCTCACCCTGCGGCAGCACCGAGAGGCCGTTCGCCTGTCCGGCGCGTTTCTCACGGGTATCGATCAGGATCGTGCCGTCTTCAATGAGCTCGAGGATCCTGTCCCTGATCAGGGCCGACCGGTAGATCCGTTCATCCAGAGCCCGCTCCACGTGTTCGGCCTCGATTCGCTCGCTCCCGTCCGACCGCGCCCAGAAGCCGGCTTCTCGGACCACGTCCTGAAGCGTCTGCATGCGGATGCTGAGCCGCTCATGACGTCCGGCCTCACGGACGGCGTGCGTGATCAGAACAGACAGTGCTTCGTCCGACAGCTCACCAATATGCTCCTCCGCGGCGAAGCGCACGAGGGAGCCCACAAGGGCCATCCGGTGTTCCCGTGAATCGTCCATACGGGTGTCCAGGTCGGCACGTACCTTGAACAGTGTGCTGAACCCTGGATCATAGGTCTGCAGGAGCTGCACCAGAAACGGATCACCCACGAGCACGACTTTGGTGTGAAGCGGCACGGCCTGGGGCTTGAGAGACTTGATCGACATGAGTCCGAGTTGCTCCTGAAGCTCTTCGATCTGCAACTGTCCGGCGTCGATCGATCGCTTCAGGGCCTCCCATCCATAGGGATTACGCAACAGGTCACGAAGCGGAAGCACGAGAAACCCCCCGTTCGCCCGCAGAATCGCCCCGGCCTTCACCATCGTGAAATCGGTGGTCAGCGCGCCCATCTGCATCTCTTTCTCGACGGTCCCCACGAGGTTGGAGTAGGTGGGGTTGCGCTCCACGATAACGGGCGCGCCGTCGCATCCCGCATTGTCAACCGCGACGTTGACGGAGAACCGGGAGAAAAACGCTTCCTGTTGCGCCCGCATCTGCTGCTGCAGCTGCGGGGGGACGTTCTGCCCGTCGGCGTTGCGGCCCTTGAGCGTCTCGACGTTGTTCTGCACGTCCTCCTTCAGTCCGTCGAGATACTCATTCACACCGTCATAGTCGCCGTATTCCTCGTGCAGGTCACTGAGCGGCCCTTCGATGTGGCGCGCAACGACCTGGCGGTCGAGGTCGGCGAGTTTGTTTTGCGCCTTCCGGTTGATCTTGCGATACTGTTTCTGCGTCGCAACGATTTCCTGCTCGAGCTGCTCCTTCCGCTCCTGGATCTCAGCCTGTTCCTCCTCTGAGAGCGCCTCGATCTCCTCGTTGCTCATGGGCTTCCCGTCACGAAGCGGAACGAGCGCCATACCCATCAGTGTCTGCTGCATGGTGAACCCACGCTCCCTCGCCTTCGCCTGGATCTTCTCGCCGGCATCTTCCCCCTGCCGCTTGAACTGCTGGACCGCTTCGTTACTCCGCTGGGAGTACTCGTCGGACTCAAAGACTCTGGGTAGCTCCTCCGACAGGAATCGGCGCAGATCGTCGATCTCACGCGAGAAGTCCCGGCCCCTTCCAGCCGGGAGTACGATCAGACGAGGGCGGTAGGCTTCCTCATGGTTGTGGACGAAGAGCGTGTCCTGCGGCACCTCTCGCGCTCGCGCCGCTTCCCGGACGTACGACTCGACCTGCTCGAGCTTGCCTATGCCGGCCGGTCCGGAGACGAATACATTGAACCCGTGGCCGTCTACGCTCAGACCGAAGGAGAGCGCGCGCTCAGCGCGGGTCTGTCCGACGAGTGCATGAGCATCGCCCTCCTCCGACGAGGGGCGCATGGCCTCGTCCGCCCGGACGTCAGGCCGAACGTCCTGCCTTTTCAGTTCGCGTGTCATGGAGCCTCCTCGTCTCAGCATAGGGAGAGCCTGTAGTCCTGCGTATACACCGTATGGACTACAACCGAGGGTTCCTTGCGGTTCCTCGCACCGGATATCACCCATTCGTGGTATCGACGTCGGCCCGTCGGTCGCCCATATTGCAGGTATGTTTGTATGGGGAAGCTTCCTTGCGCTCATCGCGGGCGGAATCGTTGGATGGATGACAGGCAAGACCCGCGCGCGGGACCGAACAAACCGACAGTGGATGTCGGCGCTTGAAGAAGCGAAACAGAGCGGTCTGATCGACGAGCAACAGAGCTCGGACATCATCCGTATGCAGGGATCGCTCCGCGGACGATAGCCGGTCTCGATTCTGTGCGTCACGACTGAAGGCCCCCGCCGTATCAGCGGCCGAGGCGTTCGTACCCATTGCCGGGCGGCAGGACGATGTCTGCGTACACCGGGTAATGATCCGAGGGGATGAGCCCTCGCTCCCGGTACCGAATGGTCCCGCTCCGGCGTACCTCTATCTCGCGGCTGACCAGCACCAGATCAACGCGCCAGAGGCCTACCGGTCCAAAGCCGTTGAAGGTCCCTCCTGGTCTGCCTGATGACGCATCAAGGAGATCGAGACGCCTGACACGAGGGTTCAGTCCATACATGTTGAAATCACCGACGAGTATCACGGGAACTCCGAACTGCCCGAGCTTTCGTCTGATCAGCTCGAGCGACTCGGCGCGGCCGTAGCGGCCATCGATGTGGGCGTTCAGCACAACGAAGCGGCGACCTGTGAGTGTCGTGAAGTCGGCCCACGTGACAAACCGCGGGATACGGTTGCCCCAGGAGATCGAGTTATGGACCCCTGGAGTCTCCGACAGTGCGAAACTGCCGAACTCGTTGAGAGTCAGGACCTCACAGTCGTAGAGGATCGGCTGGTAGAGGAGGGCCACAAGGTTGTCGTCGGTGGCCTCGTACAGCGGAATCTCGCGATGGCAATCCACACGCCCACGGCGTACCGCAACTCGATGTGGTTCAGACGATGCGGGCCCATGCGTCTCTGCGCCATACTACTCCCGCCTCAAGACGATACGGACATGTACTGCTTCGCGAGCGGCAGCGTCGCATCCGTCGCCGCGAGTGCGTCGGTTTCGAACCGGGACACGAAGAAGGCATCGGTGAGGTTGAAGATGGCGCTCTCTACTGCCGGCTGTGAGCTCCGGCATTCTCGTCGGACAATCCCTCATTGGTCTCCAGCGACTCTGCGTTGCTGCGCCGCAAGACAGATCCTACCCCGTGCAGGACCGCCGTGCAAGATTGCGCCGCGCTACCCGACGCGACCGTACGGCGATGCCTTGACATTCGCTCGCATTCGCCCTTTTCTACGCTCATGCAATCAAAGACACGGACTCGAGACGCCGAAGGGCGCCGGGTATGAGCGGGCGCGACTATCCCCTGTCGCTCGGGGTGGATACGGGGGGCACCTTCACCGACGCGGTGCTCGTCGACCACGAGCACGAACGCGTCGTCGCCTCGGCGAAGGCGCTCACCACGTACCACGACCTCTCCGTGGGTATACGGGAGGCGATCGAGGCGGTCGTGACGAGCAGCGATCTGAGCCGGCGAGTTCAGCTCGTCGGCCTCTCTACGACGCTCGCGACCAACTCGATCGTCGAGGGGCGCGGCAACGAGGTCGGCCTCATCATGATCGGCTACGACCAGCGGCTCATGGACGCGTATAGACTGCACGCCGGGCTCGCGACGCAGCACTACGCGTTCGTTGCCGGCGGTCATGACGAAGCGGGACAGGAGAGGCACCCACTAGACGAAAGCGCCCTCCGGGAGGCGGTTGAGCAGTTTTCGCAGAGCGTCGACTCGATCGCGATCTCCGGATACTTCGGCGTGAGGAACCCGCAGCACGAGATCAGAGCTCGCGCGATCGTGGCTGAACAGACCGCCGAGCGCGCTTCGGGAGCGCTGCCGGTCACGTGCGGGCACGAGCTGACGAGCAGGCTCGACTCGATCAGGCGTGCGATGACCGCCGTCCTCAATGCGCGGCTGATCCCACTGCTTCAGGACCTGATTCAGACGCTGCAGCACGTTCTCGACCAGCACAGTATCCGCGCGCCGTTGATGATCGTCCGGGGCGATGGGTCTCTCGTCCAGTCGAGCTGGGCGATCACGCGACCGGTGGAGACGATCCTCTCCGGGCCGGCGGCGAGCGCGGTGGGGGCCCGGTATCTTCTGGGAAATAACGATATGTGGGTCGTTGATGTGGGTGGGACGACGACGGATATCGCCCTCCTCGAAAAGGGGCTGCCGAAGCTCAACCCGTTCGGCGCCCACGTCGGCTCATGGCAGACGATGGTCGAAGCGATCGACCTGCGAACCATAGGCCTTGGAGGAGACAGCCGGGTTCGCCCGCGACACGCCGACGATCGTCACGTTCCGGTTGAGATCGGACCGACTCGCGCCATCCCACTCTGCGCGCTCGCGCACTCACACGATGGGGTAGTCGCAGCGCTTCAGGCCCAGCTGAACGGCCCGCCCCGAGACGGGTATGCCGCACGGTTCGTGACTCTGCGCGCCCGCGTAACCCACGCACTCAGCGACCGGGACGCCCTGCTCGTTGATCTCCTGCAGGAGGGCCCGCGCACGCTCGACGAGCTTTCCCGGCACCCGGTCCTGACCTACAACCTGTCGACCCAGATCGCCTCGCTCACGGCAAGGGGAATCATCACAGAGTCGGCCTTCACACCGACTGATGCACTGCACGTCCTCGGCCTCTTCAACCGGTGGACCACTGAGGCGTCGCGGATGGCGGCCGAGCTGCTCACGCGAGACACATCGATGACGGAGCGCGAGTTCGCCGAGCTCGTGGTTCACGAGTGCTCACGGCGAATCGCCGAAAACCTCATTCTCTGCGCAGTCGACGTGCCGCACGATCCCGCGCCGCACCCGAGCAAAACCCCGGGACTCGCCCAACGGATGATCGACCGGATCGTCGGACGATCGGCTTCACAGGAGTTCGGACTGTCCTTCAGCCTGAGCCGACCAATCACCGCGATCGGAGCACCGGTCCAGGCGTACCTCCCGTTGGCGTCAGAGCTGCTGAACACGAGCTGCGCGATCTCAGAACACGCCGGTGTAGCGAACGCCGTGGGGGCGGTCGCCGGCATGGTCGTCGAGCGTATACCCGTGCTGATCCAGCCGCTCGAGGTCGACGGGGAGGCGAGGTACCGGGTTCACCTCACGGATTCCACGCGAGACTGCGAGGAACTGGAGGATGCGGTGGAACTCGCCCGCCGCATCGTGACGCCGATCGCCGGCAGCCGCGCCCTCGACGCCGGTGCCGACCATGTGGAGGTCACGATGGTCCGCACCGACGAGCGCGCCTCTTCGAGTCATGGAACCGACGACCTCTACCTGGGAACGAAGCTTGTCTTCGCGGCGATGGGACGGCCCAGAACGCTTCACGCGGGAGCGCCTGAGCGCGTCTCGCCCTGACGCGCCCCGGTGAGAATCGCCTCGACGAGCCGCTCGCTCGGCCCGGACTTAGAGAGGTAGATCTCCGCGCCTGCCTCGATCATCAGGTCGGCAGTCTCCCGGTCGTCGAACATCGACAGACCAATGACGCGGATCTCCGGATGATCGTGCTTGATCAGACGCGTGGCCTCCACGCCGTCCATCTCCGGCATCGCGACATCCATGAGCATGAGATCCGGATGGACGCTCGCCGCCGCCTCCACCGCCTGGCGCCCGTCACTGAACTCGCCCACCACGTCGATCTGCGGGTGCTCGACGAGGACCATCTTCAGGCCGCTTCGAACCACCGCATGATCGTCCACGAGCACCACGCGAACCGGGGACGGCGCCGTGCCGGCTGCCTCGCCGCTCGCTTGGGCACCCCGTCGCCGGTCTTCACCGGCCTCAACCACCGGATCCGTGCAGCGGGCCGGACGCGGCAGGCGCAGACGGATCGCCGAGCCGATACCGGGCTCGCTCTCGATCTCCATCGAGCCTCCGAACAGCTCCGCGCGTTCCCTGACTCCGAAGAGACCGAACGTGCCGTCTTCGTCCGTGTCGGGATCGTACCCGGACGGGAACCCCCTCCCATGGTCCCGTACGACGAGCTCGATGTGCTCGCCTTCGCCGCGCAGCGATACCTCGGCGCGGTCTGCCCCGGCGTGCTTCACGACGTTCAGCAGGAGCTCCTGCGTCGCCCGGAAGAGGAAGGTCGCGCTCGCCCCATCTGCAGGCTCACCGACGCTTGATGCGTTCAAGTCGACACGCAGACCGTGGAGTGATCGGACGTGCTCGGCCAGCCACTTCAACGCCGCGACAAGCCCGCTGCGGCGCAGGGAGGTAGGGCTCAACTCCTGCGACAGGTTTCGGGTCCCCGCGATCGCCTCATCGAGCAGTCCGCGAACGCGGGAAAGCGAATCGCGCAACGACGCGCGATCATCGATCCTGCGCGACGCGACATCCAGATGGAACGCCGTGCCGGCGAGTATTTGCTGAAGATCGTCGTGCACGTACGTGGCCAGGCGTCGTCGTTCGCGCTCCTCGGCATCGGAGAGCTGCAGCGAAAGGCGCCGCAGCTGGCGTGTCCGGTGGTCCAGGCGGATGTTCAGGCGTTCCGACTCCCGAAGGAGGTCCCTGATCTCGTACTGCCTGCGCCGATTCTCCACCGCCGCTCTCACCGCGGCGGCAAGCGTCTCCGGCCGAAGGGGACGGAAGAGCACCTCCACGGCGCGTCGGCTGACGAGGTCGGTGAGCGGCGGTCCCGAGTCCCGGCCGGAAGCAAGCAGGAGAACGGGCAGATCCGACCACCTTGGCTGCAAATCGAGGAGGTCCACAAAATCCCGGGTCTCGCGCGAGCCCATAGCCTCCTCAGCGATGACGACCACGCTTGCCCCGTACCCGTCGCAGAGCTGCCCCATGAGCGCAGAGATCGAGTCCACGGTCCGGCACGCCAATCGCTCGGAACGCATCAGCCGGCCCATCAGCTCCGCGTCCCGGCCGGTCGGCGCGACGATCGCGACCGAAAGGTCGTCCATCTAGGCGCCCCCCTCCGTCACGGATCGGCCGAGCGAGAAGAGCCGCCCTTCCTCACCCAGGTAACGAGGCCGGCCGGAGAGCAGCCCTTCGAAGGACGTGAGCGGCGCACCCACGCAGATGCCGTCGGCTCCGAGACTGACCTCGCGGATCGTGCGCTCATGGTCTCCGTACCGTTTCTTCAGGACGGCGATGCACCGCCTCACCTCGCCGAGCGCCTCGAAATGGCGCAACAGAATGACGGTGTCCGCGATGTAGCTCAGGTCGACACCCGGGTCGGATTCGCCGAACAGTCCGTGGGTTGCGACGACCATGAGCGTGAGCACGCCCGAGTCGCACAGATAGCCGAGCAGCTCGTGGAGCTGCGTCACCAGCGTGCGTTCACCCGGCATCGCCTGCAGGAATCCGCTGACGCTGTCGATCACCACGACTCGCACTCCGTCGGACTCCACGCTGCGACGTATCCTGTCCGCGAACTGCCCGGGCGAAATATCCCCCGCGCTGATCTGCTCGATCGCGACAGTTCCGCCTTCCACCCGCGAGACAAGCGGCAAGCCGAGCCCCTCGGCGCGCCGCAGAACCGTCTCTCGCCGTTCGTCGAAGCAGAGAATCGAAGACTTCACGCCCTGCGAAGCCGCGGCGCAGAGGTAGAGGGAGGCCAGACTGCTCTTACCGGCGCCGCTGGTGCCGGAGATGACGCAGGTAGTACCCATGTCCATCCCACCGCCGAGCAGCGCATCGAGTTCAGGTGTCCCGCTCTGGACCGTTACGGCCGGCCGCGATGCGGGAACACCGCGTGCCATCACGCGTGGGAATACCTGCAGACCACCGGTCACGATGATCGCGTCGTGGTAACCGGCTCGAAACTCCATGGCGCGCATCTTTGATACGATGACCCGCCGATGCGGTCTTCCGAAGTCAGGCGCTGCGATATCGAGGCCGATTACCCCGTGGACCAGCGTCTCGAGCGCCGAGGTGTCCACGTCGCCGGCAGGCCCTGCCGAAAGGATCGTCGTACAGTCCATCCCGTCGAGCTCCTGTTTCAACCGCAGCAGCTGCCGCCGCAGCTGGTACCCGGTATCGACGAGCAGGTACAGCTCGCTCAGGGAGTCGATGAACAGGCAATCGGGATTGTAGCGCCGAATCGCGGCCTCGATCGCCTCAGAGACCTCCGAGAGCTCCACGTTCGCGGGGCTGAAGACGGTCTGCTCGGTGAGCGCGGCGGAACGCACCTCCGCGGGAAGCTCGACGAGATCCACGCCCGCGAGGTCCCACCCGTGCGACGCGCTGATCTGTTCGAGCTCATCGAGCGTCTGGAGCAGTGTGATACACAGCGCACGTCTGCCCGAGGCGGCCGCGGCCCTGAGGAACTGGAAGCCCAGCGTCGTCTTGCCCGTTCCGGCGTCTCCATGGACGAGGTGGATCCTGCCGGCCGGAAGACCGCCGTTGAGGATCTCATCGAGCCCGCTGATGCCGGTGCTCACCTGTTTCCGAACGTCTGGCATACGCCTCCCTCCGCGCGAAGCGTTCGCTCTTCCAATACTAAACGAGCCGGACCTTCTCGTCCACCTCGCGACGACGTCCTGCGCGGCGACGTCCGGGACCTCGCGAGCTCCGGGTCATAGTTGATCCTCTGCGCCGCCCGACATAGTATGACCCGTGTGAGAAGCTACGCCCAGTTCGGCGAAGACGTGAAGCTCCATCGGCTGCTCGCCTCGGACGCGAGCGGCCCGCACGCCGACGGGGTATACGTGGAAGTCGGCGGCAACGACGGGATCACCGGGAGCAACACCTTGCTCTTCGAGGAGCTCGGGTACCGGTGCGTCGTGGTAGAGCCTGTCCCCTGCCTCGTCCGCCGGATTCGCGAGCACAGGCGGTGCACCGTTGTGGAGGCCGCCGCCGACCGGACCAACGGACGAGCGCGCTTCCTCGTGGCCCGCGGCGGCGAGACCCTCTCCACGCTCGATAACGAGAACCGGGTTCACTCCCGCATTGATGAGCATCCGTGCCTCGAAGAGATCGATGTCGTCACGAAGACGCTCGACACGATACTCGAGGAGTCCGGGCTGACCGCGGGGGTCGACCGAATCGAGCTCGTTTCCATAGACGTTGAGGGGAACGAGCCGTCGGTCCTGCAGGGATTCCCGATCACGAGGTGGAAGCCGCGGGTCGTCATCATCGAGGACAACTCGTTCGGGCGCGACCGGACGGTCCGTTCCTGGTTTGCGGAAAACGGCTACGTACGGTTCAGGCTCACGGGCGTCAACCACTGGTACTGCGGATCAGACGACGCGCTGCTGAACCGACGTCGGTACCGGCTTACCGCTCGGATCGCTGCGACAGCGGTTCGGGCGTACGGCGCGATGTCCGGTCGCGGGCGTCTGCCTTTGTCGAACGGTGGACGGTCTGATACGATCAAACCATCGTGACGCCGAGCGCCAGCCGACGAAAGAGCGATCCTCGCAGGCCGACAAGCGGTCATACGCGGCCATTCGTCCTCATCCTGCTCATCCTCGTGCTCGTCCTGATCGTGGTGATCCTCCGGCAGTTCATCGTCGCGATTATCTTCGCCGTACTCCTTGCGCTCCTCGCCGGGCCATCCGCGCGGGCGCTGCGGGAGCGAGCAGGCCTCGGCCGCAATCTCGCCTCCGGTGCCGTCGTGGGCGGCACCTTTCTGATCGTCGTCCTGCCGGTCTTTGCATTCCTCTTCCTGCTCGTCACCCAGGGGGCGTCGCTGCTCCAGGAGGCTTCGGAACTCCTCGAGGACGAGGCGGCGGACGGGGTGCTCGACGCGCTCGTATTCGACCGCCTGCAGGAGCTCGTTGAACAGACGCTTCCCGACTCGGATATCGCCGACGTCGGTATCCGGGACCAACTTGCGAGCCTGGCGGACTCTGCGGTTCGGTACCTCGTTGACAGCGGAGTCACCGCCTTCGGCAACCTGGCGGATGTCGTCGCGAAATTCTTCATCATGCTCTTCCTCCTCTTCTACCTCGTTCGCGATGGAACGCAGATGGGAGAGCGGCTCAAGGAGCTGCTGCCGCTGCGCCGGGAACAGGTCGACCGGGTGTACCGTAAGATCCGGGACATGACCCACGCGGTGGTCTTCGGCACACTGGTGACGGCGGTTGTCGAAGGGGCGCTCGGAGGAATAGGGTTCTGGATCGTGGGGCTGCCGGGACTCGTCTGGGCGCCGGTCATCAGCGTTGCGTCGCTTGTGCCGGTCGTCGGCACGGGCCTCGTGACGATCCCTGCGGTCCTCTCCCTGCTGTTCAGCGGGCTCTACTGGCAGAGCGCGGTCCTCGCGGTCTGGTCGGCGGTGGTCGTGGGCGGAATCGACAACTACCTGCGCCCCTTCTTCATGCGAGGCGAGTCCCGACTTTCTCCGTTCTATATCTTCCTCGCAGTCGTCGGCGGGCTTGCGACCTTCGGACTGTCAGGCCTGGTTCTGGGGCCGCTGGCCCTCGCCCTCGCGGCCGCAGTACTCGAGATCTACCGCGATGAGTTCCAGATGGCTTCACACGAAAGGCAGCGCCCTCGCCGACTGCCGGTCGGGAACCGGAGGCCGGGATGGCGTGAGACTCGCCTGCTCCGACGGAGCAGGAAACCCGAAGGCCCCCCGCACGCCTAATCCATACGGTGTATACCGGAATTCGCTCGAAAGCTCTATCCTACCGGTAGAGGCAGTATGGAAGTACCAATCGAGATCACATTTCGGAACGTCGAACGCACGGATCCGCTCGATTCCCTCATCCGGGACGAGGCCGCGCGACTCGAACGGTTTCACGATCGGATCACGAGCTGTCACGTGGCGATCGAGAAGCCGCAGGAGCACCTTGACTCTGGACGGCAGTGGCGGGTGCGCGTAGATGTCACGGTTCCGCGGGAGAACGAGATCGTCGTTCGCCGCGAAGCGGGAAAGGGAGACATGCACGAAGAGCTCTCGACGGTCATCAAGGACGCGTTCAACGCCGCGGAGCGTCAGCTCAAGGAGCTGCACGAGCGCCAGCGCGGTGAGGTGAAAGAGCCGGCACAGGCTCCCAATGTCGGTGTCGTGCGACGGATCTTGCGCGACGAAGGCTACGGCTTCATCATGGACGAGAGCGAACAGGAGATCTACTTCCACAGGAACGCGGTCATAGGCGGTGATTTCGGCCGGGTAACGGAGGGCACCGCCGTCTGGTACCAGACTGAAATGGGAGACAAAGGCCTGCAGGCGACGGCAGTGAGAATAGAGGACAAACCGGGCCGCCGGCGCGAACGTTCAGACACCGACCCCGGACCGCTGGAGTGAGCGTCGGTCCCTAGTAACTCAATCCCACTGCGAAGTGAACCGCCCAACTGCGGTCGGCCGCGTATCGATCGGCCGGGTTGTAGGCGACGTCAAGCCGCAGCGGGCCCACCGGAAGGTTATACCGCACTCCCGCCCCCAGGCCGTAACCCCAGTCGCCCTGGAGGCTGAACGAGTCGGCGCTCAGGAACCCGATGTCGTAGAACAGTGCCGGGCTGAGTCGCTCCTGCACTCTGAACCGGAGCTCCGCGGTGCCCTGAAGGGAGCTCAGCCCGCCGCGAGGCACACCCCTGCGGGACGGGAGCCCGAGCTCGTCGCTCCCGAAGGAGCGGACGCTCGCCGGTCCGCCAAGGAAGAGACGGTCCTGGATCGCGAGCATTGCCTCGGTAGCCGGCAGATACCGTACCCGGTACTTGCCGGAGAGGCTCAGGACGGTGTTGGGCGCGAGGCCTATGTGATACTGACCTGCGGTATCGAGCTCGACGACGGTTCTGATCTCTGAGGCGAGCGGAAACGACACGGCCGGCGAGACCGACAGGCGGCCCCCTGCCGTCGGATTGAGCACACTGTCTCTCGTGTCGTACTCAGCGGCCAGGCCGACGCGGCTCTTCAGCACGGTCGACTCGTCGGCTCCCTCCGTCTCGACATCGAGGTTGTAGGCGCGGCTCCACTCGAACGAGTACCCGGCGGCGAGATTCCACTCCCGGGTGAAGGCGTACGAGATCGAAAGGTCGACACCCGCGGCGGTCTCGTCGAGAGCGACCCCGTCACGGTAGGAGTAACGCCCGGAAAGCGTTACGGTGCTCGCGGGACCGAAGATGATACGGTCTGAGACCGAGAGTTCGGCACCGAAGGTCCGGAAGCTCCCGTGCACGGTGGTGGCAAACCGACGCCCCAATCCGAACACGTTGCGATCGGTATAGGAGACCGAACCACGAAGCAACTCGTAGGCTCCCCATCCGGCCTCGATGTCAAGGTGGCGACTGTCACGCTCTTCGACCTCGACGTAGACTGTGCCCGGCTGGGGATCACGCGGCGGTTCGACAGGCTTGAGCCCAACGTCTACGAACGCGTAGAGCCCCAGGCTGTAGAGCTCGGATCGAAAGCGGTCGAGCTCGGCGAAATCGACGATATCGCCCTCATCAAGCCGCAGCAAAGATCGGATGAACTGGTCCCTCGTGCGCAGCCCGCGATCCTCCAGGCTCCGTACGACGATACCGTCGATCAGATGAACCAGCCCCGGATCGATGTGATAGACGACCGTCGCATTCCCCTCCTCATCGAGTGAGACGTCGTGCGAAACGGCCGCATCGTATCCGTCGCGTCCAAGCATGCGCCGCAGTACCAGCGCCCCGCTCACTGCCTGACGAGGGTAGTACGGCTCGCCAACCAGATCGAGGGCGTCCTTGAGGCGTTCGACGTCTTCAGGACCAAGGTCCTCGCTGTCCACCCGTACCTCACGTATCACGAAGCGCGGGCCTTCACGGACGGAGATCGTGACGTCCGCGTGAACGCGATCGTCACGTTCCACCCGCTCGCTCTCGTGCGGACCGACCTCCCGGCGCACGAAGCCGTCAAGCTCATAGAGTCGCGCGATCTGTTCGACTCCGCTGCGGATGCGCTGCTCGACATAGGGTACCCGGCGGCCTCGAGGGAAATAGGCGCGCAGGTCTTCCTCGGCGAAGTGGCTCACGCCGTCAAAGGCAATCGTCCCCAGAAACACGCGCTCGCCGGGATCCACCGTAATCCTGATCTCGTTGACGCTCGCAAACTCGCCCGCCGTCTCCACGATGAGCTCGCCGTGCGGCGTCAGGCTTATCATCTGCGCGGTAACGGTAACGTCAGGATAGCCCTGCCCGCGAACCCAGGAGTCAATCCGGTAGACCGCGTCCGCCACATCGGCGGCACGGCCTTCCCCCCTCTCGAGCAGGCGGAACTCCCCTTCCGCCTCCCGGCGCAACTCTCGAGTTCGGAAAGGGCCTGTCTGCACGAAGACCACCTCAGGCCCGTCGGCCGTTTGCCCCGGCACCGCCGTGATGATCAGCATAAGGATGAAGGCGGCGCGCATGCGCGCCTCAGATCTCAGTCGAATGAAAGCCGCCATAGAACTCCCACGTTGATGTCATCGTAGCGGTCGCGTTCGAAGCTGACGAACCAGTTTCGGTCCCGGTCGAGACGGAACTCGATCTCGAGGACCTCCGATCCGGTCTCCGAGAGCTGACGTCCGACTACGACGTCGAAGCGATCGAGCACTTCCCGCTCGGCCTCCGTATCGCCGAACAGTACCTCGACGAGCTGGCGCCCGACGAACTCGCCGAGCGTACGCACGAGACGCTCCCCCGCCCCGATATCGGCGAGATCGGGTTGCCCGGTCGTCAGGAGAAGGATCACCTGGTCGCGTGGGAGCATGGGATTCGAGCTCACGTCGAGCTCGATCAGGCCGAGCGTGCCCGAAGCGTGAACGAACACCTCGTAGCCGCGAATCTGGCTCCTGCCAAACGCCTCCATCCTGGGCTGAAAAGGAGTATCCGCCGGAAACTCTACGATCACCTGCGTGAGATCGACCGTCGTCAGCGGCAGCCTCACCCGGGCCGAATCGGAGGACACACTGCCAATGAGCACGGGCACCTCGAGCGTCCCCTCAAGACGGGCGTCCATTGAGAAGGTGGCGTCGAGCACGTTGTTCCGGATCACGATAGTCCGGTCCGCCCGAACGGCTACATCGAGCGCCGTAGCCTCCGCGAAATCCGCGTCGACGCTGAAAAGCTGCAGTCTGCCGGGATCCACGGCCGGCGGCGCCGAAAGATCGACGAGCGGCATATGCTCGCGGTACTCGACGTCCCGGACCGCGAGCTCGCCGCTGACCTCGGGCGCCCTGAAAGACCCCGCGAGGCGGATCGCGGCGTCCGCGCGCGCGCGGACTGCTGCATCCGAGTAGAGCAGCAGATTGTCGCCGGTCAGCCGAACGTCGAGCTCGCCTTCAGACTCCGGTCCGGGAAGCCGAACCGATCCGTGCGCGCTGAACGGGGCGCGACCGAACTCCCCGCGCAGCGAATCGATTGTGACCATGTCGTCGGCAAGCTCCAGACGCGCATTGACAGCCGAGACTGCCGGCACCGGCCCGACCAGACGGAGCTCCACCTGCAGAAGGGAAACGAAACCGGTAAGCGTCGGGTCCGTCATCGGGCCCCGCATGCGTCCGGTTCCGCGCACCCTCCCGGTAGCCAGAGCCAGCTCAGTCAGATATGCAGCCGGATAACCCACCGGCAGATCGAGATCGAGATCGAGATCGACTTCCACGTTCTCCGGAGCGAGCTCGGGCGACCGGGCGGCAAGGCCGGGAACGGTCACGCTTCCATCCCACTTCAGGGCCGATTCTCCGTCCAGTTCGATCTTTCCGATCAGCTCCAGGCGATCGTTCGGCATTTCGGCGAATCGTGCGGAGATGTCGGCTCTACGGTACCCGTGCTCGCCGGGATCAGGATCCGGGTGTGAGACGGCAGCGGTCAGCTCGCCCACCGTCTCGCCGTCGACTTCATGAATCGAAAGCTCGAACCGGAAGTCCCGGGCCGGAACGTAGGCCTGCAGGTCATCCGGGAGAAAGCGGCTGATCGACTCGGCCGTGCCGGAAAGGGAGACGGAGATATCCTCCGGATCGACGAACTCGATGTCGGCCGAGAGCTCGAATGGATGTCCCCCATAGGAGGCCTCTACCGTCTGTATCAGGGCCGTCACGCGAGGGTCTCCCAGGCGACCGGAGACACGCAGACGCCATGAGACCGAACCGCTCGCCGGTTCATCGACGCCGAGTATCGAAAGCGCTCCGTCAATCGAGTAGGCCGAGGCGGTGGTCAGGAAGTGTACCCCATCGCCGTCGAGCCTGCCTTCCACGGTGAACGAGCCGGCGGTCGTGTCGATGGTCGTCGCGGACACCAGCACGGCGCGGGGCGACACATCAACGACCATCGGCTCGGAGAACTCGAAGGTCGGCGCATCCCGTCCGCGAACCGTGAGGAAGGCATCGGTCACCTCAATTCCAACGCCCCGCAACCGTGGAGAGAGGGTTCCGGTTGCGGCCATCCTGATCTCATCGCCACGAACAGCGAGCGGACTGACATCTATACTTCCCTCCCGCAAGCCGGCATCCACATCCACCTCGCCAACCTCGATGCCGTCGACGTGCAGAGAACGGGCACGCACAGAGATGTCCGCGCGCGCCGCCTGAAGGGTCTCCGCAGAGTTGTCTCGAAGCGGCAGCTCATGGATCACCGCTTCGACCGTGGCCCTGCCCTCCATTGGGGGCACCCATACGGGCATGATCGGCACATGAGCAGGCAGATCCGCGAGGTTCGAGATATCGAGCACGAGCCGTGCATCCGAGACAAGCCGGTGCGCGAAATCGATACTGCCGCGCGCGTCGAGGGCCAGGGCGTCCGTGCGAACGCGCGCGTGTGACAGGGTCATGGCATCCCCAGCCATGGTAGCTCCCAGCTCGATCTCACGAGCACGGACGCCGTCGCTCACCAGCGACCGTGTTCGAACCATGATGTCGGCCTCCGCCGACTGTCGCATCAGAGCAAAGTCATCGGCGATCGCGAGCTGTCGAACCCTGAGGTCGGCGGAGAGGTGTCCGTCGAGAGAGCCTTCCCAGCCCGCAGACTCGAGTATCGCGAGGGCGGCCACCGGCAGCTCATCTACACCCATGACGACGAAAGCGTCCGAGACAATCCGCCTCTGCGGATCGAATAGCCCGCCCGCCTCGATCGTCGCCTTCCCGTCCACCTCTACGAGCAGGCGCGAGACCTCGATCGCCGAACCGACTGATCGCGCCTCGACCGCCGCGTCGATCCCGCTCACGCCGGCAACGCGCCCCCCATCTACATTCGCACGAACGGTGATCTCGCCCTTGTCCGGGAGGCTCGCAGGATCGCTCCTCAGCAGGTCGATGACTCGATACGTCTGCCCTTCGTACCGGGAGAACTCAGCCTCCACGGTGGCTCCCGTCAGCACGATGTTCGCCGGAGCCCCCACGAGATCCGGGAAAATCGGCAGAACCCATGGCCGACCCGGTCGGGCCGGATCGTAGACGAGGAGGAAAGAGGCGCTCTCCTCGTCGGCCGAGGCGTCGACGGTGAACGACTCGGTCTCTGCGCGGAGCTCGACTCGTCCCGCGATTCCTCTCTGAGGAAGCACGCAGAGGTCCATGTCGATCTGCAGCGGATGGTCACCGATTCGGCCGGTGGAAGCGACGGCCAATCGATCAGGGGCTCCCGTCACGATCACGTCCGTCTCAAGCCGCTCGTCCCAGGGTAGAACCGCCTGGGAGCCGGGGGCGCTGAGGGAGACAAGAAGACCGTCCCGGCTCGATCCGGCAAGGACCGTCCGAGCGCGCAGGGTATGACCGCCGGGTAACTCGACCACGGCGCCGAGATCCACGTCGAGCTCCAGACGATGGGGGTACGATTGCAGCGCGGCGACCACCGGATCCTCGGCCGGAGAGTCATCCGCAGCGTCCGCCACCGGCGCCTCTTCGACAAGCGAGAGCCGGAACTCGCCGTCTGAAACACGGAGGCGGTGCAGCCCCTCCAGCGGATCCGGACCGACGAGAACCCGAAGCGAGTACTGGACCTCCAGAACCGAAGCAGAGAAAACGGCAGGCTGTGGCCCCGCGATGCTCACCGAAACATCGTGCATCCGAAGGTTCTCCCACCATGATCCGGACAGGCGGGTCACGGTGACGCTCACGGGTCGGCCGGTCTCGGACTCGAGCGCCCGCTCGAGCGCGGACTCGACAGGGCGCACCGCGATGGCGTTGCGCACTCCAATGAGCGCCAGCAGGATTGCGGCGGCGAGAAGAACTGTAGCCCGGCTCCGCTGGAGCGGAGCTGCAACGAGCGTCATGCTTACTCCGTCACTCGACCCACCCTAGTTCGAGAAGAGTTCGTGCTGCACCTGATCGTCGGGGACGAGGCTCTCGTGAAGCGCGGCTTCGAGCTTTCGAACCATGACAGGCGGTCCGCAGAGCAGGAACTGGTACGCCTGCAGATCCTGCGGCAGATGGCGGGCGAGCATGTCGACCGTGATGAAGCCGCGCTCTCCGGAGAAGCCGGGCTCCTGGTTCAGGACGTGGACCACATGCACGTGCTCGAGCGCGTCAACCTCGTCCCGGTAGACGATGTCCTCGTAGAACTCATTGCCGTAGAACAACCAGGCCTCCCGGTCCCGCCGCTCTTCCAGAAGCTGCCAGACCCGGCGGAACGGGGTAATCCCGATCCCTCCCGCGATCATGACGACCGGATCGCCGGTCGACAACGCAAGGCGGGTGAACACCCCGTACGGGCCGTCAACCATCATCCGGACGCCGGGGCTCATATGCTGGAGTCTGGTCGTCTGCGGCCCTTCTTTCTTTGCGGTAATACCGAGGGTTCCTTCCTCTTCGCTGTACGTCGACACCGTGTAGGGATGGGCGTTTTCGAGCGCCTCGCGTCGCAGGTACACGAATTGCCCAAGCGCAGGCCGGATCCGGCGCCCGGAATCCATGACCACTTCAGTCGTATCGGCAGCTACCTCGTCGGCCCGTCCTACCCGGAGCCCGGCCGCAAACGCCCCCAGCTTGTGCGCAAACCGGTAGGCGTAGAACGCGGCCATGAGGACCGCAAGCCCCCACCAGATGTACCGGAACGACGTTCCGCCGATCGTCTCCCCAAGGACGAATCCGTGGATGATCAGAAGCGGAGGGATGAGGTAACTCGAAAGGTGCGTGTAGAACCATTGGTAGAACCCCATCTTGTTCCTGAAAAAGGCACTCGAGATGACAACAAAGGCGATAATTCCCAGAAGCACCATGCCGAGCAGCACGGCTCGTGAGTACGGCGAGGCCAGATCGATGTCATAGACGTTTCGGTCGAAGACCTCGAGGTAGTAGATGCCGATGAAGATTGGGTGCAGCGGGATAATGAGCGTCCCGAACTGTCCGAGCTTCTTGTGGAGCTCGACGAGCCATGACAGGTCCGGCAGGATCGCCGCAACCGCTCCCCGGAAACCAAGGAAGAACTGCCAGAGCAGGAACATGCCGCCCACGAGCGAGCCGGTTTTCGCCAGAACCTTGTACACGGCGAGCCTGGTCGACGGCTCGTCGAGCTGAACGAAGAGCATGGGCAGGGCCGAAGTCACTGCGATGATCAGACCCAGTACTATCCTGCCGGTTCGGATTCGTTGCGGCCGTATCTCCATCATGGCCTCCTTTCGTGCCCTTCGTCCTGGACTCGCCCAAGCCAGGATACGGGAGATCGCATCCGCAAACCATAGCCCGAACGGTCTATCGATCCGCGCCGGATGCCGCGAGGATTCCTCATTCGTAGCCGCGAGCCTGGAGCCGCCTGCCCCGCGTGCACCGGGCGCGTGGAGCAGATCACGGTGAGCGGTCGCGCTACCTGGTACTGTCCGCACTGCCAGAGCTGAAGGCTCCGAGGATATGACTCACCTCTTCGTTGGATGTCTGGCTGAAGTCCTCGTACCACTGACCCACGGCCATGAACGTGGGGGGCGTGAGGGTACAGCGGACTTCGTCTGCCACCCGCTCTACCCGTTCCAGGGCCGAGGACGAGGCGACGGCAACCGCAACGACGACCCGTCGAGCTCCGGACGTGCGGACCGCATCGACTGCCGCTTCCATACTCGCTCCGGTTGCCAGACCGTCGTCCACGAGAATGACGGTGCGTCCCTCCGGCGATACGCGTTCGGACTCCCCCCCGAACGCGCTCGTCTGTCGATCGAGCTCGTCCCGTTCGCGGTCGGCGGCCTCTTGGAGGTCGTCCTGCGATACACCGAGCGAGTTGACCACCTCACGGTTGGTCACCAGCCCGCCGACGTTTGTCACCGCGCCGATCGCGAGCTCCGGATTGCCCGGCGCGCCGACCTTCCGCACAGCCAGAACGTCGAGCGGGAGGTTGAGCGATCGTGCCAGCGCTGCCGCTACAGGGACTCCGCCGCGGGCGAGCCCGTACACGACCGTCTCCCCGGCATCGCGGTACGAGCCGAGCGCGTCCGAAAGCGATCGCCCGGCATCCTCCCTGTCCGCAAACCTCTCGTCCGTCACTGTGACTCCTCCTCCCAGTAGCCGGCTCTCTCGAAGAAGGCGTGAAGCTGCTCCTCGTCATCCCGGCTCAGCGTTTCCTGCACTCCAAAGGTCGGAATCTCCCGAAGCCGGGGGCTCTGCATCTCCAGCGTCATCTTGCTCTCGATCCACGAGAACGCTCCAACCCAGTGGGGGGACACGTAGAGGTGCCCTCCGCCGAGCGACTCATGGGGATCGATGCGAAGGTACCGAACCGCCCACGTGGCGTCTTCGATCAGGAACCCCCCGACGATCCCCACCTCGTTGTCGCGGACGCCTTCGTCGCCGGCGTCCGCGCCCGCCGTCTCCACCCGGTAGCCTTCCACCTCGCGGGTGCTTCGCAGGTGGTACTCGTCCTCGCGTGCGCCGATCGGTTCGGTCTGCGACTCAGGCTCATAGGTCACGGTTCCCGCCTCCATGGGGGTCATCGCCGATCCCCAGAGGCCGGATCCCCCCCAGTAGACGGGGATCTTGTAGTAGCGATGAAACTGCTCTTCTTTGCGGCGCGAAACGGGACGAGCAAGATCAGCCGAAGGAGCGTGCTTCACCTCTTCGCGGGTCAGGTCCACCTTGATCTGCGAACCATCGGCACCGGCCGGACCTTTGACGGACGCGACCGAGAGGAGCGCGTGCTTTCTGAGTAACGGCAGTCCGTGACGGACGACAAGGTAGCGAACGACCCACTGCTCTTCGTCGAAGAGAAAGGTGTCTACTCTGCCGATCGCCCCGTCTCGTGCGATTACTCTCGACCGCTCGATCTTGGACGTAGTGATGAGCATAGCTCCTCCTGCAGGAAGGCTCGCAGGATCCATGCCAACGGGTAATCCGTACCCAACCGGCTGCTTGGTACACGGATTGCACCGCAGTAATGGGAGGTTTTGTGTCTGACAACAACACTCATACACAGATAGAGAACCGGGAGTGGATCGACTCGCTCGATTACGTACTCAACCACGAGGGGACCAATCGCGCGCGCGAGCTTCTGTCACTGTTGCACGCCCGGGCTCAGAGAGCCGGCGTACGGTTCTCGGTCCCCGGAGGAACGCCGTACCTGAACACCATACCCAGGGACGAGGAGAAACCGTATCCCGGAAGCCGCGACCTGGAGCGGCGGATCAAGAGCCTCATCCGCTGGAACGCGATGGCAATGGTCGTGAAGGCCAACCGGGACGATCACGGCATCGGCGGCCACATCTCGAGCTTCGCGAGCTCCGCCACCCTCTGGGAAGTTGCCTTCAACCACTTCATGCGCGGCTATGGAGACGGCCACCGCCCCGATCTCGTCTACTTCCAGGGACACTCGTCGCCCGGCGTCTACGCACGGGCCTTTCTCGAGGGTCGGCTCACCGAGGAGCACCTCGAGCACTTCCGGCATGAGATATCGAGCGAGCACGGGCTGTCCTCCTATCCGCACCCGCGGCTGATGCCGGACTTCTGGCAGTTTCCCACCGTATCAATGGGGTTGACGTCGATTCAGGCGATCTACCAGGCGCGGTTCAACCACTACCTCGCCGATCGGGGCATCGTAGAAGCCTCGGATCAGCGCGTGTGGGCCTTTCTCGGAGACGGTGAGATGGACGAGCCGGAGTCCATGGGCGCGATCACGCTCGCGAGCAGGGAAAAGCTCGACAACCTCCTGTTCGTCATCGACTGCAATCTCCAGCGCCTCGACGGGCCGGTCCGCGGAAACGGACAGATCATCCAGGAGCTCGAAGCGGCGTTCGCCGGTGCCGGATGGAACGTCATCAAGGTGGTTTGGGGATGCGACTGGGATCCGCTGATCGAGCACGACGAGTCCGGTGAGCTCATCGAAGCGCTGAACAGCGTCCTTGACGGGCAGGCCCAGAAGTACGCGGCGGCCGGAGGCGCGTACTTCCGCAAGCAGTTCTTCGGAAGGAGTGAACGTCTGCGGAAGCTCGTCGAGAACTACTCGGATGAGCAACTCGCCAAGATGCGCCGTGGCGGCCACGACCCTCTCAAAGTGTACAACGCCTACAATGCCGCGGTGCACCATCAGGGCCAGCCGACGGTGATACTCGCGCAGACCATCAAGGGCTACGGTCAGGGGGAGGCCGGAGAGGGTCGAAACGTAACGCACAAGCAGAAGGAACTGAACGAGCAGGAGTTGCGTCACTTCCGAAGCCGGTTCGGCGTGCCCATCAGCGACGACGACATCGCATCGGCGCCCTTCTACAAGCCAGACGAGGAGAGCGAGGAGATCACCTACCTCAGGAAACGACGGGAAGAGCTCGGAGGGTTCCTGCCCGAACGACGCACGGAGCACGAGCAACTGCCCACACCCGACGACGCCGCGTTCGAGAAGTACGACAAGGGAAGCGAGAAGCGGGAAGTCGCCACCACAATGGTGGCGGTCCAACTCATCGGCGACCTCCTGTCGGACGACGAGTTCGGCAGGTACGTAGTGCCGATCATCCCGGACGAGGCGCGGACCTTCGGTCTCGAGGCGCTCTTCCGCGACGCCGGAATCTACTCGCATACCGGCCAGCAGTACGAGCCGGTCGACAAGGAGAGCCTGCTCTACTACAACGAAGCGACCGATGGAGCAATCCTCGAGGAAGGGATCTCTGAAGCGGGATCCATATCGTCGTTCATAGCGGCGGGTACCGCCTACGCGACCCACCGGGTACCGATGGTGCCGTTCTTCCTCTTCTACTCGATGTTCGGATTCCAGCGGATTGGCGACCTGATCTGGGCCGCCGGCGATATCCGGGCGCGCGGTTTCCTGATCGGAGGCACCTCAGGCCGCACGTCGCTCCCCGGCGAGGGTTTGCAGCACCAGGACGGCAACAGTCACCTGACGGCACTGACCGTTCCCAACGTCCGCGCCTACGACCCGACGTTCGCCTACGAAGTCTCCACGATCGTCCGCGACGGAATCAAACGGATGTACGGGGAGGACGAAGACCTCATGTACTACATCACGGTGACGAACGACAAGTATCCCATGCCCCCCAAGCCCCGAGACGTGGAGGAGGGCATCATCCGTGGCCTCTACCGCGTCCGTGACGCGAAGGACCCCGCAGTCCATCTCGTGGGCAGCGGGGCCGTACTCCGGGAAGCCATGGCGGCCGCCGAGCGACTCGAGTCGGACTTCGACGTACGAGCCGATGTCGCGAGCGCAACGAGCTGGAAGGCACTCTACGACGACGCGATTCGGGTTGACCGGGACAATCGCCTGCGATCCGGCAAGAAGGCCTCCGTCCCGTGGATCGCGGAGCACTTCTCGGACGACCTTCCGGTGGTCGCCGCGACCGACTACGTACGGGCTCTTCCACTTTCGGTCGCCGCGTGGGTACGCGGCGGACTCACGGCACTCGGCACCGACGGGTATGGGCAGAGCGACAACCGAACGGCCCTGCGCGACCATTTCGAGGTGGACGAGCGTCACATCACCGTCGCGGCGCTCAGTCGGCTCGCGGACAACGATCAAATTGACCGGAAGACCGTCAACGAGGCGATCAAGAAGCTGGAGATCGATCCGAAGAAGATCTTCGCGGCAGACGTATAGGAGACGCATAGGAGCGACCATGCAGAAGGAAATCAGGATACCGGAGATAGCCGAGAACGTGAGCGAGGGAACGATCACGGGCATCCTCGTGAAGAAAGGCGAGACGATCGAGGCGGACCAGGATGTCGTGGAGGTGGAGACCGACAAGGCGGCGGTCGAGGTGCCCTCGCCATTCGGCGGTACGATCGAGGAGATCCTCGTCAGCGAAGGCGACGAGGTCTCCGTGGGCGAGGTCATCATGAAGGTGGAGACCGACGAGGAAGCCGACGAAGAAGCCGACGAGGACCGGGACGCCGAATCCCGCGAGAAGTCGGCTGGTCTCGACGAGTCGGAGCCGGAGCGTCACGAGCAGAAGCCCCGCGAAGCCGGCGAGGAATCGGCCGAGCGCGACGAAGCGGATGCTCCGTCTGAGGAGAAGGCGCCCTCGGCGCCCTCTGCGCCGGACGTCCCCGCGAGTCCGGCGACGCGTCGCCTCGCGCGCGAGCTCGGGGTCGATATCACGGAGGTCGAAGCCGGCGGCGACGGCGGAAGGATCTCCGCGGAGGACGTCAAACGTCATGTGCGCGAGGATCAGGGCAGGAAAGCACGCGCTACGAGAGGCGATGAGCGACAACCGTCGGCGGCAGCGCAACGACGCGAGAAGATGACTCGCGTGCGGGCCCTGACCGCCGAACGAACGACGACGAGCTGGCAGACGATACCGCACGTGACGCAGCA
>SKQU01000115.1 GCA_007118855.1 Spirochaetaceae bacterium
GCGGGCCTGCTCCCGGCCGGGACCATCATCGGGAAACTGCCCTTTCCCTTCGATCCGAACTTTGACACGTTCCACATGGGGCCGGACGGTACGGCGATCCTGCTGAACAAGGGCGGCCGGAACCTGTTCCTGCTCTATCTGAGCCCGGATGACTACGTGGATGACGGCCGGATCGTCGGATTGCCCTCCTTGCTGTTGCCGCGCAATACGCGCGTTCGCGACGTTGCGTGGTCCGACGCGGGCCAGATCACCGTGCTGACCGGCAGTCTCGTCCAGGGCTCGGAGAGCTCCGCGCTCTTCCGGCTCAACGTCCACGCCGGTGAGACGGATCCGACCTTTGTCCGGACCGAGGACCAGGGGGTCCGTCAGCTGAGACTCGCACCTGATGAGCGCCTGATCGCGCTGCTGACCGACGACGGGATCCGTTTTCGTGATCACGCCTCCTGGGCGACAGAACGGACTGTTGCCGTGGAAGACCCGCTGCACGCCGTATGGATCGACTCGCGGCGACTTCTCGTCGGGAGCAGCGCTACGATCGACACGGTCGAGGTCGACACGGGGCAATTGCGTTTTGTGGCGCTCTCACAAGCCGACGACCATTCGATCGGCGACGACGGCCGGATCTTCGCCCGGGCCTCCGGGAGGACCTGGGTTCACGACGGGGTCTGGAGGCCGAGTGACGCCGCCTTCGATGCCCCAAGGCGCGTGACTTCGAGTCGATTTCGCGTCTTCCTGGAAACCCTGACCTCGGGGAGCTATCGTAGTATGGTGATGGTCCGTCGAGTGACAGGCGCAGGAACGAGCCGCCTCTTCTCACCGCCGCAGCGGTCCTATGAGCCGTTCCCCGCCGAGGACGAACCGGTCGACTTCGCTCACTTCACGCACGGTTCAAGGATTCGCCGGCGGGAGATCGCTTTTGTGTTCGACGCGATCGACAGTGTGGAAGGGCTGACCGAAATCCTCACGACGCTCGCCGGGTACGATGTGAGGGCGACCTTCTTCGTCAACGGCGAGTTCGTGCGCAGACATCCGGCGGCGCTCACCGAGATCCTGGCGGCGGGGCACGAAGTCGGGTCGCTCTTCTTCGCGCATCTCGACATGTCGGACCGACGATTCCGTATCACGCCGCATTTCATCCGGGAGGGCCTCGCCCGCAACGAGGACGAGTTCTTCCGCGCAACCGGTCAGGAGCTGTCGCTGATCTGGCACGCGCCGTACTACTTCGTGAGCGACGAGATCATCGCCGCCGGAGAGCAGGCGAACTATCTCTACGTCGGACGCGATGTCGACAGCCTTGACTGGGTGGCGCGACGAACCGACGAGGGCTTGAGTCGGCTCTACATGCCGGCGGCGGACCTTGTGGAACGCATCATCGAGCTCAAGCGGCCCGGTTCGATTGTGTCCATGCAGGTCGGGGTGCCCGACGAGGCGAGGAGCGGCCGGGACGATTACCTCTTTCAGCGGCTTGACGTCCTGATGAACGCGCTGATAGACCGCGGCTATGACGTGGTGCCCGTGAGCACCTTGATCGAGCGCGCACGGTGAGTTCAAGATCGACGCGGGTTCGTCGATAATCAGACAAGGGGAGGGACTATGTCCTTACGAGCCAATTCGGTCAGCGCGTACAAGGAAACCGCGGTACGCACGGCGAGTGGCGGGAAGATGATCCTGATGCTCTACGACGCAGCGATCCGGCAGATCGATGCGGCGGTCGGGCATATCGAGTCGGGCACCAGGCAGCTCGACCTGGTCAACACCGCGATCCTCAAGGCTCAGGACATCATAACCGAGCTCATGGTGTCTCTCGACTTCGAGAAGGGAGGTGAGCTCGCTCCCAAGCTCTTTGGGCTCTACCGGTTCTTCAATGAGCAGCTCATGGAAGCAAACCTCAACAAGGATCCCGAGCCGCTGCGCGGTGTCCGCTCGATGATGGGCGAGCTGCGCGAGGCATGGAGTCAGATCGTCCCGACGACCCCCGTTCAGGGCCGCAGCCAGAGCGGCGTCAATATCGCCGGGTAGGCGCCATGGAGCCGATCAGCCGCGAGGAGTTCGACGAGCGCGTCGCGATTCTGCGACGGTTCAAGGCGGCGCTCGAGCGTCAGCGAGACCGGTTCCGCCGGTACCTCGACGAGCTCGAGCGCCATGGCCCCGGGGCCGCCGCCTGCGATCCGGAGCAGACCCTGGAGTTTCACGTTGAGATGGAGCGGGCCATCGTTCACGAGATCGCCTCCTTCGAGCGGACGATCGAGCCGCTCGAGACGCTCTACCGGGAGCACGATCCCCACGGCGCCCGGGAGATCCCCGTGCTGCGTGAGGCGCTCGCACGCACCCGCGAAGAGGTCGTCCGGCGCACCGAGATAAGCCGGGAAGCGCTCTACCACCAGATCGCTGCCATCCGCGACGAGATCTCGTCGCTGAAGGTCATGCGCGCCGGGAGCTTTGCCCGGCAGGCCCGGCAGCCCCGCGAGGGCTCGCGGGCGCCCGGTCCCACGCTCGTCGACGTCACCGCGTAAGTCGCCTCGTCGGGTTCCGCAGGTCACTCGCCCCCTCTTCCCAAACCGGCGTGATTCGCGTACACTTTCCCCCAAGCCGCATACCTGCGTATCTACCCATTGGAGGATCAGATGGCCACCGATTTGTCGAAATTCGAGCTACCCCCTGAGCTGGAACAGGTTCTGCGTGATGTCGAGGTCATCCAGCCGGAGAGCCGCGAGCATCTGCTCGAGATAACCTTCTTCGAGCCGGGGGCGGACACGGTGGAAGTGGCCTACGAGGTACCCGGACGGGGCCGCGTGGTCGAGGCGACCGTTGCACGCTGCAGGAACGGGGCGGCCGTGAACTACGTAGAGCCGTATATGCGGCGGCGCGATCCGGAGGCGATGGTGATCGCCGACGACATGCCGACGGACAAGAGGACCTATGTCGAACGATTCGGCAAGGATTTCGGATCGGTTCGAGAGGAAACATTCCGGTGGCTGCGCGAGCAGAGGCGGCTCATCGTCCTGCCGTTTTTCTCCGGGGACAAGAAGAACGGCCTTCCCACGCTGCTCGTAGCTCCGGATAACGCCGGATTCTTCGTCGCCGGGCTCGCCGATCTGCAGGGTTTCATCCCCCGGGACGAGATCCCGGAAGGGTTCAAGCCGCGGGCCGTGATCTACCTCGCCCCTCCGTTCCGGCATACTCATTTCGACGGGCGCCAGCTCGTGATCCACTACCGCCGACCCGGGATGCACGAGCTGTTCAGCTACAATCTCTATCCGGGTCCGAGCGCGAAGAAGGGCGTCTACGGCATACTTCTCAACGTTGGTGAGCAGGAGGGCTGGACGACGCTTCACAGCTCCGCGGTGCGGCTGATCACGCCGTACGACAACGAGTTCGTCATCATGCACGAAGGAGCGAGCGGTGGCGGCAAGAGCGAGATGACGCAGGCGATGCACCGCGAGCCCGACGGACGGATCAAGCTCGGCGAGGATACGGTCACCGGCGAGAGGATCTACCTCGAGCTGCTCGATACCTGCGAGCTCCACCCCATTACCGACGACATGGCGCTCGCCCATCCGAGCCTTCAGGGAGACTCACGACGACTGGTGATCGAAGACGCCGAGGCCGGGTGGTTCCTGCGCGTTGATCACCTGACCGAGTACGGCACCGAGCCGTTCCTGGAAAAGCTCTGTATCAGCCCTCCCGAGCCGCTGATCTTCCTCAATATCGACGGAAAGCCCGGCTCCACCGTGTTGCTGTGGGAGCACACCATGGATGAGCCGGGCAAGCCGTGCCCCAACCCCAGGGTCATCATGCCGCGGCACTTCGTTGAGAACACGGTCAACGAGCCGGTCCAGGTGGACGTCCGCAGCTTCGGCGTCCGCACGCCGCCTTCCACCCGCGAGACGCCGAACTACGGGATTATCGGCATGCTCCACATCCTGCCGCCGGCGCTCGCCTGGGTCTGGAGGCTCGTTGCGCCCCGCGGGCACTCGAACCCGAGCATCGTCACCGCCGAAGGACTCACGAGTGAGGGCGTCGGGTCGTACTGGCCCTTCGCCACCGGCACCAGGGTGCGCCACGCGAACCTCCTGCTCGAGCTCATCCAGAAGACCCCCGCTACCAGATACGTGCTGATACCAAACCAGCACATCGGGGCGTACAAGGTCGGGTTCATGGGCGAATGGATTGCCCGCGAGTGGATGGCCCGACGCGGAAGCCTGAGGTTCCGGCCCGGACAACTGCTCGAGTCGCGGTGCCCGCTGCTCGGCTATACGCTCTCTTCGCTTCGCGTCAACGGCCAGGAAATGCCGAAGGGCTTCCTGCGGGTGCACGAGCAACTCGAGGTCGGCGTCGAGGGGTACGATGCGGGGGCGAAGATACTCCGCGACTTCCTGCTCGAAGAGCTCAAGCAGTACGATACCGACGACCTCGTGCCGCTCGGCCGCACGATTATCCGGCTCTGTCGGGACAATGCCGGCGTGGATGCGTTCTGGGACGCGCTTCCTCAGTAGACGAAGCGGCGGTACAATAGGCGGATGCGTGACCCGCTCTATCTGCTCGACGGCTACAGCCTCGTGTACCGCAGCTACTTCGCCTTCATCCGCAGGCCGCTGTTCAACCCCAAGGGCAAGAACGCGAGCGCGATCTTCGGTTTCTTCCGCTCGCTCTTCGTGCTTCTCGAGGACCGCGCTCCCACGCACTTCGCCGTGGTCCTTGATTCCCGAACGCCAACCTTCCGGCATGAGAAGTACGAGGAGTACAAGGCGACACGCGAGAAGACCCCGGAGGACCTGAAGAACGAGATTCCGGTCATCGAAGACATCCTCGCGAAGCTTGGTGTTCCGACCCTTCGGCTCGACGGTTACGAGGCCGACGATGTGATGGCGACCTTCGCGTCGAAGGCGAAGGACGAGGGCCGCGGCTGCTACATCGTCAGCGGCGACAAGGACCTGCTGCAACTCGTCGACGGACCGGTCACGGTGCTCAAGCCGGAGTCGGGGGGCGGGTTCACCGAGATGGACCGCGATGCGGTCGTCGAGAACTGGGGGGTGGCTCCGGAGCAGATTCTGGACTACCTGGCCCTCGTGGGCGACACCTCGGACAATATTCCGGGGGTCAAGGGAATCGGCGCGAAGACCGCCGCGGCGCTGCTTCAGGAGTTCCGGACGCTTGACCGTATCTACGAGCGGATCGACGACATACCGAGCAGGAGTCAGCGTGAGAAGCTGGAGGCCGGCCGGCAGTCGGCGTACCTCAGTCGTGATCTCGTAGAGCTCGAGACGAACGTCCCGCTCGACGTCGGGATGGGCGAGCTGAAGCTCGGCGAGCTCGATCGACTCGCCGCCGCACCGTACTTCGCGGCCGAGGGGATGAAATCGCTCGTCAAGGAGATGGTCGGACGCGAGGAGCTCAGTCTGGCCGACGACGACCCGGCGATGCAGCGCGCGAACCTCTTCGCCGCGCGCGAGGCGCCGAATCCGTTTGACGCGCCGGAAGCGACACTCGATCCGTCGGGAGCGACGGTGTCGCAGGCGAAGGAGGCGCCGCGCCGCTCGTCGTCACCCGGCGGCGATCCCGAGCGCCCGGCGCTCGTGACCTATCAGCGCAGGGCCGCCGACCGGGAGACGGGCAGCTATGAGCTCGTGCAGTCGCTGGAGGATCTTGACCGCTGGTGCGAGGCGGTCATGGAAGCCGGCCGTCTGGCCTTCGACTGTGAAACCACCTCGCTCGACGCGACGCGGGCCGAGCTGGTGGGGTTCTCCATGGCGATCGAGCCCGGGCGCGCCTGCTACGCTGCGCTGCACGGGCCCGACGGGCCTGTGCTCGCCGCCGACGCGGTTCGAGCGCGGCTCAAGAAGGTCCTCGAAGACGACCGGATCAGAGTCGTCGGTCAGAACCTCAAGTACGACTTCAAGGTGATGGCGCGGCTCGGCGTGCGGATCGCGAATCCGTGGTTCGACACGATGGTCGCGGCCTGGCTGCTCGACACGGAGTCGAACCGGCTGGGGATGGATGCGCTCGCCGAGGACTACCTTGGGTACCGCACGCTGCACTACGCGGACGTCGTGCCGAAGGCGGCGCGTGGGGAAGCCGAGCACAGTTTCGACGAGGTACCCCTCGATCAGGCCGCCTTGTACGCGGCCGAGGACGCTGATGTCACGCTGCGGCTGTTCGCCGTGCTCGAACCGTTGCTGCACGAGCGCGGACTGCAGCGCGTCTTCCGGGAGATCGAGATGCCGCTCGTTCCGATTCTCGCGGACATGGAGATGGCGGGTATCCGGCTCAACCGCGAGGAGCTCGAGCGCTACAGCGAGGAGCTCGAACGGGATCTCGCCGGCATAGAGTCGGAGATCTACTCGCTGGTGGGACACGAGTTCAACATAGGGTCGACGAAGCAGCTGCAGGAGGTGCTCTTCACCGAGCGCAAGCTCTCGCCGGGCAAGAAGACCAAGACCGGCTATTCCACAGACACCAGCGTCCTGCAGGAGCTTGCGAACGACGATCCGGTTCCCGCGCTCGTCCTGCGCAACCGGACGCTCTCGAAGCTGAAGAGTACCTACGTCGATTCGCTGCCTGCGATGATCAACCCGGAAACCGGCCGGGTGCACACGCACTTCAACATCAACGGAACCGCGACCGGACGGATCAGCTCCACGGACCCCAACCTCCAGAACATCCCCATACGCGACGAGGAGGGACGGCGGATCCGCAACGCCTTCATCCCTCGCGACGGTTGGGTCTTCGTGAGCGCGGACTACGCGCAGATTGAGCTCGTCGTGCTGGCGCACCTCTCCGACGATCCGGGTCTCAAGCGTGCCTTCGCCGAGGAGACCGACGTGCACCGCCATACCGGGTCGCTCATCTTCGGCGTTCCGGCCGACGAAGTCACCGCTGCGCAGCGCCGGATCGCGAAGACGATCAACTTCGGGGTCATGTACGGGATGAGCGCTTTTCGGCTCGCGCGTGAGCTCGGGATTCCACGACGCGACGCCGACAGCTTCATCGAGGCGTATTTCGCCACGTACTCGCGAATCAGGGGCTTCATCAACGAGACCGTCGCGCGGGCCGAGGAGCGAGGGTACGTGGAGACGATCCTCGGGCGCCGGCGGTACATCGCGAACATCTCCAACCGGAACAGGACGGTGAAGATGGCCGCCGAACGGGTGGCGGTGAACACCCCCATTCAGGGCAGTGCCGCGGATATCATGAAGCGCGCGATGATCGATCTCGCGTCGCAGCTCAGCGGCCGGAGGTTTCAGAGTCGGATGCTCCTGCAGGTGCACGACGAGCTCATCCTTGAATGTCCCCCGGACGAGGTGCAGGCGGTGGGAGACCTCGTGGAGCGAGTCATGTCCGACGCCGTTGCGCTCTCCATTCCGCTGAAGGTGAGCCTGGAGACCGGGGCGAGCTGGGGAGCGATGCATTGATCGTCGTGGGAGTGACGGGCAGGTACTGCGCGGGCAAGAGCGCCGTGAGCGAGATCCTCGCCGAGCATGGGTATCTGCAGATCGATGTCGACTCGATCGGCCACGAAGCGCTCAACCGTGAGCGCGACCGGGTCGTCGAGGCTTTTGGTGACGCGGTGACGACGCAGGACGGCAGCATCGACCGAAAGGCGCTCGGTCGTATCGTATTCTCCGACTCCGCCGAGCTGCGCCGGCTTGAAGCGATCGTGCATCCTGCGATGGTCGAGATGACCGCGGAGCGCGTCGGCGAGATTCGAGAGGGGGGAGGGGAGCGCGATGAGGAGCCCGTCGGGATCGTGATCAATGCTGCGATCCTCACTCGCATGGGACTCGACCGGCTGTGCGACGCGGTGATCTACGTCCGCGCGCCTTTCTGTGCGACCTGGCGCCGGGCGAGAGAACGTGACGGCGCGTCGGTCTTTGAGGTTGTCAAACGGCTTCGCGCCCAGCGCGACGTAGATCCTCAACATTCACCCTCCAATGCCGAAACTCATAGTGTAGAGAACGACGGTGACCGGGAGCGGCTTCGCGAGCAGATCGCGGCCTGCGTTCCCTTGCCGTGACGGGTGGAGACGAGTGGAGCAGCGAAAGGTCCTTCTCATCATTGTCAGCGTCACGATTATCATTGCCGCCACTATAGGCGTGGGGATCTGGCTCTTCTATCCGCGAGACCGGGTCGAGCCCGATGCCATAGCCGACCCGAGCGGCATCCTCGAATGGGAGCCGCTCGATTACCTGCGCGGCGTGGGCGAGCGTCCAGGCCTCGAGGTATCCGAACCGGATCCGGCCGACGACGGCGAGTTCGTCGTGACCTACGGAGTCGTCGAGGAAGAGCGCGAGCCGCGACCAGTCCCGCCCGACCGGGTGATCGCCGAAGAGGCGCCGCCGGTTCGGCCCGACGCGCCACCCCCGACTCCCGACGATCCGCGTCACGTTGAGCCCCGTCCGGCCGATCCGGCGCCCGTCGCCGCGGTCCCCGCGCCGGCCCCC
>SKQU01000282.1 GCA_007118855.1 Spirochaetaceae bacterium
CCCGAACGCCTGGACTTCAGGAACCGCGAGCACAAGCGCGAGGAGCGCCGCCAGCGCGATACACGCCCGCGCCGGTCGGCGGATTCGGTGGGTGTCTGTCATGATCGTCCTCACAGTCTTCCGCCCCGGCGGATGATCTCCTCCGCGCGGTCAAGGTAGGGGTCGTCGCCGGCGCGTATGGTCGCGAGATCGGGCGGCGGGAGCGCGACGTCCGGCTCGATTCCCTCCGTATGCAGGACCGTGCCCTTCGGGGTCACGTAGCGGGCGATTACCAGGTGGAGCAGGCCTCCCGACGGGAGCGGCACGATCTGCGCGACCTGCGAGCCCCCTCTCGTCGTTGCGCCGATGACCGATGCCCGGTTGTATTCCCTGAGCACCTTCGCGAGCACTTCGGCGACGCCGGAGGTGCGGCTGTCGGTGATGACGACGACCGGCCCGCGGTACGCGGCGATCGCGTCCGGACGGTGGGGGATGGGGAAGCGCTCCTCGCGGGTGATGATCGTCCCGAGCGGAGTGGGGCCGAGGAACCACTGCGCGAGCACCACCATCGCCTCCGGGGTTCCGCTGCCGATGCCCCGAAGGTCGAGCGCGATGCCCTGCGTCGACAGCAGCGACGGCAGGGCGCGCGAGGCCTGCTGCACCAGGTCGACGGTGATCGCGGGCAGCCGGATGTAGCCGATCCCGGGCCTGATGACCCGCGCGTCGACGCTCGGACGCAGGTCGATGCGGCCGCGCGTGATCGTGATGTCGCGATCCTCGCCGTCCGGATCGCGGAGGGTGAGTGTGACTTCGGTTCCCACCGGGCCCCGAACCCGGTCGGCCACGCCCTGCGTTCCCTCTTCCTCCACGAGCGGCTCACCGTCAACCGCGATGATCGTGTCTCCGGCGAGCACACCCGCCTTCTCCGCGGGCGACTCACGGAAGGTCCCGGTCACGACGACCCCCACCTCCCTGAACTCGGTGATCATCACGCCGACGCCGGCATACTCCTCCTCCCGGGGTGCCGCCGCTGCCGAGGCGAGCTCCGGAACGACCGCGGGTGGGATGATGAACGTGTCGTCGTTTTCCAGACGCCCGAGCATCTCGCCGATCACCCGGTACGCGCCCTCCGCATCCGGGGCATTCTGCACCCGGGGGCGGTACTCGTCGCGCATGGACTCCCACGAGACGCCGCCGAAATCGCCGTCAACGTAGTACTCCGCGACCGTCTCCCAGACGGCGTCGAAGTCATCGACCGGGCCTGCCTCCTGTGCGAAGAGCGCTGTTGCGAAAAGAAAGTAGACCAATGCCAGCGGCCGTGCCGCTGCGGGAATGCTGTTCACCGTGCGAACCTCACCAACAAAATAGGCCGTTCGCACCGGAGGGTCAATCCGACCCCGTACCCCGCGCCTCGCCGCCGCGCGCGCCTCCTGCCTCGTTGCCTACCTTGCGGGCGCGACGCGGATGGTCGAGGTCCACATCGAGCGCATGCCCGATCTCGACGAGCAGATTCCAGCCCGCGGCAAGCTGGACGAAGGTGGACCCGTCCGCGAGGTGGGGTATCCGGATCGTCGGGAAGGGGGTGTCGTGGTCGGCGAGCGCCACAACGGTCAGGCCGACGCCCCGGACCAGCACTTCGTGGAACTTCTCGACGTCTTCAGGGATCGGGTCGACGACGACGACCAGATCATCCGGGTCCATCACCTCTTCTATGCCGTGAACCGCGTAGGTTCCTTCCAGAAAGTCGGCCTTCTTGCGCGTGATCTCGTTCGTCTTGAGCGTCAGCTCTTCGGCCACACCGTCGTTGAGCCCGGCGAAGTAGATGGTGGGCGCGGCCGTCGCCGCGTGGACGATCTCCGCGTCGATGGAGAGCGAGAGCGCCTCTTCGAACGCGCCGGCAAGCTCATCGGCCGATACCTTCCGTGGCTTCCCCGCGATGCGGCGCACGAGCGACTCGTAGAAGAGCGCCTGCTCAACGACGCTCTTCGTCGCGGCGACCGCCTGCTCGGCACCGCAGCTGAGAACAAAGGTTGCGCTGCACAGCGATTCGAGCGCCGTGCCCTCGTGAGCCGTGAGGGCGTAGCGGTGGGGATTGTTCGCCTCCGCGAGCAGGCGGGCAAGCCCGATGACCTCGCTCGTACGCCCGGAGTTCGAAGTGAGGAATACCGCGTGGCGGGAAAGGTCGTAGCGCGCCGCCTGGCGCGCGCCCTCGGTATGGATCGCGCAGTCGATGCCGAGCTCGTACGCGGTGCGAATCGCCTGCTTCGCCGGGTAGATCCGGCTTGAGCCCTCTCCGGTCAAAAGGAGCCGCCCCTTCCCGGCCACGGCGGCGGCGACTCCGTCGGCCTGCGCGGGATCAAACGCACGGATGATCCCGGGAGTCTCCAGCATTTCGCGCGAGAGCGCATACATCGTGAACCGGTCGGATCCGTTCATTTCTTCCTCTCCTCGTGCCGCGTGCGTACGGCGCGCACCCGTTCGGCGAACCGCCGCGTCTCCTCGCGCACTCTGTCGACGAAGTCGTTCTCATCGACCGTGCCGATCGTCGCGGTCATCTCCTCGGCCGAACGAAAGGTGACCGCCCGGAACGGATTGTCGAAGTCCTTCCTTCGTGTTTCGTAGACCTGTTGTTCGATGTAGGACTGGGTCTCGAGCGCCTCGTCGAGGATCAGCTCGAACTCTTTTCGATCGATCCGGGGAATCTCGCGCAGCCGACACAGCAGAGCGCAGGCATGGCGTGCACGCTCGGTCGGGTACTCGCGCCACAGCTCGTCGTACCGCGCGTGAATCGCCTCCCAGCTCGCGAGCGTCCCGGCTCGCACGTCGTCGCGCAGCCGGTCTACCGCCGCCTCAGGGGCGAGCTGTCCACCAAGGTTTACCCATTCCCTGCTCGCGTCCGTTCCGATCTCGTCGGCGAGCGTCGCCGCGGAGGCCTGCGGATTGAGCTCGAGGTACGAGAGGAGCGCGTTCGCGCCGTAGAAGGTGAGCATGCGGCGGTAGGCGTGGTACCCGCGATGCGCCCGGAGTATGACCGTCGGCCTCTTCGCCCGCTCGAGTCCTTCCACGGGAAGGGGCTCGCCGTCGAGCCTCGCCTCAGGATCGTGCAGCGCTTCGCGGCCCGCCCACTGCTCGAGCAGCTCGGTCGCGCGCATGAGCTCTTCGGCCGTGTCCGGCGCGAGGTACTCGAACTCGATGTGTTGCGTTCTTCGTCTTCGCCTGTCACGGTCGTGGAACTTCCAGGTGTTGCGCGCAAGCGCGTACATGTTGTGGATCCACCAGAAGGCGGGCGTCACTTCGAGTCGGCCGCGCGAGTAGTTGTTGTTCACCAACGCGAACGGGAGCGGGATGTCGAGCTCGGCCGGGTAGTCGGCCTTTGCGATCAGGACGAAGGAGGCGAACCGCGAGCAGTGTTTGAGGCTCGTGCAGAGCCCCGGCCAGAAACCGCGGCCGGCGACGATCTCGTTGTCGTTGGCGCGGCTGTTGTGGTTGGAGCCGATCGTTGCGCCCGCGGCGATATTGCTCTGCCCCATGACGAGCGAGGCGACCAGGAACGAGTTGTTGTGATGCTGCTCATGCGCCGGGAAGATGAGGTTGTTCAGGACTTCGCAGCACGAGATCGTCGAGTTGTCGCCCAGAAAGGAGTTGATGAGCCGCGCGCCGTACTTCAGATGCGAATTGTCGCCGAGCACGAAGCGCACCGCCTTGCAGCCGTAGAAGATGTGGCACCCGTACCCGATGATCCCGTTGACGAGTTCCACCCCTTCGCCGATCTGTGAAGGCTCTTCGGCCGACGAGTTGATCGTGAGGTTCTTCAGCTTGTTCGCGCCCTTGATGTAACAGTGGGAGCCGATCTTGACGTCCTTCAGGATGCGGGAGTTCTTGACGACGCAGTGGTCTCCTATGGTCGCATAGTACCCCCGACGGCTGTCCATGCGGGACTGCGTCATGCATGCGAGCGCCTCCATCAACCCGCGGTCGTCGCGGTACTTCGCCCACAGGTAGGCGTCGGCGCTCAACATCCCGTCGAACGGCATGACGCAACGGGTGCCGGCTTCGTTCATGACGTCCAGCCAGATGCGCACCGACTCCTGCTCGCCGTCCTTGATGACCCCGTTGCCGAACTTCGCATGGTTCGTCGTGTGAACCTCGTCGAGATTGAACAGGATGCACCGGTTCCCCACGATCGTGTGCGCGAGGTAGTGCACGTCATGGATTGCGCAGTCGCAGCCGATGTCCGCGGACATGATCAGGCTGTTGGAGATCCCCACCGGCAGCTGCAGATCGTGAAATTCGAGGGTCTCGTGCCGTACGCGGCCGAGCCGGACCAGGCCGTAGAAGCGGTTGTTCTTGATCTGGCCCGGGTCGAAGGGGTCCGAGACGAGGAAGTCGTCCCAGCTGTCGGCGTAGTTGTTGTTCTTGACGAGGGTTTCCACCTCGTCCGAGCGGAGCGCCCTCCAGCCCGCTGCCGGAGGTGTGACCTGCGTGTTGCGCAGGTGGTGCTCATCGCAACCCGGCGGAAGGTATTCCTCCGGGATGAACCGTCGCCCTATCGCGCCTCCGGGAAGCAGGCGCACCTCGTTCTCTGCCGCCGATTCGCTCATGAGCGATGATAGCGCGGCAGAGAGTCGAGTGCAAATGCGACGACGGTGCGGTCAGACCTCGGGAACGGAGTCGGCCAGCTCGTCGTACTTGGAGAGCTCCGCGGCGACGCTCTCCTGCAGGCTTCGAAACTCCTTCTCGATTGGGGCGGTATGGTTCTTGAAGAAGGTGATGCTCGGAAGCGCCGAGCTCTCCCATCGCTCGAGTTGCTCGAGATTGCGGTCGATGTTGGCGTGAAGAATCTTCTTCTCGTTGTCCCTGAGCTCGGACTCGTTGATCTTCTCCTTGAGCTCGCGAAACGACGCCATGACACTCTGAATAGTCGCCTGCAGCTCATCCCGCTCCTTGAGAACTTTCGTCCTCTTCCTGCCCCAGAAGAACGCTGCAACGATTGCGACGACAACGACGATGATAATCCAGACCATAAACCCTCCTGCGATTCCGGTTGTCCGGTTCCTGTGCAGAAGATCGTGAATTCTCGCCGGAAATGGTACCCCGTCTTTGCGGAGAAGCAGGCTCGTATTACGCGACGCGGACCTCCCGCATCATCCCCATGGTGGGTGCCGGGCCGCGGCCGCGGCGATCCCGCAGAACTGACCTCGGCATGCCGAGTGTGGTATCCTCAACCGTGGTCCTGGTCTCCGCGCGTCCCATCCACGCAGTGCTGCTGCCCGCGCTCATGCTCTTCCTCATCGGTGCGGGCATGGGCGAGATGTGGGCCCACTCCATGCGGGCCTACGCGGAGGCGCGCCACGGCCGTGACCAGGCGGCGGTGGGCGAGTACGAGCAGGACGTTCGCCGTCCTGTTGGGCCGGCGGGGTAGGAGGCCTCATGACCGGGCGCTGTGTGCGAACGACATGCGCCGTGTTTGCGGCGGTGACCCTCCTGCTCTCCGGGTGCGGCACCCTCCTGCCGATCATCCCCGCGCCCGAGAGCGTCTGGATGCTCGAGCCGCGGTTCACGACCGATGTCCCGGACGAGGAGCCGACTCCGCAGCTTCGGCTCGGCGGCCGCAACGAGGGTGAGCGGGTTGCGATGAGCGTCTACCACCGTACCTACCGTTCGGTGGTTCACATCACCGCGCTTGCCGTCTATCGCAACCGTCTGGGCCTCCGGGCTCCGTCGATCGGCAGCGGATCGGGGTTCTTCCTTGACGCCGACGGGCACCTGGTCACGAACAATCACGTGATCAAGGGGGCTCACAGTATTGTCGTGACGCTCCACGACGGGAGCGCGTACCGGGGCGAGATCGTCGGGGTCGACGCCGAGCTCGACATCGCCGTCGTGAAGATCGACGGGCACGGTCGCCGCTTCGATCCCGTGCGCTGGGGTCCGAGCGACGAGCTTCAGACCGGGCAGACGGTCTTCGCGCTCGGCAACCCCTTCGGTCTCGAAGGAACGCTTACCGCAGGGCTCGTTTCCGGCCTGCGCAGGCCCATGGAGACGCAGAGCGGATTCCTCGTCAGCAACCTGATCCAGACCGACGCGGCGATCAACCCGGGCAATTCCGGAGGACCGCTCCTCGACAGCGACGGGCTCGTCGTCGGCATGAACGTGATGATCGTCTCCCCCACCGGCGCGAGCGTGGGCATAGGGTTCGCGCTTCCCGCGGATACCGTGCTTCGGGTCTCCGAGCAACTGATCGCGGAGGGGCGCGTGACGCGCGGGTGGATCGAGATTGCGGGCGTGCCGCTCGACCGTGGGCTCGCGCGGGGGGCGGGACTCGCCGTCGAGCGCGGGCTGCTGGTCACCCGCGTCGAACCGGGAGGCAACGGCGCGCGGGCCGGTCTGCGCGACGGTGAGGGAGGGCGGACCGTTCAGCGAGGCCCGTACGCGATTCCGGTAGAGGGCGACGTTATCGTCGAGGTGGGCGGCGCACGGGTCACCTCGCTCGCGACGTACCTGGGTGCGTTGACCGCAACGCAGCCGGGTGACGTTGTGACCGTAAAGGTGCTGCGCGACGGACGGGAGGTCGAGATCCCCGTCGAGCTGGTGGCGCGGCGCGGCCCCTGAATCCGGCGACTCCCGCATTGACAAAGCTCCCGACGACGCTACAATGACAGGAAAGGTCTGGAGGATTGTATGGGTAAGCTGAAGGTCAAGCCGGGAATCGTTACGGGCAATCAGCTCGAGGAAGTCTTCGAGTACTGCAAGTCGGTCCCCTGTGCGCTTCCTGCGGTGAACGTCGTCGGCAGCAATTCGATAGCCGGGGCGATGCAATCCGCGCGTGAGGCCAATGCACCGATCATCATCCAGTTCTCGAACGGCGGCGGACATTTCAACGCCGGAAAGTTCCTCGACAATACCGATGAGCGAGCCGCGGTCGCCGGCTCGGTGGCCGGAGCACACCACATCGGCCTGCTCAGCGAGCACTACGGGGTCCCGGTCATCCTGCATACCGACCACTGCGCCCTGAAGGTCATCAAGTGGGTCGACGGGATGCTCGACTACGGTGAGAGGTACTACAAGGAGCACGGCCGGCCGCTGTTCAGCTCGCACATGCTCGACCTCTCGGAGGAGACGCTCGAAGAGAATCTGCGGATCTCGCGCGAGTATCTGTCCCGGATGGCGAAGCTCGACATGCTGCTCGAGATCGAGCTCGGGGTGACCGGCGGTGAGGAGGACGGGGTCGACAACACGGCGGTCGACAGCTCCCGCCTCTACACGCAGCCGCAAGAGGTGCTGAAGGCATACGACGCGCTGAACGGGGTGGGGCGGTTCACCGTGGCCGCGGCGTTCGGCAACACGCACGGGGTCTACAGACCGGGCAATGTGAAACTGCGGCCCGACATCCTGAAGAACTCCCAGGAGAAGATCCGCAGCGAGCGCGGCACCAAGGACAGGCCGCTGAACCTGGTCTTTCACGGCGGTTCCGGGTCGACCGAGGCGGAGATCAAGGAGGCGGTCGGCTACGGCGTGGTGAAGATGAATATCGACACCGACACCCAGTGGGCCTTCACCCGCCCCATCAAGGAGTACATGGACAAGAACGACGCCTATCTGCACTCGCAGATCGGCAATCCCGAAGGTCCGGACAAACCGAACAAGAAACAGATCGATCCGCGCGCGTGGCTCCACGCAGGTGAGAAGGGTATGGCCGCGCGTCTCGTGGAAGCGTTCGAGAACCTCGGAAGCCGGGATCAGTTCACCCTCGGCTGAGCTACAGTGTGACCGTGCGCAGGTAGGTGATTCCTGCCTGCGTCTGTTCCCGACGCATCACCGCCGCTGCCGCTTCGGCCTCGCCTTCCGTCCTGAAGACACCGTAGAACGCCCCGCCTCCTCCGGCGCCGCTGAGTTTTGCCCCGCACGCTCCCTCGTGCCGTAGCGTGGCGAGCACCGCCTCGAGCGCGGGAGTGCTCAGACCGAGCCCCGCAAGGAGCTCCTGTGCGTCGTCCGCGGTTCTGCCGAGCTCGGCGGCACTCGCGCACAGGTCCGGCGACGCGGCCCTGCGAGCATACTCGCCGAGACGCGCCATCGCGGCCTCCACCGGCGCCTCGTCGCGGGAGCGGCGTTCCCGGATCGCGGCGACGAGTGCGGCCGTCGTCCTCGTGCGCGGGAGCGCCCCCACGAGCAGGGCCGCGCGGGGCAGCGTGACCGGGGTCCGACGCGGCAGACCCGGCGGAGACGGTTCCATCATGCTTGCCCCCGGATAGATCGAAAGGCCGGTATCGATTCCCGACGGCGTGCCGTGGAAGACGTGTTCGAGGCGGTGTGCCTCGGTCCAGAGTGCGCGGGCGTCACGGTTCGTATCCGGGGCGAAGCCGCCGGCACGCAGAAGCGCCGTGCAGAAGGCGGCCGACGACCCGAATCCGACGCCCA
>SKQU01000408.1 GCA_007118855.1 Spirochaetaceae bacterium
AAAACAGATCCTCGACGGGGCGGGCCTATCGAACCACGGCCGTGCGATGCACAACATCATCGCGCTCGCCGGGCAAGGAAGAGAGCGCGAGTTGTTCACCGAGCTTGTCATCCTGGCCTGGCAGGCTCTGCGGGCAAATGTCGACGCGGACACCGCGCTCAACAACTGGGAACGGTACGCGTTCCGGCTTGCGGACCGCAGAGAGCACTTCCACCGGCTCCTGCGACAGCCGCGGATGCTCGATCTGATGCTGCAGGTCTTCGCCTCCAGCAGCTTCCTGTCGGACACCCTCATCCAGCACCCGGGCTTTCTGGACTGGGCGCTTGATCCCCTCATCGTTTCCCAACCGCGCACGGATCTGCAGATGATCGACGACATCCGCGCGGAGGGCATCGACTACGCCAATGCGGCCCAGAGAAAGGCGATGATCAGACGGCGGAGAAAGCAGGAGCTTCTGCGCATAGGGACCCGTGACATCTGCCTCAGGACGTCGCTTCGGTCGATCACGGGGGAGCTGTCCGCAATCGCCAGAGCACTCCTGGTCACCGATCTCGCCGCAATCTGGAACGAGCTTGGTGCGTCGGACGATCTGCGCGGACGTTTCGTGGTGCTTGCCTTCGGGAAACTCGGCGGCAACGAGCTGAACTACAGCTCGGACATCGACCTGCTCGGTCTCTTCGCCGACGGCGAACCGGATGAGCGTGAAAGCGACTCACGCCTGTTCAGCGACGTGCTGAGCAAGCTGCGGGCCGACCTGTCCGAGCACACGGCGGACGGATATGCATACCGCGTCGACTTCCGTCTCAGGCCCTACGGCAGCGCAGGGCCGCTCGTTCAGCCCCTCTCCGCGGCCGCTCGCTACTATGCGCGCGATGCATCGCCGTGGGAGCACCAGGCCCTCCTGAAACTCTCTCCGGTCGCAGGGAATCTCGAGCTGGGCAGGCAGTTCCTGGAGACGGTGCAGCCGGCCGCGCTGAGCCGACGCGCCGCCGAAGAGATCAGGGCGGGGATCAGCGTACTCCGTGCGCAAGCGGTCCGTCAGACGACCGAAGAGGACATCAAGGCCGGCGAAGGGGGAATACGGGACATTGAGTTCCTCGTGCAGGGAATGCAGCTGACGTACGCCGGCGCTCACCCGGAGGTTCTCACGGGGAACACTCTGGAGGCCATCGATCGGCTTTCCGCGCTCGGAGCAATGCGGGAAGCGACAGCCCGCGAGCTCCAGGAAGACTACGAGCGACTGCGCCGTGTCGAACACTTCCTCCAGATCTACGAGGATCGTCAGGTGCACGCGTTGCCGGGCAGCGTTCCGGACCGGACTGCACTCGCCCGCCGACTCGACGGCCCGAAAGCCGATCAGGAGTCGCTGACCGCAGACATCGCGGGCCGTCGCTCACGGATACGTTCGTACTACGAGTGTTTCCTCGCCGACGGAACCCCGGACGGAAGCACCGCCGGAAGCACCGCCGGAAGCACCGCCGGAAGCACCGCCGGCCCTACTCCTCGAACCGACGGATGATCTCTGGAAACTCGTAGATGACGATCCCGCGATCGTCGACCTCCATCCGGACCCGGCTGTTGTCCACGAGTGACTCGATGAGCCGCTCCGATTCGTGTACCCCGAGACCGGTTTCCACCACGATGTCCGAAACCGTCAACCGTCCCTTGAGCCGGTACGCGAGCTTGAAGATCGCCGCTTCCGGCGGTGTCTTCGACCGTGCTCCCGGGGTCTCTCCTGCGCGCCGCGGCTCGTATTCGCCAAGCGACTCCCGGTAATCCTCGTCGATCTCATGTCGCCGCCAACTGCGAAAGGCCCCCGACGCCGACCGGGCGATCACGACAATCAGGATGAGCGGCATGAGAAAAAAGAAGGGGAAGAATCCGAAACCGAACATGGTGCCCTCACCCTGAATATACCTCGACCCGCGCCGGGTATTCAAAGAGATTCGTCGCACGGCTGAAGCGCCGCGAGGAAACGCTCATAGGTCGTGAGGTAGGTCTCGTAGCCGGCGGTGAAGTGCCTGTGGCGGTCCGGATCGGGTTCACAGGCCGGGCCGAACCGCACGATCCGGGCCGCGGCGTCCCAGGGTGTCGCATAGTCGCCGAGTCCGGCAAGTCCGCAGCACAATGCGCCCACGAGCTCTGCGTCCGGCACCTCAGGGCAGATTACCGGCAACCCGGTGATGTCGGACTTGATCTGGTTCCACACCGCGTTCTTCGCCTGCCCCCCGCAGGCGCGCAACTCCCGCACGTCACAGCCGGCCGATCGCAGCGATTCGATCGACTGCCGAACCGCGTACCCGATCGAGTGCACCACTCCCCGTCCCATCTCAGCGGCGCCGTGATCGCTGCGCAGCCCCACGAACATCCCACGCGAGAACTCCCAGGCTGCGCCGCGATGCATCGAGGGGAAGAAGAACGGTTCTTCCTCGAAACCCGCTGCGTCTATCTCCGCGAGCATGCGCTCGTATCCGACCGCTTCCTGCCGCGATATCCGCCGGAACCACTCGAAGATCCGCCCGGTCGACGACAGCACCCCGGCGATATTCCAGAGACCGGGAACGACGTGCGGCAGACAACGGACCGCCGTATTCGCCGTCGCATGCTGCGCGCAGTGGTTGATGCCCTCGGAGGTGCCTGCCCGATCGCAGGTCAGGCCCGGGCGAACGGCAGCGGTGCCGAGCTGGCTCATCAGGAAATCCGGGCCGCCGGCGAACACCAGCACGTCCTCCCTGAGCCCGAACAGCCGCCGGCTATGCTCACCGGTTCGGCCGACGGGATCGGCGGGCCGCACGATCGGCGGCAGGCGATCGCGGTCGACACCGTAGCCGCGAGTTCCCGGCTCATCCCAGACCCAGGGGTCGAACGACGGCGACGGCGAGGTCGTGTGGCTCACCCCGCCGAACAGGTAGGCGAGATACTCGGGGCAGGTCATGAACTGCCAGGTCCGCTCGTACAGATCCGGCCGGTGAGTGCGCAACCAGTCGACCTTGGGCAGGAAGAAGGACGGTTGCTCCTCGCGCCGCACTTCTCGCCGGTCCATCCACAGCAGAGCGTCTTCGATCGGCGTGCCGTCTTCGCCGACCGGGATGATTGTAGGACCGTTCCCGCTGAGCACCAGAGCATCAATGCTCTCGAGAGCGGGACACTGATCGAGCGTTGCCTGCAGCGCACGCAGCCACTGTTCGGCGACCCACGTCGTCGCGGCGGACAGCGGCTCGCGGTGAAGCCAGACCGGCCTGCCGTCCCCGCGACGGAACACCCCCGCCTTGACTGATGACGTGCCGATGTCGAAGGTCAAGACGTGGCCGCTCATTGGTCGCTTGTACCATGGGGGGTGCGCCCGGTCAACCGCCCGCCGAGAGCTGCAGCATGGCAGCTGCAGCATGGCAGCTGCAGCATGGCAGTTGCAGCTCCCGTGCTCAGCCCCGTTGACGAGACCGGCGATGATCACTACGCTTGAAGCCTACCGATTCTTCGGGGGAGGGACGTTGTCCCGACCGGCGGTCACAGCCCGCGAACCCTCTGCGAGGGTGGAACCGGCGCAATTCCGGTGCCGACAGTGCAAGTCTGGATGGGAGAAGAATACGGGCGCATTCCGCGTGCGACCGCCGGTCGTCTCCCATCCGCCGTAGGAGTCTTCCATGAAGACATTCGCGTTCCTGATGGCGGGATTCTTCTTTGCCGCGACAACGCTTTTCGGCGGAGGGCGAGCCGAGACTCCGGAGGCCGGTCTCTATTCGATCGGCGTCTTCGTGCCCGGCGTGGTCGAGGGAAGCCCGACGTACGAGATGCTCGTTGCCGGCGTCGAGCAGGCGGTTGCCGAGTCGGGCCGGGCCGTCAAAAAGGTTGTGGAGGGCGGCTTCAACCAGGCGATGTGGCAGCAGGGCCTGACCTCGATGGCGGCGGGCGGAGAGTACGACCTGATCGTCACCAGTAATCCGGAGATGCCGGACATCGTCGAGGCGGTGCTCGAGTCGTTCCCCTCGCAACGGTTTCTCCTGATGGACGCCTGGCTCCCGGGCAATCCTCAGGTCCATACCGTGATGTTCAACCAGCGCGAACAGGCATTCCTCGCGGGTCACTTCGCGGGACTCGTCGGGCGCAGCGACATGGTCTCCCCGCGAGAGGTCCTGCGAGCCGGACTGCTGGCCGGTCAGGAATACCCGATCATGAACGAAGTCATCCTGCCGGCATACCGGCTCGGGCTGCGCTCGGTCGATCCCGACGGCACGGTGGATTTCCGCGTGCTCGGAAACTGGTTCGACGCAGGGCGCGCCGCCGAGCTCGCCAACTCCATGTACGCGACCGGATCGCATATCATCCTCACGATCGCGGGCGGCGGAAACCAGGGCGTCATCGCCTCGGCGCGCGACCGCAACGGGTACGTCCTCTGGTACGACAGTCCCGGACTGAGCGAAGCCCCCGGGATCGTGATCGGGAGCACCTTCGTCGCGCAGGATCGCTCGACCTACGAGCGCACGCTCAGCGCCATCCGCGGCGAGCTCGCCTTCGGCGAGGCCGAGATACTCGGCGTCGCCGACGGCTACGTGGGATTCGTCGAGGATGAGCGCCTCTACGAACGACATGTCGATGCTGAGGTCCGGCGGGCAATGTCGCGAATGCTCGAGCAGATGCGAAGCGGCGAGTTCTACCTCGAGATGTCGCTGAGGTAGTCATGAGCGCTGTGCTCCTGCGGGTCCACGAGGTGAGCAAGCGGTTCCAGGAGAACGGAGTCCTGGCCGTTGATCGTGCGTCGCTTCAGGTTGATGCAGGTGAGATTCGGGCCATCGTCGGAGAGAACGGGGCCGGTAAGACGACTCTGATGCAGATCATCGCCGGTACCCTCTCGGCAGACGCAGGAGTCGTCTCCATAGGCGGGCAACGGCTTGAACCCGGGGATGCAGCAGGGGCGCGAGCACTGGGCGTGGTTATGTCGTACCAGCATCCGCGTGTCGACCGGTCGCTGACGGTTCTCGAGAATCTCTTCCTTGGAGAGGAACCTAGACGTCTCGGCCTGCTGTTCGACCGCCGACGGGCGCGAGCCCGTCTCCGCGCGATCGCGCCCGACCTTCCGGACCGGATGCTGAATGCCCGGCTCGGTCGATTGTCCTCCGGGCAGGTGCGCATGGTGTCGATCGCGGCCGCGCTTCTGCGTATGCCGCCGGAACGACCGGGCCTGCTGATTCTCGATGAGCCCACTGAGGCGACAACGCCGGACGAAGCGGACCGGGTCTTTGAGATCATCCGCAGCAGCGCCTCCGCCGGGCATGCGGTGATCTTCATCACCCACAGGCTGCCTGAAGTGGGGCGCGCCGCCCACACGGTCACGGTGCTCCGCGGAGGACGGTCGGTGGGGACCTACAGAGCCGACCTCGACACAGCCGCCCTCTCATCCGCGATGGTCGGTGAACCAAAGGCCGAGGAGAGACCCGCGTCGGTCCCAACCGCAAAGCGGCCTCACGAAGGGGTTCCCAGGCTGCGCCTTGCCGGGCTGACCGTAGAGCGCTCCGGCCGACGCCTGCTGTCCGCAGTCACACTCTCAGTACGCACCGGGGAGATCGTCGGTCTGACCGGTATCCGCGAGAACGGCATAGAGGCGATGGAGGGCCTGCTCGCCGGTAAACTCGCACCCACCTCGGGCACCTTCGAGCTCGACGGCCGGACGGTGAACGACCTGTCTCCGAGCGCCCTGAGATCGCTCGGGCTTCGCTACGTTCCGACCGACCGGCTGCTTCGCGGCGCAAGCGTGGAATCCTCCGTCTCTGAGAACCTCATCGCTCTGAAGCGGAGGCATCTCCAGCGCGCCGGGATGCTTGACAGCACGAACGTCGCCCATTTCGCATCCTCGCTTCAGGCGAGTTACGGGATCGACGCGGCGCTTCACCTGCCCCTGTGGCAGCTCTCCGGCGGGAATATCCAGAAGGTCATCCTCTCCCGGGAGCTCGAGGGTGATCCGCGTCTGCTCGTCATCTGTGAACCGAGCTGGGGGCTCGATTTCCGCACGCGGGGCCTGATAGTCGAGCGGATTCGCGCAGCCGCGCACCGCGGTGCGGCGGTTATCCTGATCTCGACCGACATCGACGAGGTGGTGGAGCTGGCCGATCGAGTCCTCGTGCTCTTCGACGCGGAGGTGATCGGGGAGTTCGACCGGCCTCGCTCGTCGCGCCGGGACATCGGACAGGCGATGGCAGGCGTGGTGAGCGCCGGAGAGCCCCGTGCGTGCTAGACTGACGCAGGGCAGCTTCACCTCGAGTCTCCTCGCGGTGCTTGCCGCCGTTGTGGTCACGGTCGTGCTGCTCGGACTCGGGAGTGCGTCCTGGCCTGCGGCGCTGCGGGCTTTCTTCGTGCAGCCGGTGTCGAACCGGTACTACTTCGGCAATATGCTGAGCTCAATGGGGTATCTGCTCATCGCCGCTCTGGGGATCGTCATTGCCTTTCGCTGCGGGCTCTACAACCTTGGCGGCGAGGGGCAGATCTTCGTCGGCGCGCTTGCCGGAACGCTCGCGGGGCTCGCGCTGCCCGCGCTGCCTGCATTCCTCGGGACGCTGCTGGTGCTTTCGGTGGCAACGGCGACCGGAGCGATGCTGGCCGGTCTCTCCGGCCTGTTCAGGAGATTCTGGGGGGCGCCTGAGCTCATCACCTCGTATCTGCTGTCGGCGGCGCTTATACCGGCCGCGGAGTACCTGATCGTGGGCCCGGCAAACGACCCTGCCCGGAGCCTGCTGGCAACCGCCAGGCTCCCGAACGACTACTGGCTCGCTCGTCTGTTCCTGCCGTCCGAGCTCAATCTCTCCTTTCCCGTCGCCCTCGCTCTGGCGGCCGCGGTCTACCTGATGATGTTCCACACGGTTCGTGGATACGAGTTGCGGATATTCGGGCTGAACGAAGAGTTTGCCACCTACGCCGGGATCCATCCGACGACGTACACGCTCGGCGCGATGGGCCTCTCCGGAGCCCTGCACGGGCTGACCGGTGGCCTGATGATCGCGGGAACCTACCACGCGGCGATAAGCGGATTCAGCGGCGGTGTCGGCTGGAACGCGATCGCCGTCGCACTCGTCGGCCGACTCCATCCGCTCGGCGCGGTCGCCGCCGCGCTCGTGTTCGCCTACCTCGATGCCGGCACGAAGGCTTCCATGCTCCATACCGAGTTCACCTTCGAGCTCGGAACGATTATCCAGGCCGTCATCCTGCTCCTCGTCACCGCGTCCCTGGTGATCCGACGGAGGCCGGTATGATGGCGAACGCCCTCGAACTCATGGTGCCAATCCTCATCGCCGCTCTCGGCGGCCTGCTCACCGAGCGTGCGGGCGTACTCAACATAGGGCTCGAGGGCCTGATCCTCGTGGGCGCCTTTGCCGCCATCGTCGGAGCGAACCTCACCGGGTCACTGCTGACAGGCGTGCTGTTCGCCGTTGCCGCCGGGCTGACGCTGGCGACCGTGTACAGCGTCGCCTGTATTGAGCTGCGGGCCAATATCTTCGTCGCCGGACTGGCCATCAACCTGCTCGCCGCCGGGATCGTTCCCACGCTTTCCTCGCTCCTGTACGGTACCCGGGGCGTCGTCCGTCTTGCGACGGCTGCCTCGCCTCTTCGGATCGCCGGTGTCTCGGTGATGGTTCCGGCGGCGGTCCTGCTCGCGATCGTAATCCACGTCTTCCTCTTCGAGACTCCCCACGGAATCCGTCTACGGGCCGCGGGTGGGAACCCGGAGGCACTCGTGGCACGGGCCTTGCGCCCGAACAGGTACCGGCGCTTCGCCATGCTGTCTTCCGGTGCCCTGGCGGGGCTTGCCGGGGCGGCACTCGCACTTCGTCTGGGCGTCTACGTGCCGAACATCAGCGCCGGCCGGGGCTGGATCGCGCTCGTGGCCATCTTCCTCGGCGTGCGTCACCCGCTCGGCATCGTCGCCGGGGCCTTCGTCTTCGCGCTGTTCGATTCGTTTGCCGCTGCCGCCCAGGGCTTCACGGACGTCCCGGGCACGCTGCTGCTCGGTCTGCCCTATCTCATCACGCTTGCGGCGATGGTCCTCTACTCAGCAATCGGTCGGAGCGCCAGGATAGAGCGCTAAGGGCTGCCCGGCGAGCGCCTCCACTGCGGCCTGTATCCGGGTCCGCGCGTCGTCTGCCTCGGCGCGTCTGACGGCGAGACACTCGCGCACCCAGTCGAGCCCGAGGTTTCCGGGGGCGCCGGTCGAGGTCCGACGGGCGATCGCCGCGGCGTGATCGCGCTGGGCGCCTGTACCGGCCGCGAGATCGGAGGCGACGGCGCGGTAGGCGTCGCGGAAACTTTCCCCGGAGACAACGCGGTCGAGTGCGTCATCGGTCGCGTAGATCTCAGTCGACAGCGATGCCGCGAGCCGATCGGGCCTGACCTCGAGCTCGTGCACCGTGAGCGAAGCGACCTCCAGGAGCGCCGCCGCCAGATCGATTCCGCGCATCAACGGTTCCTTCGTCTCCTGGACGTCGCGGTTGTACGCCGAGGGGAGGCTTCGAACGACGTTGCGTACCAGGTCGGCATACGAGGAGAGGGTCGACGACTTGCCCCGCATCAGCTCGAGACCGTCCGGATTGCGCTTCTGCGGCATGATGCTCGAACCCGAGCAGAGCGCCGGCGGAAGCGCGAAGTACGCGAACTCCGGCATCGTAAACAGGATAAGATCCGTGGCGAACCTGCTCAGAAGGATCCCGATCTGGTCAAGCGACTCGAGCACCGCGAGTTCGATCCGGCCCCGCGAGCTCACGACGTCGAGAACATTGTGCTGTACCTCGGAAAACCCCAACTCCCGCGCGACGAGCTCCCGATCGAGGGGAAGCGGAACGCCGTAACTCGCGGCGGCGCCGAGCGGTGAGCGGTCCACGAGTCGGTAGGCGACCGCGAGCAGGGCGTCGGCATCAAGCAGCCCTTCGGCGTAGCTCGCGGCCCACAGCCCGACCGTCGACGGCATCGCCGGCTGCAGATGCGTGCGACCCGGCATGGGGCTCGACTCGTGCTCGCGCGCGAAGTCGCAGAGCGAGAGAACGGTGTCTGCGAGCGCGTCACGCACCGCGAGCACACCCTCCCTCGCGAACAGCCGTGTGGAGGCGAGTACCTGGTCGTTCCGCGAGCGCCCCGTGTGGATCCGCTTTCCCGCCTCGCCGACTCTCGAAACGAGCCGCTCCTCTATGAAGGTGTGACTGTCCTCCTGGGCGCGGGCTATTGAGAGCCCGGACGTGGCCGCCTCGCGAGCGATCGCGCGCAGCTCCTCTTCGAGCGCACGGAGGTCCTCGTCCGACAGCAGGCCGATCGTCGCAAGCATGCGGGCATGAGCGATGCTCGCAACCGCATCGCAGGCGATGAGCCGGCGATCGAGCAGGTAGTCATTGCCGACGGTGAACCGCTCGATCAGCGCATCGAGCGAGTAGCCCTTCTCCCAGAGTTTCGCCATGGTGAACCGAGAGTAGCGGATCGCGCCGCCGGCGGCAAGCCGCCGTCGGCAATCGGCCGGCTGACTGCTCCCTGCCGGGCTGGCTGCCCGCCGCCGGTGCTACCCGACTTTGAAGGCCAGATCCTCGCCCGAAACTCCGACTCTGATCGTGTCGCCGTCCGTGAACTTCCCGGCGAGCATCTCCCGGGCGAGCGGATTCTGCAGCTTGTTCTGAATGGCCCGTTTCAGCGGTCTTGCGCCGAAGGCGGGGTCGAAGCCGGCGTCCGCGATCAGCTGTTTCGCCTTCGGCGGCACCTCGAGCGTGAGCTTTCGCTCATCAAGCCGACGCTGAACCTTGCGCAGCTCGAGGTCGACGATCTGCAGGATCTGCGACTTGTCGAGACGGTGGAAGGTGATGATCTCATCGAGCCGGTTGAGAAACTCGGGCTTGAACGTCGCGTGGAGGATCGCGCGAATCTCGTCCGCGATGGTGTCGATCTCCTCGGTCTGCAAAATCAGGTCGCTGCCTACGTTGCTCGTCATGATGATGATCGTGTTGCGAAAGTCGACCAGCCTTCCCTGACCGTCGGTCAGCCGACCTTCATCGAGCAACTGCAGCAGCACGTTGAAGACGTCGGGATGCGCCTTTTCGATCTCGTCGAAAAGGATGACCGAGTACGGTCGGCGTCGGACGACCTCGGTGAGCTGTCCTCCCTGGTCATAGCCGACGTATCCCGGCGGCGCCCCGATCAGGCGGCTCACCGAGTGCTTCTCCATGTACTCGCTCATGTCGATGCGAGTGAGCGCACGCTCGTCGCTGAAGAGAAACTCCGCGAGCGTCTTCGCGAGCTCGGTCTTGCCCACGCCGGTGGGACCGATGAACATGAAGGTACCGCTCGGGCGGTTCACGTCCGACAGCCCGCTCTTGTTCCGCCGGATCGCGTCGCTCACCGCCCGGATGGCGTTTTCCTGCCCCACCACCCGCTCGCCGAGGATGCTCTCGAGCTTCAGGAGCTTCTCGAGCTCGCTGGTCATCATCCGGCTCACCGGAATACCGGTCCACGAGCTTACGACCCCGGCGATGTCCTCTTCGCTGACCTCTTCGCGCAGCAGACGGCTCTTGCTCTGCAGCTCCGCAAGCTCATCGTCGAGCGACGCGAGCTGCTTCTCGAGCGAGGGAATCTCCCCGTGCTTGATCTCGGCCGCGCGGGCAAGGTTGCCCGACCGCTCGTTCTGCACCTCTTCGATCGTCAGCTGCTCGAGCCGCTGTTTGAGCTCGCGGATCCTGTCGATGACCTGCTTCTCGTTCTGCCACTGGAGCTGCATGGTATCCCGCTTGCCCTTCAGCTCGGAAAGCTCCTGATCGAGCTTCGCAAGCCGCTCCCTGCTTGCCGGGTCGGTCTCCTTGGACAGAGCCTGCCGTTCTATGTCGAGCTGGAGTATCCTTCGCTGCAGCTGATCGAGCTCGGTCGGCTGGCTCTCGATCTCCATCTTCAGCCGACTCGCGGCCTCGTCGACGAGATCGATCGCCTTGTCCGGCAGAAACCGACTCGTGATATAGCGGTCGCTCAACGTCGCGGCGGCGATCAGCGCCTCGTCGCGGATGCGTACGCCGTGATGCACCTCGTAGCGTTCCTTCAGGCCCCTGAGAATCGCGATGGTGTTCTCGACCGACGGTTCGTTCGTGAAGATCGGCTGAAACCGCCGTTCGAGCGCCGCATCCTTCTCAATGTGTTTGCGGTACTCGTCAAGGGTCGTCGCGCCGATCGCGCGCAGCTCACCGCGGGCGAGCGCGGGCTTCAGCAGATTGCTCGCGTCCATCGCCCCTTCGGCACTCCCGGCCCCTACGAGCGTGTGCAGCTCGTCGATGAACAGGATGATCTCCCCGGCGCTTTCGCTGATCTCGTGGATGACCGCCTTCAGCCGTTCCTCGAACTCTCCGCGGAACTTGGTCCCGGCGAGCAGCGACCCGAGGTCGAGCGCGAGGATCTTCTTGTTCTTCAGACTGTCGGGCACATCGCCGGAGACGACCCGGCGCGCGAGCCCTTCGGCGATGGCGGTCTTCCCGACCCCCGGATCGCCGATCAGCACCGGGTTGTTCTTCGTCCGGCGCGAGAGCACCTGCATCACGCGCCGTATTTCCTCGTCCCGGCCGATGACGGGGTCGAGCTTCTCCTGGCGGGCCAGGGCGGTGAGATCGCGGCAGTACTTCTGCAGAACCTGGTACCGGTTCTCCGGGTTCTGATCGGTGACCCGCTGATTGCCGCGGATGGACTTGAGCGCCTGCATGACGTCATCACGCGTGAGACCGGCGGAGGCGAGCACCTCGTCGATCCCCGAGCCTTTCTTCATCATCGCGAGCAGCAGGTGCTCGGTGCTCACGTAGTCGTCGCTGAGCGCTTTCGCCTCGTCCTCCGCCTTCACAAACAGCCGTGATGCCTGCGGAGAGAGCTGCGGCTGCGCGGCGCCGCCCTCAGTCCGGGGCTTGCGGCCTATGTCGCTGCGAAGCCGGTCGGCGAGGTCGGCCGGGCGCACCCCCACCCGCGTGAGCAGCGGCGGTATCACGCCGTCCTCCTGTTCGATCATGGCGAGCAGAAGGTGTTCGAGGTCGAGCGTAGGGTTCTCGTTCCGATGAACCAGCGCGACGGCGTCCTGGAGGACCCCTTGCGCCTTCACCGTGAGTCGTTCGTAGTCCATGGGATCTCCTGCACCCTAAGATACGATGGGCGTCAAGAGCGTTCAATGAGGGGATTGTCCGCGTTCCTCCGAGCCGGTAGACTCTCTCCCATGAGCCAGAGCGAGCAACCACTCGAGAACCGGGTCATCATCCTCAACGGTTTCACCGACCCTGAGATCATCGCGGTCATGAATGTGGTCAAGTCGATCTACGCCGACACCGATATGGACGAGTTCGTACGATTCGTCGAGGCCGCCGCCGAGCAGCCGCAGGCGACCGAGTTCTCGAAGAAGGTGCTGCGGGTGATCGCGGCGGCCAAGCAGCTTCCCGTCACGCGCGAGGTTGCTCCCGGCGACCTCATCTTCGCGAGGACAACCGAGAACTCTCTCCAGATGAAGCTCGCCGACCTGATCGTCGACATGAGCGAGGATCACGAGTACCTGAAGAACAACCCCCCGCAGCGCGCACCGGACCCGCCGAAGACGGACCGGCAGGACACGGACGGATCGTGAAGACGCGCGCGGTTCTCAGTCAGCTTCGTCCCTACGTTCCGGGGAAACGGATCGCCGGCGGCATCAAACTCTCGTCGAACGAGAATCCGCTCGGGCCTTCCCCCCTCGCAACCGCCGCGATCAACGACACCCTCGGCGATCTGCACCGCTATCCGGACGGTGGGGCCGGTGAGCTGCGCTCAGCGATCGCGGCACGGTGGGGTGTATCGCAGGAGATGGTGGTCGTGGGCAACGGCAGCGACGAGATACTCGTGATGATCGCCGGCGCCCTGATCGAACCGGGAACGAACGCCGTGACCGCCGCGCACACCTTCAGCCAGTACTCCTTCGCGACGCGCATATTCGGAGGCGAGGTGCGAACCGCCCCCATGAAGGAAGGCCGCTTCGATCTGGATGCGATCGCCGATCAGATCGACGCCGCGACGCGGATCGTCTTCCTGTGCAGCCCGAATAATCCGACCGGGACGGTGGTCACGGCAGGAGAGCTCGAGCGCTTCCTCGCGCGCGTCCCGCCGGACGTACTGGTGGTCATCGACGAGGCGTACGGGGAGTACGTCACCACCGCCGACTACCCCGACACGGTATCGATGATCAGGGACGGAGCCGCTCTCGTGCGACTGCGCACCTTCAGCAAGATCTACGGCCTCGCCGCTCTGCGCGTGGGCTACGGCATTGCCCGACCGCAGATCATCGACGCGATCTCCTCGCTTCGCCAGCCGTTCAACGTCGGCTCGGCCGCCCAGAGAGCCGCCACCGTCGCGCTCGGCGACCATGAGTTCGTCGCCCGATCGCTCGAGAACAATGAGCGAGAGAAGACCCGGCTCTGTTCCTTCCTCGAGGAGCGAGGCGTCCCCTTCATCGCCACGGAGGCGAACTTCGTCTGTGCGCGGTTCGGCGATCCCGAGGCTCGGGACGTCGCCCGCAAGCTCGCCGAACGGCGGATCGCCGTGCGACCGTTGGCGTCGTTCGGAATGGATGATCATCTGCGGATCAGCCTGGGAACCGGGCAGGAGATGGACGCGCTCTATGAGGCCCTCCAAGCGATCCTTGGTGGATAGATGCTGATCGCGAACGTAGCGCTGGCACTCGCCCCGTCGTTACTGCTGTTGTGGTGGGCGTACCGACGCGAATCCGGAGATCCGCAGTCCCTGCGGCTACTCACCATGGCTTTTCTGTTGGGACTTCTCGCGGTCATCCCGGCGCTGGCGGTCGGTATGCTCGCCTCGCTCGCCCACCGGCTCCTGTCCGGGAGCCTTCGGCTGCTCTACCAGGCCTTCGTGACCGCCGCGGCGGTCGAGGAGGGTGTGAAGTTCGTGCTTGTGTGGTTCCTCGTTCGGCGCAACCCGCGAATCGACGGCGTCGCCGACGGAATCGTCTACGGCATGGCCGCGAGCCTGGGGTTCGCCTTCCTCGAAAGCGTCCTGTACGTCGGTGAGTCGTCCTTCATCCTCCTGCTGCGCGGCGTGACCGCCGTACCCCTCCACGCAGGCTGTGGGGCCCTCATGGGCTACTTCGTCGCCCGGTCGCGCTCCAGAACGAACCGCCGCGCCTGGGTCGGACTCCTTCTCGCCATTCTCGTGCACGGCACCTACGACTCGTTCGTCTTCGCCGGAGGCTCCGTCGCCTTCCTGTCGCTCGCGGTCGTCGCCGCCCTGGTAGCCGCAGTGCCCCTGCTCCTGCTCCACGCCGGAAGCCCCGCCGGGAGGCCTTGACGGCCCGCCGGTCCGTCGATATCTTGTGGACTACGACGCAGGGTAGAGCAGTTGGCAGCTCGTCGGGCTCATAACCCGGAGGTCGCAGGTTCGAGTCCTGCCCCTGCTAGTTCCGGCCGCATCCTTCCCGGAGGATGCGGCTTTTTTTGTCTTGGGCCGATCTTGGTCCCGGACGTGAGCCTAAAGCCACTTCTTGCGGCGGAAGAACCGCAGCATCAGGAGCGCAACGAGCGCCATCACCCCGAGAATCGCCGGATACCCCCACCGCCATTCGAGCTCGGGCATGAAGACGAAGTTCATCCCGTAGACGCCCACGATGAAGGTGAGAGGGATGAAGATCGTCGCGATGATCGTGAGCACTTTCATGATACTGTTCATCCGGTTGCTGACGCTCGAGAGGTAGATGTCCATGGTCCCGGCAACAATCTCCTGAAATGTCTCGAGGATCTCTATAATGTGGATCACGTGATCGTACAGATCGCGCAGGAAGAACCTGGTACTCTCGCTCACGACCGATGCACCCTCGCGGGAAAGACGGTAGATCATCTCCCGCATGGGCCAGAGGGAGCGGCGAAGGAAGAGCAGCTCGCGTTTGAGCGCCTGGATCGTCACCATCGCCTCCGGCTCAGGGTCCGCGAGCACCGCCGCTTCCAGCGGATCGATACGTCCCTCGATCGCTTCGAGAAGGAGAAAGTAGTGGTCGACGATCGCGTCGAGCATGCAGTACGCGAGGTAGTCTGCTCCTTCGCGGCGCACGCGACCCTTTCCGGTGCGGATCCTGCTTCGTAGTGCGTCGAAGACGTCACCGGGACGCTGCTGGAAGGAGATAACGAGCCGATCCATCACGATGAGGCTGAGTTGTTCGACACTGATCGCCAGCGCCTCCCCAGACTGGCTGACCATCTTCACGACGGCGTACAGGTATCCGTCGTACTCCTCGGCCTTCGGCCGTTGGTCGGTGTTCACGATGTCCTCCTGTACCAAAGGGTGGACACCGAACGCCTCGCACACCGTGGTGACGGTTTCCACATCGTGCACTCCGTCCACATTGATCCACACGACGCCGCTATCGCGCCGCAGCGTGCCGCACTCGGCGGGATCATCGAGAACGCGCTCGGTAGAGCGGTGCTCGTCATACTCGTACACGGTAAGCCGCACCGGTCCCCCGGCCTCTCCAATGTGCACCGGCGTTCCCGGCGGCAGCCCGGCCTTTCTGCGGCGGGGCGAAAGAACCCGTCTCACCACTATACCTCCTGCCTGACGTCGCCGTCGCGTCCAGGGCAAAGCCGGTTCGCCCGGCTCTGCCGGATCACCATTCGTGTTTGAAGAAGTTCGCCTGCCGTGCGTACGGCCGCGTGAGCCCTTCGAGCCGGCGCAGCTCCTCCAGGGGCAAGGGCTCGAACTCCCCCGCGAGGCGCACGTTCTCCTCGAGCTCCGCGACAGTCGAGATCCCCACGATCGCCGTTGACACCGGGTGCGAAAGCGTGTAACCGAGCGCCTCACGCATCGTAGAAATCCCGCCGTCGCGGAAGATGCGCCCGTCGTAGGCGCAGACCTTCATCGCGATCACACCCATCTTCCGCCCGGTCGCGGCCGCAAGCGCGTTCTCGATCATCGAGTCGTCGTGAACGTCCGCCGCGTTGAGCGAGAGCAGGACGCAGTCGAAGCGATGGCGAGCGATCGCCGTGGCGAGCAGGCGGCTGTGCTTGTGCGAGGTGATACCGACGTGGCGTACGACGCGCTCGTCGCGAAGCCTCTCGATCGCCTTGAGCGCACCCTGCCGTCCGAGCGCGGCGTCGAGATCGCGCTCCGAATGGATCGCGTGCAGCTGATAGAGGTCGAGATAGTCGGTCTGAAGCCGTCTCAGACTCTCCTCGAACTCCCTCATCGTCCCGTCGTAGGTCCGGTCGTCGGTCTTGCTCGCGAGAATCACCTCGCCGCGCCGGCGACGCATCACGCGGCCGATGTTGGCCTCGCTCGCACCGTACTGGTGGGCGGTGTCGATGTAGTTCACGCCGAGGTCGATCGCGCGCTCGATGATGGGTTCGGCACGGTCGGGGCTCTGTGCCACGGCGATCGCGCCGCCGAGGCCGAGGACGCTCACCTCGAGACCGGTTCTGCCGAGTGCGCGCCGGGGGATGTCACCGTCCGACCGGCGCGGCTCCCGGTTCTCACCGCGATTCTCCGCATTCGCACGCGAGGAGACGCCGGAGCCGAAGAAGGCGATCCCGGCCACGGAGGCAACGGCTCCCGCCGCGCTCTTCAGGAATGCGCGTCGGCTCACACCGGGCGGCGTGGGCCTTTCAGACTGCTCATGGGCCATTCCACCTCCTCCCCCTCTCTAGATACTCAGAAAAGCCCTCGCTTGTCACGCCACCAGGTCGTGATTACCTTTAGCAACCGGCCATCGTGTCGGTTTTTTCGTCCTGGAGGAACACCTCATGAGAGAACGAGCTGAGGCGATGGTCCTTGCTTCCTTTGTGGCCGACACCCACGCACTGGGCATTCACTGGATCTACGACATGGACGAGATCGCATCGCGTTACGGCCGCGTGGACCGGCTTCTGCCGCCGCAACACAGTTCCTGGCACGCCGGCAAGCCTGTGGGTGCCCAGACCCACTACGGAGATCAGACGCTGCTGCTGCTTCGCCACCTTGCGTCGCACCGCGGTTTCGAGGCCGACGGTTTTGCGCGCGAGTGGCGCGATCGTATGGAATCGTACGACGGATACCTCGATGCGGCGACGAAGGCTACACTGGAAAACATGAGGGCGGGCCGGCCGGCCCTTGAGTCCGGGTCCGACTCACGGGACCTCTCCGCGGCCGGACGAATCGCGCCGGTCGGCTATCTCTATCGCGATGAGCGTGACCGTCTTGTTGAGACGGCACGGGTGCAGGCACGGATCACCCACGGCGCCCCCGAAGTCGCCGAGGCGGCGGCCTTCCTCGCGAGGGTCCTCTGGAACGTGCTGAACGGGAAGACTCCCACGAGCGCGATCGCGACCGTCGCGGACGCCGAACCCGACTCCGGAATCGCGGAGCTCGCCCGCCGGGCAATGGCGAGCGTCGAGCGGGACAGCCGCGAGGTCGCGCTCGAGTACGGACAGGGGTGCACGGTCGAATCGGCGCTGCCGCTCGCGATCCACCTGCTGTCGAAGTACGAAGGTTCGCTGCGGGAGGCGCTTGTGGAGAATGCCGCGCTCGGGGGTGACGGCGCCGCGCGCGGCATGGTCGTCGGCATGGTGCTCGGGGCGTTTCACGGGCGCGACGCGATCCCGGATGAGTGGATCCACGATCTGCAGAGCTATCGCGAGATCAGTGTGCTGCTCGAGGATCTGGAAGCCACGCTGCAGCGTTCCTCGAACCGGGCGGTCGAAACCGGTTGAGCGCAGTACCTTAGACCCTATGGTTTTCACCCGCAACAACCTGGAACACTCGCTGAGCCCGTATCTGAGACAGCACGCAGAGAACCCGGTATGGTGGCAGGAGTGGAGCGACGAAGCGCTTGCCTTCGCGCGTGAGCAGGATCGCGTCATCCTTGTCAGCGTAGGGTACAGCACGTGCCACTGGTGCCACGTGATGGCGAGGGAGGCATTCAGCGACCCGGAATGCGCCCGTCTGTTGAACGCGAGCTTCGTCCCGATCAAGGTGGATCGCGAGCAGCGACCGGATATCGACCACTACATGATGAGCTTTCTCGTCGCGACGACCGGTAGCGGCGGTTGGCCGCTCAATGTCTTCCTGACGCCGGACGCGAGACCGTTCTTCGCCATGACCTATGCCTCAACCGAGCCCCGGTTCGGCATGCCCGGGTTCGCAGACATCCTCGCCCAGGTCCTGAGCTTCTACCGGGAGAAGGGCGCGAATGTGGAGCGCTTCACCCTGAACGGCGATCACAGCCGCGTCGACGAGGCGACCCGCACCCTGCTCGAACAGGAGGACACGCCCGGCTCCGAAGAGCCGGCGGTGGCGGTGATCGGCGAGTCCGACGAGACCGACGTGCTGCGCCTCGTCGATGAGCTCGAGCGGTCCTGCGACCGGGTGCACGCCGGGTTCGGATCGGCGCAGAAGTTTCCGCCGCACGCCTCGCTGCTCTTTCTGCAGCACGTCCACGCCGCCGGTCTGTCCGCGAAGGCCGCGCCGATGGTGACCGAGACGCTCGACGCGATGATGACCCGCGGCCTCCACGATCATCTGCAGGGGGGCTTCTTCCGGTACAGCGTTGACCGGGAGTGGACGATTCCCCACTTCGAGAAGATGCTCTACGACCAGGCGATGCTCCTGTGGAATTACGCGATCGCCACCCGGCTCTTCGGCCGCGCCGGGTACCGGCAGACCGCGGCCGCAATCGTGCGGGCGCTCGAGGAGACGTTCCGGGTCGGCAATGGGTACGCCAGCGCTCATGATGCAGATACCCGCCACCGTGAGGGTGCGACCTACCTCTGGAAGCTCGACGAGATCAGGGAAGTGCTCGACGAGGAAGAGCTCGACGCGGCGCTTCGGGTGTTCTCCCTCTCCCAGGAAGGGAATTTCGAGAACCGCAACCATCTCGTCCGGATTATTGCACCCGGCGTCCACGACGACGACCCGATGCGGGCGCGCCGCGCACCGGCTCCCGAGCTCATCGAACGGGTGCGCGCCCGCCTGCTCGCGGCCCGGCGCGTACGCGAACAACCGGAGCGCGACGAGAAGATCGTCCTGGGGTGGAACGCGCTCGCCGGATGCGCCCTCCTCGCGGCGCATCGCCATGCCGCGATAGAGGGGACGCTCGACCGCGCGGTGGAGCTTGCCTCATTTCTCGTGGACCGGTTCGTGCGGGACGCCGGCGTCGGGCACGCCGTCCTTGGAGCACAGCTACAGGAGCAGGAGTTTCTGCGTGACGTGGGCGCACTCCTCCTTTTTCTCGCGATGCTCGGTGAAGAGCGCCCCGAGCTTGACGAGCGGTTCTCCGCAACACGCGCCTTCCTGCGCGCCCGACTCGCTCAGCTCCAGCAGAACGGCGTCTGGATGGAGAGCATCGCGGAGGACTTCGCTCCCGTCCCGGCGGACCCCTTTGATCAGCCGGTTCCGTCCGGGATTTCGCTCGCCTCGCACGCGCTTCTGCTCGAGCGGATCCGGTCTCACCAGCCCTACGAGCCTCATCCCTTCGTGGACGCGCACGCGCGCAGTTTCGCGAACCTCAGCGCCCTTGCGAGTCGAGGCTACACCTACGTCGTGGAATCGCCCCAGCCGGTCGCGTGGGACGCGATTCCCGTGAACAGCGTGCGGGTCCACGGTGAGGGCCGCACAAGCTGCTACCGCGGCATATGCTATCTGGGCCTACCGCCGCAGAATCCCGGGTAAACGATTCCTGCTGCGGTACGTTTTACAAGGTGACGCTTTCAGAGGAGGCCCTGAGACGATGACGGTACGAGTCCCCCGCGCAAAGAAGCTGCCTCTGTCCAATTCCGGTGCGCTTTCGCTCTTCCCGGTCGGCTGCGGGAGCGCCTTCTCCAAGAAGCTCTACCAGAACAACTTCCTGATCGTGAAGGGCGACGACCATTGCATGGTCGACTGCGGGACGCGAACCCCGGAGGCGCTCTTCCGGCTCGGTCGTCCCGTCACGGAGATCGACAACTGGCTGATCACCCACAGCCATGCGGACCACATAGGTGGGCTCGAAGAAGTGATGCTCATGAACCGCTACGTGGCACGCAGGAAACCGACCGCTATCATCGGCGCCGCCTACCAGGAAGTCTTGTGGAACGCGTCGCTCAAGGGCGGCAACGAGCCGAACGAGGTCCACGACGGCGTCGGACTCCAGTTCGGCGATTTCTGGCGCATCCGGCGACCGACCTGGCTCTCAGGGTACCCGCGCGAGACGACACATATCGTACTCGGTTCGATAGACATCAAGACGGTCCGTACCCGCCACTATCCCGAGCAGGCGAGCGACTGGACCGACAGCGCATACAGCATCGGTCTCATTCTCGACGACCGGATCCTGTTCACCGGGGACACCCAGTTTGATCTGGATCTCCTCACCGGCTACGACGAACTGTTCGGCTTCGAGTTCATCTTCCACGACGTACAGTTCATGAAAGGCGGCATCCATGCCTCGCTTGACGAGCTGTGTACGCTGCCTGCATCGCTGAAGAGCCGGATACTTCTCATGCACTACCCGGACAGCGCGGACGACCACCGGTCACGCGTGAAGGCGGAGGGTTTTGCGGGATTTGTGCGTCAGGGCGCCTTCTACGTATTCGACTGAGCCTCTGTAATCGCGACCGCGGGGCTATCACTCGCCTCACGCTCGATCAACACTTCCGGCACCACTCTCCTCGTCGTACCGCAGAACCGGGACCGCGGGTAGCGCAACCTCCATGACGAGAGGGAAACACTCCTTCTCGAGCCAGACGGTCTCACCGTCGATCTGCATGGGAATCCTGCGGTCATACTCGATCGTCACCCTTTTCGCCGACCGCATCGTGACGTTCGGCTCATGCACGTGCTTTCCTTCGTAGAAGAGACGCTTGAGCCGCAGCTTCCCAGCCAGACCGAGCGGCTCGATCGCGCACAGGTTCTCCTTGCCCGGCAGCACCAGTTTCCCGCCCCCGTACTGCCGGCCGCCCGAGACTCCGAACGCCAGAAGCAAGAAGATGCGCTCGAGCCGCTCATGAGCTCCGGACGGGTCTTCGAGGTCGACGGTCATCTGCGAGGCGCCGACGATCCGCTCGTAGAAGAGCGTCATGACGTCGGCGATGACCTTGTAGAGGTCTCCTGCAAACCGACGCTTGAGACGATTGGTCAGGTACGCGACGTATGCATCGAGTCCGAGGCTCGCGATATTGTACCCGCGATGGACCGGCATACCCGTGGGGGTCACCAACAGCTCGCCGGTCTTCGCCGGCCGTGCGCTGCCGAGCAGCAGTCTGACGGCCGCCTCCAGACTCGGCGCGTCTGCTCCGTCGTTTCCCGTGCCAAAAGGCAGGCGCACGAAGTAGAGGTTCGCACGGCTGTGCGACCCGTACACCTCGGTGTACGCCGAGAGGGCCTCCCCGTGCGTGCCGTCTCCGCCCACGGTCACGATGAGGTGGGTCCCGGTCACCGGCGCCAGGAGCGCGCTCCGCGCGATTCGGCGGGCGTGGCCTACGTAGTGCGTGACATGGAACCGCAACTCGAGCGCATCGGTCCCACCGGGCTCGAGTCGGTCCCGTCCGGTCAGGACGTCGGTGAGCGTGGCAAGACGCTGTACGGCGGCGGTCGCCCGCTGCTCGGTGGAAAGCCTCCCGGCCGCGAAGTTCACGATGACGTCGACGGTGACGTGCCGTCCCGCGAAGAGCGTGCTGTGACCCATGATCCGTTCGAGCCGGTCCTCGAGTTCAGACAGCAGTTCCCGCATCAATCCTCCCCCGCCAGTCGTCCTCTCAGATGGTAGACGTCCCGCACACCGCGGACGAGCACACCGCCCATCCCGACCTCGAGCGCCGGCGCAATATCCACGTCATACCGGTCTCCCACGCTCACGACCGCCTGCGGCGGACAGCCCATCATCCGGGCCGCGTGGACGAAGGGCTGCGGATCCGGCTTCGAGCGCCCGGTTGTGTCGAGCCCCACGACGTGGGTGAACAGGCTCGACACCCCGAGCGCCTCGAGCGTCGATCTCCCCACACGCTCAGGGTTGTTCGTCACTGCGATGATCCGGTACTCCTCGCGCAGCGTCTCGAGCGCCTCATACAGCCGCGGATCAGGAGCGAGAAAGCGCTCCGGTCTGATGAGCTCGTTACGCCACGCTATGCTCCTCTCCATTGGTATGCCGAGCGCGGAGAAGGTATTGCCCAGGCTCTGCCGCACACCGTGCGCCCGCTCGTACTCGTCGCGCCAGGCTTCGACCTCCGCCCGCATGGACTCCTCGCTGCGGCCGCGTTCGCGCGCGAGGGCCCGGACGAGCACGTCGGCCTGGTGCGAAGCATACTCGTCGTGGTCGTAGAGTGTCTTGTCTATGTCGAGCACGAGTCCGCAGATGTGCTCGGGCACGTCGTACGCCTGCATCGCGCAAACCTACCATGCAAAGGCGAGAAGCGTCACTCGGCTGGGTGACCAACCGACGCCGGGGCGGTACCTTCTGATCGTGAACGCCGAGTTCCACTACTACACGATCGCCTACCTCGCGCGCGCCGCGGGGTTCTCCGAGGACGACGCGTCGATTCTCGCCTGCTCCTCGCAGTACCTCGACAATGCGCTCGTCTGCTACGAGGTGGAGCACCGCAGGGGCACCTACCGTACGCTCGTGACCCACCACTTCGGATTCTGGGACCAGGATCAGGAATGGGCGGTCTGGATCCCCTTCCACTTCTTCCCGGCCGCGAACACCGCTCCTTCACCTCCCCGCCGCGACGGAAGGACGAATCCGCTCGACGTGCAGCCGAACTCGGAGCCGGCGAAACGGCTGCTCGTCGCGGCGCTCCGGTCGCGCAACCTCTACCGGATAGGGATCGCGCTGCATACCTACGCCGACACCTGGGCCCACCGCAACTTCTCCGGGCGCAAAGAACCGTGGAACCGGATCGACGCCGACTCGCCCGTGCCCCCAATCGGTCACGCCCAGGCGCTGCGTGATCCGGACGACATTGACGCGGTCTGGCACGATCCGCGCTTCGAGCCTCCCTTTGATCGCGTCGACAACCGGGAACGGTTTCTCCTCGCCGCAGGGAGAATTTACCGGTATCTGGCCACCTACAATCGCCGGGGTTTCTCCGACGAGGCAGCCGTGATCGCCCACCTCGACGAGATCCTCGGGCCGGCGCAGTACGCACGCGAGTCCCGCGCCGAGAACTTCATCATCGAGTGCTCGATCGAACGGTTCAGCCGCCTGCGCTGGCGCCGGGAGGCCTTCGATCCGCCCTCCGGCTGGTCCGGCATTGAATACGAGGTTGATCTCGAGTCGACGATCGACAAGCTGAGCTGGCTCAAGGACGAGATCCTGCACCGCAGCAAGGTCGTCCGGCGCCGGCCCATGATAGCCAGAGAGACCTTCTTCGCCTCTCACCTCTACCGCTGGGACCAGGCCGCACGTCATCAGCTCGCCGCCTGCAACGAACAGCTCACGTCGCTCGGCCTGCGTCGGTAGGTCCAGATCGGATGCGGCGCAGCAGCTTCATGTACGGCGCGGACTCGATCCGCTCGGGGTCGACCCCGCACCTCGTGAAGAACTCCTCGATCCGCTGCGCCGCGGCCTGGTGGGCCGACGCGTCGTCGCGCTCATCGACGCACTCGACCTCGAGGAAGTCCCCGAGCTCCCGGACATGGACGAGCTCGATCACGAGTCCGTCGTGCTCGAACTCGAGGCCCTCCTTCACCTTGGTGAACTGCGGTTCGAGTCCTATCCGTCGCATGAGCTCGTTGAACGCCTCCACGTCGTCAACCTCGAACTCGCGCTCCATGTTGATCTCCGCCCGCCGGTGGCGTTCCTTCCTCTTGAAGGTCACGCAGGCGCGCCCCGCGTCCACCCGAACCCGAAACCCGCGCTCGGACCGGCCGGCCCCGGACGCCCCGTCCCCCGGCTCCGTCGCGGGCTCGGGGTTCACGAGGTAGTACCGGTCATCCTTGCGGAAACCACGGACGAACCGGCACATGTCGCGCAGGCGCGCTTCCATCGCATCCCAATCGTCCACCCACGCCTTCATCTCGACTTCGTACGCCATCCGCTCTCCTCTCCCCGAGGCACGTCCGCCTGTGAGCCGGGCTTCGCGCCGCAGTATACCAGCTGGTGCCGAAATTGTTGAAATGCCCCGAAAACGGGCGAGAGGGCGGTCTCCCCAACAATTCCGGCACCACTCCATCATGGATAATCCGGGGCTTTGGTCTATACTCGTGAGCGCAAGATGACGTAACACTTCCACCCTCCGGTGGTGTTGTATGAGAAGCAGGACAGCCTCTGCAAGGAGACGATATGAGACACACAAACAAGCGTATAATGAAGGCGATCGGCCTCGCCGTCCTCGCGATCGCGGTACTGACGGGATGCAACTTCGAGATCAACGTCTTCCCGGGATTCGCAACGCGCAGCGATATCACCTTCGAGCTGGTCTGGGACAACAGCAACGTCGACCTCTACCTCACGTACCCGGATCCGGACACGACGACGGTCGCAGGGGGTGTGCCGCCTTACACCAACATCCAGGATGCTTACGCCGCCGGGACGGCGCTCGGGGAGCCTGGCTTCTTCCCGGAGGACGGGACGGGCAGGCGCGCGAGAGTCTATGCCGACAACACCAGGAGCGCAGACGGCAACGCGGAGTTCTTCGCACCCAGGGCCCGCACCCAGAT
>SKQU01000030.1 GCA_007118855.1 Spirochaetaceae bacterium
CTCGAGGAGGTCGACGAGGTCGAGGAGGTCGAGGAAGCAGACGAGCTCGAGGAGGTCGAGGAGGTCGAGGAAGCAGACGAGCTCGAGGAGGTCGACGAGGTCGAGGAAGCAGACGAGCTCGAGGAGGCCGACGAGCTCGAGGAGGCGGACGAGGAGACGGCTGTAGGGCTTGACAGTCTCGACGAGCACGCGGAACTCGAGTGGCTCGCTCGCTCCGAAGCTCGAGAGCTGCCCGGGCCGCGGTTTCCGGGCGCAGTCCCCGAAGGGGCAGGGGTCGGCGATCCTGTGGTCTTCGCTGCGGATGCTGAAGAGCAGGATACGGAGTCGGCTGAGGACGCATCGCTCGAGGCGGTAGCGGAAGCCGAGCCCGTTGATGAGCCAGAGGAGCTGGAGCAGCTGGAGGCAACCCGGCTTCCGGGTCTCGATGAGACCGCAGATGTCGGCGAGGTGGAAGAGGCCGAGGAACTCGAGGAGATCGAGGAGGCCGAAGACCTGGCTCCGGCAGAGGTCGTTGAGGAGCTCGAGGAAGCCGGGGAGCCCCGGGAAGAATCCGACGAGGCTGCGGAACTGATGGAGATTGAAGAGGCTGAGCCTGAGGGCATGGACGACGATACGCTCGAAGGGCTTGAGGCGCTCCAGGTCGCCGAGCTTGACGAGGCTGACGAGGAGCCCGTCGTCGTGGAAGCGCTCGCGGAGGCCAGCGGAAGTGCGACCACTTTTGGTGCCGCGTTCTTCTCCTTTGGAAGGGGAGTACGGGCGACGGTCGGGCCGTTGGAGGGTGAGCCACGGACGGGCGATCGAGCCCTGGAGCCGACTGACGAAGAAGTGGCGAGCCGCGACGCCACGGGCGAACGGCCGGGTGCGTCGTCTGTGTCGGCTTCGCGACCCGCCTCGGGCGCAGTGGCAGGAACCGACGAGTCCATTCGCTTCGCAGATGCGAAGGAGGGTGCGACCGCAGAGTACGAGATCGCATCGATCGGCGATGTGCTCAATCGGCTCCATGTGGAAAAGGAAGTGCTGCTCGAAAGGGACGGAGTTGTCGAGATCGGGCGTGATGCGTACGGCGATCGGCCACGCACCAAGGACCGGGAGTTTCGCTCGCTTGTCGAGTCGGTGGTGAATCCTGCCTCGGATGAGGGGCGGTCAGGAATAGAGCAGCTGTTCGGCGATGGGGTGGACGACCTGTTGCCCGGGAGACGACCGAAGGAGCCGGAACCGGAGCATGCGCGCACCACAGGCGGTGAGTCGGTGTTCCGGTTCGGCGAGCATGGCGTCGACTATGACAGCTTCCTCCGGGGTTTCCAGGACAATGACGGAGGAGTGCTGAAGTCGCTTGTTCGGTTCACGCGGATCTGGAACGCACGCGTCGGCGTCGTCTTTGCCGAGGAAGAGGAAGGCCTCGTTCCCGTGTACCAGCTGGGACTGCACTCACAATGTGCGGAGGCGTTGCATATCACCCGAAGCAGCGGGCTCTACCGCAATGTCCTCTCCAGGCGTTACGCCTTGCTCCTGCGCAGACCAATCTCGAACGTCGAATACTTCCAAAACCTGTGCGAACCGCAGCACGTGGCCGTCCTTGAGAGGTCGCTCTTCCTTCCGCTCGTATTTCGTGGAGAGCAGGCGTATATGCTGCTCGGGCTGCCAAGGTCGGTTGATTCGCTCGACAGCGCCTTCCGGAACGTTATACCTCACCTCGGGAAGCTGCAGGGCGTGCCTGTCTGAGCCGATTCGTCGTAAAGGTTCAGAGGCGTCAATCCGGATCGTCCGGGGTCTCCGATTCCTCGTCAATGAGCTCGCTCTCCGGGACGATATGGGCACGCAGGGCATCGGCGAGTCCGTCGGCGTCTTCCCCCGCGAGCGACAGCAGCCTCATGCCGCTCCTCGCCGCGATCTCCTGCTCCAGCGCATCCATCCCATCGTACTGAGGAGGAATGGTCAGGAGCCGGTCGTCGGCTTCCGCATACACAAAAAGCTCCCGGTACCCATAGTCGGTGGTGTACCATCCGGCATGAGTAAGCTCATCCCATCCAAGCTTCGATTCGCTTCCGGTCGCCGTCGCGCAGACGAGCCCTTCGTCTGTCGTGCGGATGTGGCTCCTGAGAGTGTTGACGAAGTACTTGAGCAGGAAGTACGAGAAGTACCCGGTGACGGCCAGAATGCCGATGCCGAGCAGCGTATGGTGGAACACGATGATGGCGATCGATCCAATCGTGAGCGCGAGCGCAAGGAGCGGGACCAGGAGACTCTTGACATTGCGCCGCAGCTGGAACTCGTAGACCATGCGGTATGCTACCCCGGGCACCGGGGTCGGTCAACAACGACCGAGTCTCAGGCGGGCCGGGCTGCTGCGCTTGGCCCGGCACGCTGAAGGTGGTAGGATGCGCCGTGCAGAGAATCGATGTCTATACGGACGGAGGGTGCCACGGCAACCCCGGTCCCGGTGCATGGGCCTACGTCGTGAGGGCTGTTGCGGGAAGCGAAGCGACCTTCAGAGAGGATGCCGGCGGTGATCCGCAAACCACCAACAACCGGATGGAGCTCGAGGCGGTTATCCGGGCCTTGCGCGCCGTCGCCGAGCACTTCGGTACTCAGGGCGACGTTACCGTTCATACCGATTCGCAGTACGTGCGGAACGGGATCACGAGCTGGATCGCGACCTGGATGAGGAACGGGTGGATGACCTCCGCGCGAAAGCCGGTGAAGAATCAGGACAGGTGGATACGGCTGCACGAGCTCGCTGTGCTGGTGAATCCACGCTGGGAGTGGGTCAAGGGTCATTCCGGCGATGAGCTGAATGAGCGCTGCGATTCGCTCGTGCAGGCGCAGATCGCCAGGCTCGATCGTCGGCTGTAGTATTGAAGAATTCCGGACAATCCGTGCGTGTACCCCGTGAAGGGGGGACTCGTGACGATCTACTCCTACGCGCCGGGCGGATACCGCGGACACATTGTCGCGGTCGAGGTGGACTGTCGGACCGGCATCCCAGGGATGGATATCGTCGGTCTACCGGCGAGCGAAGTCCGGGAGGCTCGAGAACGCGCTCGAGTGGCCATTCGAAACAGCGGATACGAGTTTCCCGCGAGGCGCATCCTGGTCAGTCTGTCGCCGGCCGACGTACCCAAGATAGGCAACGGGTTCGATCTGGCGATTGCGGCGGCGATCCTCGAGGGTTCCGGGCAGTTGCCCCGCGTTGCGCCGGATTCGGTGCTGATGATCGGCGAGCTTCATCTTGACGGTGCGATCGGAGCGGTGCGCGGCACACTCGCCGCAGTAGCCGAAGGTCGGGCAGCCGGATTGCGCGGGTTCATCGTTCCCGCATCCAATCTCGAGGAGGCCCGGTCGGTTGAGACGCGGACGGTCGGTATTCGGCGCCTCGAACAGCTGCTGCGCGCGCTCGATGATCTGGGACGCGATCGCAACCGGAATCTCCCGCTCACGCCCTCGCCCGCACGACCGGCGGAACCGGCGCCGGGAACCATGCTTCGGGACTACCGTGAGCTTCGGGGCCAGAACGAGCTCAAGCGTGTGCTCGAGATCGCCGCGGCGGGTGGACACCATGCGCTCGTGGTGGGGCCCCCCGGCGGCGGCAAGAGCGCGGCAATTGGTCTCTACCCGACGATCACTCCTTTCCTCTCCCACGGCGAGTCGATCGAGGTGACCCGCATCCATTCTCTGGCCGGAGAACCACGTCGGCAACCGGGGCTGCTCGTGCATCGACCCTTTCGGGCACCGCACCACAACGCCTCGACCGAGGGGTTGCTCGGCGGTCGGATGCCCCACGTCCCGGGGGAGGTGGCACTCGCGCACTGCGGCGCGCTCTTTCTCGATGAGGCGCTCGAGTTCAGGCGCCCCGTGCTCCAGGGACTGCGGGAACCACTCGAGCACCACCGGGTTCGCGTTGTGCGCGCGAAGGGCAACTACTGGTTTCCGGCGGCGATCCAGCTGCTGATGGCCACGAACCGGTGCCCCTGCGGGTTGCTCGGTCGCCGCGACCGGACGTGCCTGTGCAGTCTCGCGGAGGTGGATCGGTACTGGAGGAGGCTCGGCGGGCCCTTGCTCGACCGGATCGATCTGCGAGTGCACGTCGCGCCGCTCCCGCTTGAGGCGCTTCCCGAGACCGATTGCTCGGCCGCGATCGCGGGGCGGGTGCGCGCGGCGGTCGAGTTCCGTTCGCGCGTGCGGCGGCAGGCAAAACAGAACCGGGATCTCACGGCGACGGAGGTGACCGCCGAGGGGGAGCTCTCGAGCCCGGCGCGACGGGTGTTCGCCCAGGCCTCACGCGCGCTGCGTCTGTCGACGCGGGCGTCGCTGTCGGTGTTGCGGGTTGCGCGCACGATCGCCGATCTCGCCGGTGCGCGAGAGACCGGCGAGGAACACGTGCTTGAAGCGATCTCCTATCGCCGGTACGGCGAGCAGCGGCCCCTTTGGGAAGCGGACGAAGAGGACTCGTAGGAGCCGTCACCCGACGCTTGGCGTCGAGCGACGGGAGCAGATATACTGTGTGCGAGGCCCGGATGAAGCTCTACAGTCGTGGTCAGGTGATTCTCTTCTCGGGTGCGACCGGGCTTGTTGTGCTTATGTTGGCGCTCGCCATTGGTGTGGTGCGGGGTTACGGCGGCGCGACTCAGTCCGTGTCGGGAGCTGAATGGGTGGAGCCGAGCTTTCAGCTCGAGCCCGGTCCGGCGCGGTCGCCGGTGGTGCCGGCTTCGCCCGGCGACGGACTCGGCGCCGACGAGCTGGAGACGATTCGGCTGTTCGAGATGCGCAACGACGGAGTCGTGAATATCTCCACGCAGCGACTCACGCTCAACTGGTTTCTCGAGGCCGTGCCGCGGCAGGGACAGTCCGGCTCCGGGAGCATCATCGACCGCAGAGGCTACGTGCTGACCAATAACCATGTGATTGAGGGCGCGGCCGGAATCAACATAACCTTGGCCGACGGCACGACGCTGACCGGTGAGGTCGTGGGTGCGGATCTGGAGAACGACCTGGCCGTGCTCAAGTTCGACCCAGAGGGTCGGGATCTCACGACCATCCCGCTCGGCAGATCGGAGGATCTACGGGTCGGACAGAAAGTGATGGCGATCGGGAATCCGTTTGCGATCGGCCGGACGCTCACGACCGGCGTGATATCCGGGCTCGGGCGCAGCATCCGCGGGCACGACAGCTTCATCATCAACGGGCTCATCCAGACCGACGCGAGCATCAACCCGGGCAACTCCGGCGGTCCGCTGCTCGACTCGCGCGGCGACATGATCGGCATCAACACGATGATCTACACGCAGAGCGGCGGGTCGATCGGAATCGGGTTTGCGGTGCCCGTAGACACGGCTCATCGCGTCGTGCCGGACCTGATCGAGTACGGGACCGTGCGGCGTGGGTGGATCGAGATCGTCCCCGTGCAGATCTTCCCGCAGCTCGTCCGCTATGCGCGTCTTCCGGTTGACGACGGGCTTCTCGTCTCACAGGTGGCCCCCGGCGGGAACGCCGAGCAGGCAGGGCTGCAGGGCGGCACCACACGGCAGCCTCCCATCCAGAGCCGCGGTTCGACGATCTACCTCGGCGGCGACATCATCGTTGAGGTGAACGAGACGCCGGTTCGCACGCTCGCGCATCTGTTCGAAGCGCTCGAAGAGACCCGGCCCGGGCAGAGTGTGGAGGTCGTGTACGTCCGTGGGACCCGAACGAGGCGTACCGAAGTCACGCTCGTAGAACGACCAGCCAGGCTGCGGCTCGAGTAGGCGGGTTCATGGCGCGTTCGTTTCGGGCAGCGGCGGAGTACGAACCGGCCGGCGATCAGCAGCAGGCGATCGACCGGCTGGCTGCCGGGGTGCAAAGCGGTGCACGCGCTCAGACGCTTAAAGGTGTTACGGGGTCCGGGAAGACCTTCACGATGGCGAAGATCATCGAGGCGGTCCAACGACCGACACTGGTCATCAGTCACAACAAGACGCTCAGCGCGCAGCTGTTCCGCGAGTTCAAGGATTTCTTCCCGGACAATGCCGTTGAGTACTTCGTTTCCTACTACGACTACTACCAGCCGGAAGCATACGTCGCGAGCCGCGACCTCTACATAGAGAAGGATGCGTCGATCAACGAAGAGATCGAACGGTTGCGGCTCTCGGCCACCACGAGCCTCCTCGAGCGGTCCGACGTGATCGTGGTCGCCACGGTATCGTGCATATATGGGCTCGGCAGTCCTCGCGACTACAGGGAGATGCGTCTGCGCCTGGATGTGGGGGCGCAAGTCGACATCTCCCGCATCAGGCGCAAGCTGATCGATCTTCAGTACGAGCGCAACGATGAAGTCCTGCAGCGGGGGCGGTTTCGGGTCCGCGGGGATGTCATCGATATCTTTCCCGCCTACTCGGAGTGTGCCTACCGTATAGAGATCGACTGGGACGAGATCAGCTCGATCCGCACGATCGACCCGGTTGGGGGGCAGACGATCGAAGAGCTGGAGGTGGCGATGGTCTACCCCGCGAAGCACTTCGTGATGCCGCAGGATCAGATCCGTACGGCGATCGAGCGCATCAGGGTCGAGCTCGCCACCAGGCACGAACAGCTCCTCCACTCCGGGAAGCTCGTGGAGGCGCAGCGGCTGAAGAGCCGCACGGAGTATGACATCGAGATGATGCACGAGATGGGGTATTGCTCCGGCATCGAGAACTATAGTCGGCACCTCAGCGGCCGAGCCGAGGGCGAGCGGCCCGCCGTGTTGCTCGACTACTTTCCGGACCGGTTTCTCACCTTCATCGACGAGAGCCACGTAACGGCGCCGCAGGTACGTGGGATGTACGCCGGGGATCGGAGCCGGAAGCTCTCGCTCGTCGAGCACGGGTTTCGCCTTCCTTCGGCGCTCGATAACCGCCCGCTCGTGTACGAGGAGTTCGAGGCGCTGCTCGACCGGCTCATCTACGTCTCGGCGACTCCGGGCGATGAGGAGATCGAGAAGAGCGAGAACGTCGTCGAGCAGATCATCCGGCCTACCGGGCTCGTCGATCCGCAGGTCGTCGTGCGTCCGAGCGGCGGTCAGATCGAAGACCTGTACGCGGAGATCCGGCGGCGGGTTGCGGCAGACGAACGCGTGCTCGTGACGACGCTGACGAAGAAGATGTCGGAGGACCTGACCGACTATCTCACGAATCTCGGACTGAAGGTGCGCTACCTGCACTCGGAGATCGAGACGATCGAGCGGGTTGAGATCCTCACCCAGTTGCGTCAGGGCACCTTCGACGTGCTCGTGGGAATCAACCTCCTGCGCGAAGGGCTCGATCTGCCGGAGGTATCGTTGATCGCGATTCTCGACGCCGACAAGATCGGGTTTCTGCGCTCGGCAACCTCACTCATTCAGACGATCGGGCGCGCCGCGCGGAACGTCAACGGCATGGTGATCATGTACGCCGACCGGATGAGCGATGCGATGGAGAAAGCCATCGCTGAGACCGAGCGCCGGCGCGCGATCCAGCTCGCGTACAACGAGACGCACGGTATCACCCCACGTACGATATCCAAGGCCATCCGGGACATCCTCACGCGCGAGAAGGAGGAGCATCGGGCGACGCAGCGACAGTCGATCGAGGTTCTGAAGCAGGGCTACAACGTTACCGTTCGCACGCAGCGCAATGAGCTGATCAAGGTGCTCGAACGGGAGATGCTCGAGCACGCGAAGAACCTCGAGTTCGAGCAGGCGGCCGTCATACGCGATGAGATCGCCAACCTCAAGGAGATCGGGGCCGGCGGATGATCAGCGCGGTTGCGCGCGGAAGAGGACGAAGTCGACGGCACCTCCGCTGAGGCGCGGCAGGAACTGCATGGTGCCTGACAGTTGATGGTTGATCTCGGAAGCGATCGCGGCGCATGCGTAGGCGTACGCCTCGCTCACGGTGATGTACCCGTCGTAGTCGCGGTCGGCCTCTCGCGGCGTCTGCAGGAAGAAGTGGGTGAACACGCCGTTTGGAAATCCGAACCCCGCTCCCTCGTAGGAGAACTCCCGCGCGCCGGCCGCCGCAATCACCGTTGCCGGTCTCCGTTCGGAGCCGAGCGGGAGCGCTCCGTAGCTCAGGTAGAGCGTCGCCGCATTGAGCGCATCCGGGCCTGAGATCCCTTCTCCCGATCCGGTGTACGACGATGGTACCGCATCGTACGACCCGTCGGTCCCAATGAAACCGCCGGCGTGGCAGGCGTCTATGACCACGATCTGATGCAGTGAGCTCACCTCGGTGAGCAGCGAGGCCAGCTCGTCGGTCCGTA
>SKQU01000348.1 GCA_007118855.1 Spirochaetaceae bacterium
CCGGTCGCCGTGAGCCCGACGGCGACAACTTCGTCCCATGAGTCGAGCACGGCGACCACCCGCTCGGCCTTGTCTCTGATCCTTCTCGTCATCATCATTACCGCTCACAGAGAGACGATTCTGTTTCGACCCTTCTCCTTCGCAAGATAGAGCGCGCGATCGGCCGCCTCGCTGATCGGTCCGGGGCCGTCGTGCGCGGGAAAGGCCGCGATACCGCCCGAAAAGGTGGTTGAGAACCGACGCTCACCCGCCTCGTGCTCGATCTCGGCGAAGTCCTCCCGAATCGCGTTCAGGATCCGGGTCGCGTTCTCGACGTCCACGTTGAACATCACGACCCCGAACTCCTCGCCACCGTATCGTCCGATCACGTCGGTCTTTCTCAGCCGATCGGTGAGCAGACGTGACAGCGTCTTCAGCACACGGTCACCGGTCAGATGGCCGAAGGTGTCGTTCACCCGCTTGAAGTGATCGATGTCGATCATGGCGAAACACAGGGGTCTTCCGACGCGCTCGGCCCGCTGGACTTCGTTCGAGAGACTCGCCATCAGGTGCGTGTGGTTCAGCAGCCCGGTCAGCGAGTCACGCTCCATGAAAAACCGCATGCTTCGCGTACGCTCAACGCGGTTCGCGACCGCCGTCACCAGATGATCCGGACGAATCGGCTTGCACAGAAACCCGTCCCCGCCGCGGCTTACCGCCTCGAACTGTTTGTCTTCGTCCGTTTCAACGGAGAGAAAGACGATGGGCACTCCAACGAAGGCCTCCTGCTGGCGGATCATGGTGGCGAGCTCCGGGCCGCTGCAGCCCGGCATGTACATGTCCATCAGGATCAGGTCGGGCTTCGACTCGATCAGGACCGCGAACAGCTGCCTCGGTTCGGAGACCACCGAGGTTATCATCCCGGCGCGCTGCAGGAGGAGCGCGTAGTAGGAGACCTGTTCGGCATCGTCGTCGACGATCATGATATGGTACGGCTCGCCCGCCCCGCCGGACGTCACGCCGTCAACGGCGTCGATTACCCGCGTAACGTCGAGTGGTGAGCTGAAGAACGCGGTTCCTGCCGTGCGAACGGCGAGCAGTCGGATCGCGAAATCGTCCCGGTCTGAGACGTACACGATGTGCAGCTTCCCCTGCGTCGAGGTGACCAGCGAGTGGAGATCCTCGGCGATCGTCGGATCCCGCTCGATGTAGTCGACGTCCATGACGAGCGCCGTGTGACAATCGGTGCACAGCGACCCGATGAGATCCGCCGGGTCGTCGAGCACAGTTGTTTCAAAGCCGTAGAAGGCGAATCGATCGCCGAGCGCCTGTCCCGCCTCGAGCGAGCGCAGCAGGATGATCACCACCCGTCGCTCGTCCGCCGCGGGCACACCGGCCGCCGGTGAGCCGCTGCCGACCGGCTCACTCGCATCTTCGAGCTCTTCCAGATCCTCGGCATCAGCGTGCCCGTCCGAAAGCGCCGTCCCGCCGGCCCCGGGAGCGCTCGAACCGCTGCCCGCCGGTTTGATACGTGCCGCCTCGGCGAGCTCGCTCACGAGCATGCGGATGTCGTGGCGCTGCGCCTCGTCCGGCGGCGAGCCCTGCTCAAGGATCGCGTCAAGAAGATGCTCCAATCGTTTGGAGCATGAGGTCACCAGGTGAAAGCCGAACGTAGCCGCCGACCCGGCCAGCTTGTGCGTGTGATGGCGAAGTGTGCGCACCTCCTGCATCCCTTCTCCGTCGCTGAGCGTCCGGCGCGCGCTGTCGGCGATGTCCTGCATGCGCACCGGTAACTCGGCGGTAAAGGTCTCGGCGAGCTCGCGAAGCCGAGCCTGAATGGTGTCAGAGAGAGCTGCCAAGGGCATACCTCCATGGGGTGTCCGGGGTCTGCGCCGGTGGGCGTTGCGAAGCAGTGTCTATCACTGCCCCGATTATCCATGATACGCCGATCGAGTTCAATCGCGAAACGGGGGGCCCGGCGGTGCTTCCGGCGGTGCTTCCGGCGGTGCTTCCGGCGGTGCTTCCGGTTGATCCGATGGGGCGCTTTGGGCAGAATCAGAGCGGAGGCTCATGAAGTACGATACACGCCTGCTTATCTACCCTGAGGGCGACACCCAGGAAATCGACTGGCCTCTGCGGTTCAACCAGCTCGTCGACGTCTCGGGACGTCCGTTGCGGCTGCCCGTGCCCACCGTGAGAATGCTGGCATACCGTGTCCAACGCGTCTCGAACGAGGAGACACGTAACCAGCACATCACGCGCTACTACCTCGAACAGCTCTTCCCCGATGATCTGGCCGCCTACACACAGGAATAGCGGGCATGTCGGATCCCTTTGCCCCGTTCACCCCGCTCATCGGCGACTGGTTTCGAGACCGGTACGGCTCTCCCACGCCCGTCCAGTCCGCCGCGTGGCCCCGGATCGCCGCCGGGGAGCACCTGGTGATCACCGCGCCCACCGGCAGCGGCAAGACCCTCACCGCATTTCTCGCAGCACTGAGCGCCTTCGCTCAAGGCGTCTATCCGCAGGGGCAGACGAGTGTTCTCTACGTCTCGCCGCTGAAAGCGCTGAACAGCGATATAAGGCGGAATCTGACGACTCCGCTCGCCGAGCTGACGGCCCTTGCTGAGAGCCGGAACGAGCATTTCCCACGGATAGTCGTCGCCACCCGCAGCGGTGACACACCCTCGCGTGACCGGCAGCGTATGCTGCGACGACCTCCTGAGATCCTGATCACGACGCCGGAGAGCCTGAATCTGATCCTGAGCTCTCCAAAGGCGCGCATGATGCTCGCGACGACTCGCACGGTGATACTCGACGAGATTCATGCGGTCATCGGGAGCAAGCGGGGAACGCACCTGATCACGGCGGTTGACCGGCTCGTGCTGTTGGCAGGGGAGTTCCAGCGGATCGCAGTTTCCGCGACAGTCAGGCCGCTCGACACGGTCGCCCGGTTCCTGGGCGGCTACGAGCTCTCGCGCACGGGCAACGAGCGATCCTTCCGGCCGCGACCGGTCGGAATCGTCGAGGCGCAGGACACCAAGAAGATCGAGCTGGTCGTCGACACCCCCGATCGCGAGGCTGCCGATTCGGCCGCGCCGGAACCGTGGGCGCGCCTCGTCGCCGAGCTGCGCCGCAAGATAGCCGCAAACCGGTCGACGCTGATCTTCGTCACGACGCGAAGACACGCCGAGAGGATCACGCTCCTTCTCAATGAGGGGAGTGACGCGCCGCTCGCCTACGCCCACCACGGATCGCTCTCGCGGGAGCTGCGGCTCTTCGTCGAGCAGGCCCTGAAGGAAGGGCGACTGCGAGCGATCGTGGCCACGAGCTCGCTCGAGCTCGGGATCGACATCGGCGCGCTCGACGAGGTCATCCTGGTCAAGACCCCGCCGACGGTGTCATCGACCCTGCAACAGACAGGTCGCGCGGGGCATCGCGTGGGTCAGACCAGCGTCGGCACCATCTATCCGGTTCACGGACGCGACCTGATCGACGCGGCCGCGATGTCGATCGCCGCGCTCGAGCGCGACATCGAGGAGACGAGACCTCCCGAAGCCCCTCTCGACGTGCTCGCCCAGGTCATCGTCAGCATGACGGCGATGGACGAGTGGGACATCGACGATCTGTACGCGACGCTGCAATCCTGCTGGCCCTATCACCGGCTCGATCGCCGACTCTACGAGCTGGTGGTGGAGATGCTGGCCGGACGGTACGCCGAGGTGAGGATCCGGGAGCTGCGCCCGAGGATATCTGTCGATCGCGTCAGCGGCCGGATCTCGGCGCGCGAAGGCTCGGCGGCGCTGCTCTACCGGTCGGGAGGAACGATTCCGGACCGTGGGTACTATACCCTGAGGCTGCTCGGCGGTGGACCCGTGGGCGAGCTCGACGAAGAGTTCGTCTGGGAGCGTCGTGTGGGGGAGAGCTTCGTGCTCGGGTCGCAGGCGTGGACGATCCGGCAGATCACCGACCGTGACGTTATCGTGACAAGCGCGAGCCCGAGCGCACGGGCAGTTCCCTTCTGGCGTGCTGAAGCGAAGGGTCGCGATGCGCACTACGCGCGCAGAAGGCTCGAGTTTCTGCTCGCATGCGAGCAGGCCGCCTCGTGCGATGGGCTGGACACGCACCTCACCGGGTACCGGCAGCTCACCCCCCGGATGAGCGCCTCGCTCGCCGCACTCCTGCTCGCCCAACGTGAGGCCACCGGATGCGGTCTTCCCCATCGCGCGCATGTCGTCGTGGAAGCTGTGCTCCAGTCGCCGAGACAGGTCATCGTTCACACCGGATGGGGAGGAAAGGTGAACGAACCGCTCGCGATTGCGCTCGCGGCGCTCTGGGAAGACGAGTACGGCAGCCCGCTCGACCTCGAGGCCGACAACGACTGCCTGATTGCCGTCCTCCCGCCGGAAGCAGACCCCTCGCGCTTCTTCACGAAGCACCGCTGTCGCCAATTGCTGCGCCACGGTGTTCTGGAGGCGCTTCTGCGGCAACGGCTCGAGGGGAGCAGACGATTCGGAGCGCTCTTCCGGGAGAACGCCGGACGGGCACTGTTGCTCCCGAAGCCCGGGTTCAACCGCAGAATGCCGCTCTGGCTGACCCGCGTGAAGTCGAAGAAGCTGCTCGCCTCCACCGCGGGGCTTGCGGACTTCCCCATCCTCATCGAGACCTGGCGCAGCTGTCTCGCCGATGAGTTCGACCTGCCGGCACTCAGGGAATGCCTCGAGCAGATCGACGCGGACGAGATCGCCCTATCATTCTGCGAGACACAGTCGGCAAGCCCCTTCGCGGCCGAGACAGTCTGGCGCGAGACGAACCGGCTCATGTACCAGGATGACTCCCTTTCCGGCCGGGGTGGAAGCTCGCTCTCCAACGAGTTCATCCGCCAGGTGGCCCTCACGGAGAACCTGCGCCCGCTGATACCGCAGGCCATCGTGGAGCAGGTTACGAGGCGGCTCCGACGACTCGAGACCGGCTACGCTCCAGGAGGCCCGGCAGAGATCCTCGACTGGGTCACCGAACGGATAGCGATCCCGGCGGATGAGCTCCGCGAGCTCGAGTCCGCCGTGCGGCGCGACCACGGCGAGCAGGCGTGCTCGCTCGCGGGGCTCGAAGACCGTTTCATCTGGATCGAGCACGCGGGGCACTGGTTGCTCGCGACGCGGAACCGCATTCCGTCGCTTCGGGCGCTCTATCCCGACGGCCGCGTGCACGAGGTCGTCGGGCGTGCCTGGGCGCGTCCTCCGCGGACCCCGGGATTCGCCGCGGCTGATGCGTTCGGGCAGGACGAGCGCGAGAGCCCGGCGCCCGAGCATGCGCTGCTCGAGATGCTGCGATTCTCCGGCCCGGTCCCGGCTTCCGACGGACCGGCACGGTTCGGGCTCGACGGGGACCTGTGGCACGACTGCATCGCGGCGCTGTGCGATGAACAGCTCGTCATCCTCGGCAGCATATCCGAGGGTATCGGCTCGACCGAGGTCTGCGACGCCGATACGCTCGAGTATCTGCTGCGCGCCAGGCGCGCGGCCGCCCGCGGACGCTTCGAGCCGGTCAGGGCTGAGGCGCTGGTGCCGCTCCTTGCCGAGACAACGATGCTCACCGGCGCGCCCACGGGTCCCGAGGCGCTCGCCGATGTTCTCGACACTCTCTTCGGGTACGCGGCTCCGGCGGCGAGTTGGGAGTCGGACATCCTCCCGGCGAGGCTGCCGGACTATCACCCGCTTTGGCTCGACGGCCTGTTCGCTCAGCACGAGCTGGTCTGGCTCGGCGTCGGTTCCCAGAGGATCTGCTTCTGCCTTGCCGACGAGATCGATCTCTACCGGCCGGTCGCGCCGACGTCCGCGCACCCGGGCGAACTCGAGACGGACCTTGCGAGCAACCCGTGGCCGCGCGCGTGGAACGGAACCGCAACGACTCGCTCGTACGAGACGGTGCGCCTTGGAATCGCGTCACGCTTCGCCGCACCCGACAGCGCGCCGGTCGGGTCGGGACCCACACAGTTGGGGTGGCCGGGGGTGCGCACCCGGCGCCGTCGGTCGGCCCGGCCGGCCCGCGCGCGACGCTGGCGCGCACCGCAGCCTGCGAACGACTGGGAACCTCTCCACCCTGCCGAGCCCGCCGATCCACTGACGGCTCACGAGGAGGACCGCGAGCGGGCCCGGTCGCTGTTGCAGCGCTACGGGGTGGTCTTCCGCGAGATCGTCGAACGTGAGGACGGCGCACTCTCCTGGAGCGCGATCTTCGGCGCGCTGCGGCTGATGGAGCTCGCAGGCGAGTGCCTGTGCGGACGATTCGTCCTGGGCATCGCGACGCCGCAGTTTGCGGTACCGCAGTCGCTCGGGACGCTGCGGGAGGCAGGTGCCGGCGACCTCATCGTGTGGATGAGTGCCGTGGATCCGGCCAGTCCGTGCGGACTCGGGCTTGGTGAAGCCTTTCCCGATCTTCCCTCACGGATACCCGGCAATCATCTCGTCTTTCGCGGCTCATCGCTCGTCGCCACCAGTCGCCGCTACGGACGCGACCTCACGATCCTGGCCGACGAAGACGATCCGGATCTTCACCGATTCCTCGAGCCGCTGCAAAACCTCGTGACGCGCAACTGGAATCCGCTGTCGCGGGTCACCGTGGAAACGGTCAACGGCCTGCCGGCTCGCCACAGCCCCTTCGCTCGTGCGCTGCGCGCCGCGGGGTTCCGCTCCGAACACACGCGCTTCGTGCTCGACGCGCCGTACCGCTGACCGGCCACAAGTCGGGCACACCCGATCCGGCGCGCGCCGCGACGGTACAGGCTGTCTCGAGCGGATCGATGCCTCCGCGCAGGTCGGCGATGATCATCAGCCGCGCATTCTCGACGAGTCGCTGTTCACGGAGTGTCTGCTCGCGCTTCGGGCGACTCACCCGCGGGACTTGCTGCCGCCGAAACCCTGCGGCGCGAGGACACTCAACAGCAAAAAGAGCGCCCCGAGCGCCCCGAGGATGATCGAGCTCCCCCATACACCGAAGGTGGAGTCGATTCGAGCGTCCTGAGGGTCATCGGGCGAGACGAGCACGGGCAGAGAATCGCCCGCCTCGTAGACCTTCCGCGTCCGTCCCGACCGTCCCGTCAGGGTGTGGGACTCACCGGACGGGGCATCGTAGGCAACGACCGGATAGTAGAGAAGCCCCGTGGGCTCGGCGGCCGACATCAGCGAGATCGCATTCTGTTCTACCACGTGATCGACGACGACACCGGGCACCGACACCGCACGGGTGACGTAGATCGCCGTTGATGCGGCCGCCACCGCCCCGATCACGGCGAACAGAAGGCCTATCACGCGGAACGAGAGCGAGAGCAGGTCCTTCCCGGTCACCGGGCCTCCCGGGCAGCCGGAACGGAACGGATCGGCAGCGGCTTGAGCGAGAGGATCTTGTCCCCGTGGATCGTCTGCGCCGCATCGTAGGCGCCCTCGGTGATGATCTGCTGGGTGAACCGCAACGGCTGATACCCCTCACGGGTAACGGTGAGCACGAGATCGACCTCAAGCCGCGGACTCGGGCTCCGCGAGGCCTGCGGCCAGAAACTGAAGTGACCGCGAGTCTGCTCCCGCGTGACATAGGGGTTCTGCCAGCCGCTCGCCGCGGGAGGCACGAGCTCCCCGCCACAGAGCAGCGTCACCGTAGCACCGTAGACGGGCTCGCCGGTGCGCTCGTCGATCACCCGGCCGATGATCTGCGGGTAGTTGTGCACGTACTCGATCGCATTGTTCCCGCCACTCTGGTAGCCGGCAACAGCTCGAGCGCGGGCCGGCGAAGGCTCGGACCGCCGCCGCCGCACGAGATCGACGCCCCGGTTCACCAGCATCATCAGCTCGATCACGTTCGCAAGCGACTTCTCCTGCTGATCTTCCTCGAGATGCTCGAGGGCGAGCCGCAGGAACCCTCGCTCGCTCATGACGTACCGCGCCGGCACGCGATTGAGCACGTACGCGGCCACGTCCTTGACGAAGATCTCGTCCTCGAGCAAGTCCGGTTCGTGTTCGAGTGCTATCTCGATCGCCCGGAGCACGACGTCTTCCTGGTAGTTCTTCAGCTTCATGACCTCTTCAGAGTATAGTGCGCGGCGTCTCACCTGTCAGGCGCAAAAGGTCGCGGCAGTCCGCCGCCCGCCAACCGCCTTTCGACTGCCGCGCGGCCTTCCCACTGCCGCGC
>SKQU01000211.1 GCA_007118855.1 Spirochaetaceae bacterium
CGAAATACTGGTGCGCACAACTGTCGCTGAAGACGGTCACGACGCGCTCGCGGGTCACGAGACAGGCGACCGGGATCGACTGGTAGAGCGGATCCTTCTCCGGATAGTGGATCGGGTCGTCGGTGTTCCAGAAGGCCCACGTCCTGCCTCGCTTGTCGAGCCCGCCGCTCTTCTCGCCGAGGCCGTAGACGCGGGCCGACTCGTCAACCGGCAGGTCAATCCGGATCCCTTCGGTCGACCGTGCAACGAACAGAGCGAACGGTCCGGCCTCGCCGATCGCGACGGCATACTCATCGCCACCCACCGTCTCAGGGACTACGCCCCGCGTGTCGGCGTGGGGGTTGGTCTTCCCCTCCACGGTGCCCGTCGCGCTGTAGACGCGACTCGCCTCAGCCGCCGTCCGACGCCGGGGAGCGCTCGCTTCGGCCGCATCCCAAACGCGCTCGGCCTCCCGCTCGCGGTCGATCGCCCACGACGGGCGGTCCACCGGTTCTGTGTTCAGACCGACGCGTATCCTCACCCATCCGTCGCTCGAACGGGCGACCCGCGGGCGGCCGCTGCACGCAAACCATCGCGCTGAACGCTTCTGCACCGCGGCCTCCCCTACTCCGGCAGCCGGCGCACCGCGCCGGTATCCGCGCTCGTGGCAAAGAGCGCGTACGCTTCGAGCGCCCGACTCACGGTCCGCCTCCTGCTCGCAGGCCGGTACGCCGATTCGCCTCTCGCCTCCTGCCTGCCTCGGCGTTCGGCGAGCTCGGCCTCGCTCACCTCGAGCTCGAGCGTGCGCCTGGGGATATCGATCGTGATGGTGTCGCCTTGCTCAATGAGCGCGATCGCGCCGCCGGCGGCCGCCTCCGGGGAGACGTGCCCGATCGACAGGCCGGAGGTGCCGCCTGAGAACCGTCCGTCGGTGATGAGCGCGCACGCCTTTCCGAGCTTGCGCGCCTTGAGGTAGCTCGTGGGGTAGAGCATCTCCTGCATCCCGGGCCCGCCCTTCGGCCCCTCGTAACGGATAACGACGACGTCGCCCGCAACAACGGACCCGTCGAGGATCCGCTCGCACGCCTCGTCCTGGCTCTCAAAGACCTTCGCCGTCCCTGAGAAGGTGGAGAGCGACTCGTCGACTCCGGCCGTCTTCACGACCGCGCCCCGCTCGGCGATATTCCCAAAGAGGATGCAGAGCCCGCCGTCGGGCGAATAGGCGTGCTCCACGTCGCGGATACACCCGGACTCACGGTCGCGGTCGAGCTCCCGGTAGGTGGACGCCTGCGACCCGAGCACGAGGTTCGGCCTGCCCCCCGGCGCCGAGCTCCAGAGATCGAGCGCTTCCGGCGCGGGCGAGGCGCCCTGCAGATCGTAGCGAGCGATCGCTTGCGAGAGCGTGAGCCCGTCGACGCGCCAAACGCTGCCGTCCACGAGCCCGCCGCGATCGAGCTCGGCCATGATGGAAAGGATCCCGCCAGCGCGGTTCACGTCCTCCACGTGGTAGCTGCTCGACGGAGCGACCTTGCAGAGGCACGGGACCTTGCGCGAAATCGCGTCGATATCCTGCACGGTGAACTCGACCTCCGCCTCCTGCGCCGCGGCAAGCAGGTGGAGCACCGTATTGGTCGAGCCTCCCATCGCGATGTCGAGCGCCATCGCGTTCTCAAACGCCGCGCGGGTCGCGATCGCCCGGGGCAGGACTCGCTCGTCGCCCTCCTCGTAGTATGCGCGCGCGAGCTCGACGACGGTCTCGGCGGCGCGCTCGAAGAGCCGCCTGCGGTTCGCGTGGGTCGCAACGACCGTCCCGTTCCCGGGGAGCGAGAGCCCGATCGCCTCGGTGAGGCAGTTCATGCTGTTCGCCGTGAACATGCCCGAGCACGATCCGCACGTCGGGCAGGCCGCGGCCTCCACCGCCGCGACCCGCTCGTCGTCCACCGTGTCGTCGGCCGCGATCACCATCGCGTCGATCAGGTCGAGGTGCTCCTCCCCGAGCCTGCCCGCCTCCATGGGGCCGCCCGAGACGAAGACCGTGGGGATATTGAGCCGAAGCGCCGCCATGAGCATTCCCGGCGTGATCTTGTCGCAGTTACTGATGCAGACGAGCGCGTCCGCGCAGTGGGCGTTACACATGTACTCGACGCTGTCCGCGATGAGCTCGCGGCTCGGCAGCGAGTAGAGCATGCCGTCGTGGCCCATCGCGATCCCGTCGTCCACGGCGATGGTGTTGAACTCGGCGGCGTAGCAGCCGCGGGCTTCGATGATCCGGCGGACCTCCTGGCCTATGTCGTGCAGGTGCGCGTGTCCCGGGACGAACTGGGTGAACGAGTTCGCGATCGCGATGATGGGCTTGCCGAAGTGCTCGTCGCGCATGCCGGTGGCCCGCCACAAGCTGCGGGCGCCGGCCATCCGGCGACCAAGGGTATTGGTGCTGCTGCGCAGTCGTATCTTCATCCGGCAAAGATGAATGAGCCGCCGGTTTTGTGCAAGCCCGACGCCGAACCGTCCGGCGGCCGCGGCGATACGGTGCGCCGCGGGCCCGTCGACACCATCCGGCTCGTTCCGTATCATCTCGTCTCGGGAGCGCAGATGATTGTCATGAAGTTCGGCGGCAGCTCCATCGCGACGCCGCAGCGTATCCACCGGTGTATCGACCTCGTCCGCGCGGAGCTGGAGAACGACCCGGTCGTCGTCGTCTCGGCCCACGGCAAGACGACGAACGAGCTCATCGCGGCGGCCGACCGGGCGATGGAGGGGACCCTTGAGCTCGCATCGATCCTCGACTACCACGGCTCGCTCCTCGACGAGCTGGGTCTCGAGCGCGAACTCATCGGTCCGCTGACCGAACAGCTGCATGCCTTCCTGCAGGGCGTCAACCTGATCCGCGAGCTCACGCCGCGGACGCTCGACCACATCATGTCGTTCGGAGAGCGGCTCTCCACCCGCATCATCGCCGCGGCGCTCTCGAAGGCGGGAGTACCGGCGACCGCGATCAACGCCTACGAGATAGGGCTTCTGACCGACGCTCGACACGGGTCGGCCTCACCGCTTCCCGGGATCTCCGAGCAGATCGCGGCCGGAATCTCGCAGGCAGAGGGGCTTCCCGTCGTGACCGGCTTTCTTGGGCGCAACGCGCGCGGCGATATCACCACGCTCGGACGCTCCGGGTCCGACTTCACCGCCTCCATCCTGGGCGCGGCGCTCGGCGCCCAGGAGGTGCAGATCTGGACCGACGTAGACGGCGTGATGACATGCGACCCGTCGCTCGACCCGAGCGCGCAGAGCCTTCGGCGGCTCTCCTTCGACGAGGCGAGCGAGCTCGCCTACTACGGCGCGGAGATCCTCCACCCTTCCACGCTCGTGCCGGCGATCCACGCGGGGATCCCGGTGCGGGTCCTCAACACGCTCCACCCGCAGGACGAGGGCACGCTGATCGTGCCGGAGCCGGTGCACTCACCCCGCTACGCGAAGTCGATCGTCTACAAGGAGGACGTGAACCTCATTACGATCGCCTCCCCGCGCCTCATGTCCGCGGTCCAGATTCTCTCCAAGGCGTTTGACATCCTGTCGCTGCACGCGATAGGCGTTCACATGGCGACGACCTCAGAGGCGACCGTCTCCATGGTGACCGACCGCAGCTACTCGGGGGCGGAGCTCGAGTCCGCGATCGCGGCGCTCGCCGAGCTCGGCGAGGCGACCGTCGAGCACGGCAAGGCGATCATCTGCGTGATCGGCGAGGAGCTCAAGGGTCAGGTGGACGTGCTCGGCCGGGTGTTCGGCAACCTCACCGCGCGCGGGATCAAGGCGAGGATGGTCTCGCAGAGCGCGAGCGAGATCAATGTCGCCTTCCTCGTGGACAACTCCCAGATCGAGGAGTCGGTGAAGGCGCTGCACGCCCTGGTGGTCTGACCCGCGACGGTCCGACGCTTGCGCAACTCCGGCCGCTCGCCTATCGTGAGAGGATGAGGAGATTCACATGTTCCTGATACCCCCAAAGCGCGTCACCACGACTGACGGGAGCTTCACCTTCCCCACACCTGCGCGTATCGCAACGATCCACAGCGACGACCGCATCCCCGTGCTGCAGCTCGTGGGCGATCTCTCCCGGCTCGAGTGCGGCCCACGGGCCACGCAGGCGACCCGCGACGCCGAGATACTGTTCACCCGCAAGCGCTCGGTGCGCCATCCGCAGGGGTACGTTCTCACGATCAGTCCCAAGCGGATCGAGATCGCCTCCTCCACGGCGACCGGCGCCTACTACGCGACGCAGACGCTGCGCGAGCTCATCGCCGCGAACGGCCGCACGCTGCCGTGCATGACGATCACCGACGAGCCGGACCTCACCCGCCGCGGCTACTACCTTGACTGCAGCCGAGGCAAGGTGCCCACCGTCGCGACGGTCACCGAGCTCGTCGAGCGGCTTGCGAGGTGGAAGATCAACGAGCTCGAGCTCTACGTCGAGAACGTCTTCACGTTCTCGCGGCACCCTGAGATTGGCGTCGGCTTCTCACCCTTCAGCCCGGAAGACATCCTGACCATTCAGGAGCATTGCGCCGAGCACCACGTCGACTTCGTCCCGTCGCTGACGAGCCTGGGTCACTTCGAGAAGATCCTCATGCTGCCCGGCTACGAGGAGCTCGGGGAGCTCCCCGGGTTCCACGACGTGCCCGGCGGCACGACACTCAACCCGGTGGACCCGCGGTCGATCGAGCTCGTCGCGGACATGTACGCGGAGTTCCTGCCGCTGTTCACCGCGGATGACTTCAACGCGTGCGGCGACGAGCCGTGGGAGCTCGGACAGGGACGGTCGAAGGCGAAGGCCGACGAGGTGGGACTCGGCACTGTCTACCTCGACTTCATCCTCGAGCTCCGCCGGCTGTCGGTGCAGCACGGCAAGCGGATGAACCTCTGGGGAGACATCGTCCTGAAGCATCCGGAGATCATTCCCGAGCTGCCGCCGGAGCTCGTGCTTCTGAACTGGGAGTATACGCCCAACGGCGAACGGATCGTCCGCAACGGTGAGTTCGTGGAGGCGGGGCTTCCGCTCGTCTGCTGCCCGGGTACGCACGGCTGGCAGAGTCACGGCACCCGCCTTCGCACGAGCATGAACAATATCCATGGCTTCGCCGGAGTCGCCGTGGAGTCGGGCGCCGAAGGCCTGCTCAACACCGACTGGGGCGACTGGGGGCACCGGAACACGCTGGGCGTCAGCATGCACGCCGCGGCCTACGGAGGCGCGTGCTCGTGGAACCACGCAGGCGCACCGCTGCCGGACGGCGACGAGTTCCTCGCCGCCTACGCCCTCCACAGCTACGCGGACAGCTCCGGTGTTCTCGTCCCGGTCGTGAAGACGATAGGCGACGACGAGTACGGGTCCTGGGCCTACCACGCGCTCATAGAGAGTCTCGTCGCGCCGGAGGGCTTCGGCGACGGCTTCTCGAAGGCGCGCCCGGTGATCGATTCGGTCGGGATCGACGAGCCGACGCTTCGCTCGAAGATCGAGGCGGCGGACGCGCTCGCCGCGAACGGTGCCTGGGAAGCCGCGGGCATGGCGATTGACAACGAACGACGCGCCTACGAGCGGCGCGCCTTCGAGCGCACGACGATCGAAGAGTACGCGCTTTCGAACCTGATGAACCGCGCCGCGGCGCGCCGCGTGCTCCTCGCGAGAGAGCTGCGAGGCGGCGACCGCGTCGCGCCGCAGGAGCTCACGGCGCACCGCGACGAGCTCGACGAGATCCGCGAGCGATTCTCCGCGCTCTGGCTGCGGCGAAGCAGACCGTCACGCCTCGTCGACAGCCTCGCGGGGCTCGAGCGCGCGATGCGCGAGACGGAGGAGCTCGGGGCTTAGCCTCGGCCGTATAACAGAGAGAGGAGTTCCCCATGCCCGCGAAGCTTCATCCCCCGCGCATCTCACGTGCCCGGATCACCGGCGGTTTCTGGGCCGACCGGCAGCGCACCAACCGCGAGGTCACGATTCCCTGCGTGCTCGACAAGTGCGACGAGACGAACCGGACCCGGTCGCTGCGCCTCGAGTGGAAGCCGGGCGCGGACTGGGAGCCGCATCACTTCTACGACTCGGACCTGGCCAAGGCGATCGAGGCGGCCGCATACGCGCTCGAGCTCGAGCCGGATCCCGAGCTCGAAGCGCGGCTCGACGGCTACATCGAGCTCTTCGCTCGCGCGCAGCAGCCGGACGGCTACCTCAACAGCTACTACGCGCAGAAAGGGTTCGCGGATCGCTGGACGAATCTGCGCGACATGCACGAGCTCTATTGCGCAGGGCACCTGTTCGAGGCGGCGGTGGCCCATTTCCGCGCGACGGGCAAGCGCACCCTGCTCGACGTCGCGGAGAAGTACGCCGACCACATAGACGCGACCTTCGGCGACGGGAAGATCCCCGGGTACCCGGGCCACGAGGAGATTGAGCTCGCGCTCGTCAAGCTCGCGGAGGCGACCAACGAGGAGCGCTACCTCGATCTCGCCCGCTTCTTCATCGACGAACGCGGCCGCGAGCCTCACTACTTCCGCCTCGAATCAGAGCGCCGCGGCGAGGTCTTTGACCGGCATCGCCACGACGCGAACGACTACCCGTCGGCCTACGCCTACTACCAGGCGCATCTGCCCGTACGCGAGCAGGCCGACGCCGAGGGTCATTCGGTGCGCGCCTGCTACCTCTACGCAGGCATGGTCGACGTCGCCGCCCGGACGGGCGACGAGCGGCTGATGGAGGCATGCCGACGCCTGTTCGCGAGCATCGCCGGGCGCCGGATGTATATCTCAGGCGGCATAGGCTCGCAGACCCACGGCGAACGGTTCAGCTACGACTACGATCTTCCCGGCGAATCCGCCTACGCCGAGACATGTGCCGCGATCTCGCTCGTCTTCTTCGCCTCGCGCCTCGCGAACGCGGAGCTCGACTCGCACTACGCAGACGTCGCCGAACGCGCGCTCTACAACGGCGCGCTCGGCGGCATCTCGCTCTCAGGCGACCGCTTCTTCTACGCGAACCCTCTCACCTTCCACCCGACCGCGCCGCACCTCCCGCACGTCCGCTCGGACGCCGAGCGGCAGCCGTGGTACGGATGCGCCTGCTGCCCGCCCAACATCGCGCGGCTTCTCGCCTCGCTCGGCGCCTACCTCTACGGCGTCTCCGGCGACGACGGCGACTCGGCCGGCGGTGGCCCTACCGTTGCGGTCCACCTCTACGCGCAGAGCAGCCTCGAGCTTGACGTCGCCGGCACCGCGGTCACGGTCCGCCAGGAGACGAACTACCCCTGGGACGGCCGGGTCGTCTTCACGATCGACGCACAGGCGCCGGTCGAGCTCACCCTCGCGCTTCGTATCCCCGCGTGGGCGACCGGCTGGACCGTCACGGGCCCCGACGGCGCGCCGCTCGTCGCCGACGCAGCGCCCGCCCCCGGCGGCGGCCTCATCATCAAGCGCGGCTACGTCTACGTGCGTCGCACCTGGACCCCGGGACAGACGCTTTGCCTCGACCTCCCCATGGAGATCCGCCGGACGCACGCGCACGAGGCGGTTCGCGATGCCGGGTGGCAGGTGGCGCTCGAACGCGGGCCGCTCCTCTACTGCGCCGAAGGGGTCGACAACGGGGAGGCGCTCGCGGATCTCGCGCTCCCCGGCGAGGCTGCGCTCACCGCCGAGCACCGCGACGACCTCCTTGGCGGGTGCGCGGTCATCCGCGGGTCCGCCGTCCGCCGGGCGGCACCGACGGCTGGTAGCGGCGCACCTGCGGACCGTCGCGGCACGCCCACCGCCCCGCTCTACGCCTCCCGGCCGGGCCGCCGCGAGGTGCCGTTCACCGCCGTGCCCTTCGCGCTCCGCAACAACCGCGGTGTCTGCGAGATGCGCGTGTGGCTCGCTGAGGTGTAGCGGCGCAGGCCGCGAATCCTCATCATGGCGTGGATCACCCCCCGGATCGTCTTTGTAGTGGACGGCATCTCCGTCTGGAAGCATCGGGGTGCGGTGCCGAGGTCTTCGTGGATGATGCGGGGTCATGCCGGAGGAGTTCAAAGAGTCGGTCGCAGGAGCGAAGCTGATCGTCGCCGGACAGCGTGTCG
>SKQU01000426.1 GCA_007118855.1 Spirochaetaceae bacterium
CGGAGAACCGCGAAACGCCCACAACACGGGCATCCGCGCCTGCCTCACGGATCGCGCGATTGAGCCGCGCAGCGAAGGTCGTCCCCATCTTGCCGCCAACCCCGATCACGGCGACCGTCCCCGTGAGACCGCGCGCGAACTCCACGAGCGCCGGCGACGGGCGCGACAGCAGGTCATCGAGCTGCTCTTCACTTTCAACGCATTCGGGCAAATTCAAGATGTCTCCGTTCAAGATCGCAACAACCGGCAGGCCGGTCAGATCGATGTGTAACGCGGCAGGCGAAAGCTGTCAAGGAAGGGCGTCGGCATGGGCGCAGGTCCGGGCAATCCTCACATCGCGGCGAAGAAGGGTGTGCTGCCGCATTGTCACGTGTCGTGACCCGGTATACATTGGGCGGGCGCCTATCAGGTCGGCTTCCCGGAGGAGAACAATGCGTCTGCGAGTGATGACATTCAACCTTCGCTGTGAGAACGATGTTGACGGCGAGAACTCCTGGCGGAACCGACGCGACGCCGCGGCTGCCGCCGTGCGGGAAGTCTGTCCCCAGGTCGTCTGCACGCAGGAAGGGTTTGCACACATGCTGTCCTACCTGCTCGAAGCGCTACCCGGGTACTCGATGGTCGGCCGTGGCCGTGATGCCGACGGCGGCGGAGAACACAGTGCGATCTTCTTTCGTTCGGACCGCTTTGAGGCGACCGCGGTTGATACATTCTGGCTCTCGAGCGAGCCGGGCGTGCCCGGCAGCCGCGGGTGGGGAGCCGGGCTGCCGCGGATCTGTACCTGGTGCCGGTTGACGTCCCGCGAGACGGGTGAGACCGTGCGGGTCTACAACGCGCATCTTGATCACCGCAGTGAAGAAGCCCGGCGTCGAAGCGTGGAGATGATCGCAGAGCATGTCGCGGCCGCACGCGAGCCATGTATCGTCTGTGGCGACTTCAACGCTGAGCCGGAGGCGGTTGAGATGAAACCCCTGTGTTCCCGAGCCTCATTCCGGGGCGGGCGAGGACTCCTCGGGTGCACCGATCTCAACCGCGGCACCTTCCACGGTTTCACCGGCACTTCGCTGCACGCCGGCCCCATCGACTACATCCTCGCGACACCGGAGGTCACCGTCTCAGAGCGAAGAGTGCTCGACTACCCGTTTGGCGGGAAGTGGCCGTCCGACCACTTCCCGGTCTGGGCCGATGCGACTATTTCTTGATCAACAGTTCGTCGATGCTCTTGCCGCTGTCGGTCCACTCCTGGACCCAGGCGGGCTTCCGGCCGCGGCCGCTCCAGGTCATCTTGGGATCAGCCGGGTGCTTGTACTTCGCGGAGGGCTTCGCGGTCTTCCGCGGGGGGGCGGACTTCTTCGAGTCAAACAGGTCTACGATGTCGGATGCCGGCAGGTCGAGGTCCTTTACCTGTTTGGCGACGGACTTGAACTCGGACGATTTCGTGAGCTTCGCGAGGGCCTCGTGCCGCTTCGCCTCTTCAATCTGGCGCTCGATCTCTGCCTTCTGGGCGATCAACGCGTCAACGGTCTTCTTCTGTGGCATCCTGTTCTCCTCTCTGGGTAATCTTATTCGAACGACATTCGCCCTGCCCAACCCGAACCGATTTCACTGTGCTGATCGTCGCTGTCTTCCTGGGCGCATGTATAGTCAGTCAAGCTATCGACTTACCTTCAGATCGTCAAGTATCTACACAACCGCCAGATCCATGGCCCCGAACGCGGACGAGCCGATGCAGTCCGGCTAGCACAACCGCCAGGGTGAGCGCCGCGGCAAAAACGATAACCATTGAGGTGAGCGACTCCATAAGCTCGGGTGCGAAGAGCAGCACGAATGCGAGCGCGACCATGATCGTGCCGCCCAGCAGCTTGAGCGCCCGGCCGCCGCGCTCGGTGATGACCAGGCGCCGAAAGGTGAGTGCGGCGGCCGCAACGAGCACCAGCTCGATCAGCAGGTAGATCGCGATGTAAAGCACGACGAGAAGCGCGAAGAAGGCGACCGGCACCGCGGCGGCGGTGACCAGGTTGGACCAGACGACCGGAAACCCGGCGGTACACGGCAGCTCGATGATCGCAATGCCCGCGGCCAGGCCGGCCGTCGTGAGGACGAGCATCCCCGGCGACTGGCTGCTGCGACTCAGTGAGGAGAACCGTTTCGCGATCGCGCTCTTTCGGTCGTCTGAGATCGTGAGCGAGACGCCGCGCTTGAAGGCAAAATAGTCCTTGATGTTGATCGCCCCCATCGCGAGCGCGAGCACCACGACAACGATACGTATCCAGGGAAGGTGCGCGAGCAAGGCCATCGCCTGGACGACACCCACGATGAACAGCCCGTAGATCGACGCGGTAACGAGCAGGAAGACCGACCCGACGAGGAGCACCCGCCTGCGGGAACCGGTGTGCATCACCATCGCGAGCAGAAAGGTCAGAACCCAGAGCGAGCAGGGGTTGAACCCGTCGAGGAAGGCGATCATCGCCGTGCTTACGACGATCGGGAGCTCGTCGGCGGACACGCCGAACAGACGTGGCGCATCGGCTCCGCCTGCCTGAGTCGGTGTGGGATCAGGCCCGCTCGGGTCTTCGGCGAGGGCGGCGGCTACCAGGTCGAACGTATCCGGACATCCTTCTTCCACGCATCGGCCCACCTCTTCTCTGATCTGGCGGATGCTCGTCTCGCCGTACCCGATCCACGCCCGCGATCCAAGAAACGTCGCGGGTACCGAAAGCCGCTCGAGGTTGAACGCCCGCGCCGCGTCGAGCAGCATCGTGCGGTACTCCAGGAACTCACCGACCTCGAGCGTGCGCACCTCGAGTCGCGGATACTCGAGGGCTATCTCGTCGATCACCGGCTTCATGCGCGCGCAGGCGGGACACCCATCCTGCACGAAGAAGTAGAGCGTGGCAGGAGGGGCCTCTTCCGCCGTCGCCGTGACGAGGAACGTCACGGCGACGGCGACCAGGAGCACGGCAGCCCGAATACGGCTCACGCAACGACCGCCTGGTAGACACTCGTCATGACATCGTCTGGCAGCTCGGGCCTGTACGGCACGACCTGCTGCAGGACGAGCCCCGCGATCCGCTCGGCAGGATCGACCCAGAATCCGGTGCTTGCGGCGCCGCCCCATCCGTAGCGGCCCGGGGATCCGTATCCGACGAAGTACCTGGCGTCCGTCAGGACCGCCCCCCCGTACCCGAACCCGACACCGGCAGTCGACCAACCGGCGACACCGGGCGGCAGATGGTCGCTCATCATCATCGAAACCGTACGCGGCGCAAGGACGTAGTCGCCGGGACGTCCGTCCGGACGAGTAGCGCGACCGCCGTCGAGAAGCATCTGCGCGAACGCAAGGTAGTCGTCGGCGGTGCTCACCAGGCCCCCTCCCCCATTCGGATGCGCGTCGGTCTGCGCAAAGGAGAGAATGGGCGGGTCGGGTGACGGCTCGAAACCCGTTTCGCCGGGAGTGTATACCCCGGCGAGACGGTGCCGGTCGGGCTCCGGCACCGTGAACCAGGTGTTCCTCATCCCGAGCGGATCGAAGAGTCGTTCCTCGAGGAACCGGCCAAAGGGTATCCCGGAGACCTCCTCCACGAGGGCGCCGAGCAGGTCGATCGCGATGCTGTATCGAAAGTGCGTTCCCGGCTGATGGACGAGCGGACACGCACCCACCAGCTTCGCAAGCTCGCGCAGGGAGAGCTCGCCATCGCGCGCAACCGGTCCCCACACGTCGCTTTCAAGGAGCTTCTCCACCGGATGCTCCTCCCCTATTCCGTAGGCCAGACCGGCCGTGTGCGTCAGAAGATCCCGCACGGTAATCTCTCTCGCGGCAGGCTCGGAGAGAAAGGGTGGCTCGTCGCCGCCGACGTAGACCTCCATCTCCCGGTACTCCGGGAAGAACCGCGAGACAGGGTCGCCGAGCCTGATCGCCGTCTCCTCCACGAGCATCATGACCGCCGCGGTGGTGACCGGCTTGGTCATCGAGTAGATGCGAAACAGGGTGTCCGCCTCGATCGGCTTGCCGCTCGCGAGATCACGGCACCCCCTCGTGTCGAACCACGCGAGCGAGCCGTCTCGAAGCACGGCCGTGAGTACGCCGGTCGTCTGCCCGGCTTCGAGCGCCCGGTCGATCACGACCGAAATCCGCTCGAGACGGCGCGAATCGAACCCAAGCTCCTGCGGCGACTTGCGGTGAAAACGGACAGGATTACTGGCCTCCATGCTGCCTCCATCCTTGCGAAGGATACACAAATCGAGCGGTCAGATCGACCGGCGGGTCAGCCGACGAGATTCCCGTAGATCATGCCGGCCGCGGTGGAAAGCGCGACGACGAGCACCACGTAGGCGGCCGTCTTCTTCGCCCCAAGCTCGCCCCAGATGACGAGCAGCGCCGGGAGCGAGAGCGAGGGCCCGGCGAGCAGGAGCGCAAGCGCCGGGCCCTGGTTCATCCCTGCGCCGATCAAGCCCTGCATGATCGGGACCTCGGTCAGGGTCGCGAAGTACATGAGCGCCCCGGCGGCCGAGGCGATGAGATTGCTCCCGAACGAGTTCGTCCCGACCAGACCCGCGATCCACGCCTCCGGGATGAGCGCCGTCCGTCCGGGGCGACCCAGGAGAAACCCGGCGACCAGCACCCCCGCGAAGAGCAAGGGCAGAATCTGCACCGCGAAGTCGCGGGTTGCCCGAACCCAGTCGGAGAGCTCGGCGGCGGAGAACCAGCGCACGGTCGAGTAGACGACCAGCGCCGCGAAACCGGCAACGACGACCCACCGCCACCGGTACAGGGCGTCCCACCAGGCGACCGAGCCGTCGGCGGGGGCCCAGTTCATGAAAACGAGGATCCCGATCATCGACGCCATGAACACGACCGTCTGCCCGAGCCCGCGCGACTCATCTCGGTCGGAGACGCGAAACATATCGGCGTTGGTCGTGCGTTCCCGGTCTTCGCGCAGGAACAGGAGCTGCATCGCGAGGCCGATCACGAAGGCAAAGACCACCGCACCAACGGCACGCGCTATACCGAGCTGAAGACCAAGGACCCTCGCGGTGAGGATGATCGCAAGAACGTTGATCGCCGGACCGGAGTAGAGAAAGCTCACCGCCGGCCCGAGGCCGGCACCCTTCTTGTAGATACCCTTGAAGAGGGGAAGGACCGTACACGAACAGACGGCGAGGATCGCGCCTGAGACCGAGGCAACACTGTAGGCCACGATCTTTGGAGCCTCCGGACCGAGATACCTGATGACCGACTGCTGGTTCAGGAAGACGGTGATCGCGCCGGCAATGAAGAAGGCCGGAATCAGGCAGAGCAGGACGTGCTCTCGAGCATACTCGCCGAGCATCAACACGGCCTCGCTCACCGCCGCACGTACCCGCGGCGCGGACCAGGGCATGAAGAAGGCAATGAGAAAGACCCCGGCCATCAAGGTGAGCCGGCGGTTTCGCGCGTCGGCCCAGAATCGGGCGATCAGATTCGGGCGGTCGTCACTCAAGAATGCGCCTTGATACTCGCTTCGATCTCGTCGGCGGTAGAGACCCTGCCGGAGTTCTGCACCGTTCCGTCGATCGCGTAGCCGGGCGTACGCATCACGCCCATCTCGACAATTCGGTCCATATCAGTGACCTTCTCAATACCGGCGTCTATACCCAGTCGAGCGACCGCCTCCCGCGCGTTCTTCTCGAGGTTCCGGCAGTTCGGACAGCCCGGTCCGAGGATCTGAATCGTCATAGCAACCCCCATTTGTGGTTATTTGGTTATATGCACAATAACGAGAACAGCACGATCCGTCAAGCCCGCACCGGGCCCGGCGACGCCTTTCGATATTCTTGACGATGGCAGGCATTTTTGGCAATATATGCAAGGAATGATGACCGACCAGGAACGACTCAGAGCACAGGCACGGGCCTCGGTCCTGAAGGCGCTTGCGCATCCGACTCGAGTCTACATCGTCGATCTGATCTCGCGCACAGGGGCCCATTGTGTGTGCGAGCTCACCGATCGGATCGGTGTCGACACATCAACGGTCTCCCGTCACCTCTCGCTGCTCAAGAACGCAGGGCTTCTCTATGACCGCAAGGAGGGAACGACCGTCTACTACGACCTGACCTGCGACTGCATAGCGGACTTCATGAGCGGTCTCGAGTCGGTGCTTCGCGCGCGTCACGCTCGTGAGCGTGCCACGTTCGCCGCGGCCGTCGAGCATGACGAGACCGTCGAGGAGCACCAGGCCGCAGAGCAGTGAGCGCGGCAAGCCCGACGCGAACACCGATCTTCGGCAGTCCGATGATGAGCGGCACTCCGATGAGCGTGGCAGCGAGCGAGAAGATAGCGCGCTCGATGGGTGAGACCACGGCGAGCCCCCGCCACATCGTGGCCGGCCACTCGTAGAGGAGGATGCCGGCGAAGTTCGCGATGCCCGCGGCCGATACGAACCCGGCGTACGAGGCGAAGAAGACCCCTATCGCAGTGAGCGGGAGCGAGACGGGTGCCTCGTGGCTCCGGATCGCAAGCAGACGCCAGACGAACGCTCCCCCAACCGTCGCCACGATACCGGCGGTGTAGAACACGAGAGGGAAGACCGCCGCCTCAGCGCCGATCGGCGTGGCGAACCAGAGCGCGTACCCGAGGCCGATGATCGCCGCGCTGACGTACCAGCGTCCCCGCGTGATCAGACCGACTGCCAGAGCGTTGATGGTCGCGATGAGAAAGGTCGCGAGGCCCAGCCATGCCGTATGGGGGGCAATGAGCTGCGCGATGAACGAGCCCACGGCCGCGCAGACGGCGCCTCCAACCGGACCGAAGAGAATCCCTGCGAGCGGGACAAAGGCCACGCTCACCGTGAAGGTGCCGGAGATCCCGAGCATGGGAATCGTGGGCAGCAGATGCCCGGTTGCGATGATCGCCGCCCAGACCGCGATCACAGCAGGATGCGTACCCGATCCGGCATAGAAGGTGACTGCCTCGTCGTCGAGCCCTGGACCATCGCGCGCCTCGTTCACCCGCATATCTGCTCCTCGTCGTACATGTCGTCGGAAAAAGGCACGGCCATGCGCTCCGATGGAGCACGGTGAGTCGCAAGCACGCCGGCGGCCTCGAGCACCTCCGTTCGGCTCTCGATGATCTCACCGGTTGGCCCGTCCGCTACGATCCGCCCCGAATCCATGACAACGAGACGCGACGCGTATTCGCACAGCAGACCCAGATCATGGCCGATTGCGATGATCGTCCGGCCCGCATCACGCAGGCTGCAGGCAATCTCCATGACCCTGCGGCTGCCTGCCATGTCGTGCCCACGGGTCGGCTCGTCGAGGAGAATGACGCCGGACTCGAGCGCGAGAACCGACGCGAGCGCGACCAGCGAACGATCACTGCGTCCGAGCGCAAGCGGGTGCTCGTTCGCCTGATCACGGAGGCCGACGGTATCGAGCGACCGCCGCACGCGATCCTCAACCTCGTCGCGATCGAGCCCGAGGTTCACCGGCCCGAACGCCACCTCCTTCCACACCGTATCTGCGAACAGCTGGTGGTCCGGGTTCTGCTGAACGTACCCTGCGCGGCGAACAAGGTCCGTGGAGTCAAGCGATTGAACGGGTCTCCCGGCAAGGCGAACCTCCCCTGCCACGGGTCTCAGCAGACCGACGATTGCCTTGAACAGCGTCGTCTTGCCCGAACCGTTGCGCCCGACGATTCCGGCAAACTCACCGGGCGAGAAGGTAGCGGACACATCGTCAACGGCGACGGTTCCCGGGTACTCGCAGCGCACGGACCTGATGTCAACGCCGCATCGGTCAATGAGCGGGTCAGCAGCGATATCCAACGTCGGCCGTGTGCCTTCGCCCGGGGCCCGGTGGAGCGAGAACCTGGGGGCCGGTGCGGACAGAACGCGCTCCGGCGTATCGAAAGCGACGAGCCGCCCCGCCTCGAGTGCGATCACCCGATCGGCGTATGCCCGCACGAGTGCCATATCGTGCGTCGCGACGACAACCGTCAGCTTGTAGCGCAGCTTCAACCTGCATACGAGCTCCATGAGGTGCTGTGCGCCCTCGGCATCGAGCTGGCTCGTCGCCTCATCAAAGACGAGCACGCTCGGCGTCATGGCAAGCAGGGAGGCGATCGCAAGGCGCTGCTTCTGCCCCCCGGACAAGGTCGACGGAACCCGTTCGTCGAAACCGCGAAGACCAACCGCCCGCAGCGCCCGCGCGACCGAAGAGCGGATCATCTGCGGCTCCATGCCCAGGTTCTCTCCTCCGAACGCCGCTTCGTCGAGCACGGTGCCGGCGAAAAGCTGCGCGTCGGGATCCTCGAGAACGAGGCCAACATGACGCGCGAGATCCGCCACCTCGTGCTGCCGGGTATCTCTGTTGTGAACGCGCACGCTTCCCTTGAGCGCTCCACCCTCGAAGTGCGGGATGATACCATTCAGGCTCTTGCAGAGGCTCGACTTGCCCGCGCCATTGGGTCCGATCACGGCGACGAACTCTCCGGGCAGTATTCTCAGGCTCAGATCATGGAGAGCCCACCGGGACGAACCGGGGTAGCGGTACGACAGGCGGTGAAACTCCACGGCGGGGGGAGGAAGATGTTCGGGGAGTGCCTGCATTCAGACTCCTTATCTGAACAACCGCGCGACGGATCAGATCACCCGATCCACGGTGACCAGAACGCCGAAGAGCACGAGTGATGCCGCGAGCACCATCGCATCGAGCCGGCGGAACGACAGGGCGTGGATCGACGTTCGTGCTGCGCCGGAGCCGAAGGCCCGCGACTGCATCGCAACGCCCATAAGGGTTGCCCGCCGCATTGAGGTCATGACCAGGGGAACAACCAGAGCCGGATACGCCCGGAGCTTCTGGAGGAACCGTCCGCGATCGAAGGCGGTCGATCCCCGCAGTCGCTGAGCCGCGCTGATCGTCGCGATATCTGAGCGCAGCACCGGGATCTGATTGAGCGCGGTGGTCACCGTGTACGCCGCCCGGTACGGCAGACCGAGCCTGGTCAGCGCGAGCACGATCCGGTCAATACTCGTCTGCGAGGTGAGGATGGGCACGGTCGTCGCGAGCACCAGGACGCGAAGGCAGAGCATCAGCCCGAAGCTGACACCCTGCACCGTCAACGGAAGCGTGAGTGCCCCGAGCAAGGGAAGATCAAGCCGCACAGGGGTGTCTCCGGGGAAGAAGAACCCCTGCGCCGCGATCACGAGTACGAACACGACTCGAAGCGGCCTGATGCCGGCGACCAGCTCCTCCCATCCGAGGCCGACCGCCCGCCACAGCACAAGCGCCACGACGAGGGCGGCGACGATCGTGGCCGGGTGCCTCAGGAGAAAGCAGAGAATCGACATCAGGATCACAACGGCGACTCGCACGCGGGGATCTAATCTGTCCATTCCTGCACTCCGTCCACAGGCGCCGTACCGGCGGCCACGAGGATCACGTCTTGGGAATCTCCCCAACGATCGCGGGCAACACCTCAAAGAGGTCTCCCACGATCGCCACGTCCGCAAGCTGCATCAGTGGCGTGTCCGGGTCCTTGTCAATCGCGATAATGTAGTCACACGACTGCATGCCGACAAGGTGCTGGATCTGCCCGGATATCCCGCACGCCACGTACACCATGGACTGGACCGTCTGGCCGGTCTGCCCGACCTGGTGGTTGTAGGGAACCCACCCGGAGTCCACCGCCGCGCGGCTCGCACCGACCGCACCGTTGACCCGTTCGGCCAGGCGTTTCAACAGCTGGAATCCTTCGGGACCCTTGACCCCGCGGCCGCCGGAGATGATGAAGCGTGCGTCGGCGAGGTTAATCGCGTTTTCGGTGTCCTGGAACACCTCGATCACCTTCTTCAGCTTCGACTCTTCGCTGTCGAGCAGGCGCTCGGTGATCACGCGGCCGGTCCGGCTCGTATCTACCGGCAGTGCGTTCATGACCCGCGGACGGACCGTGGCCATCTGGGGCCGGTGGTTGGAGCAGCGGATCGTGGCCATGATGTTTCCGCCGAAGGCGGGCCGCGTCTGCAGCAGATCACCGTTCTCCGGATCGATCGACAGGCCCGTGCAGTCGGCCGTGAGCCCGCAGTTCGCGGCGACCGCAACCCGCGGTATCAAGGCCCGGCCACGGGTGGTTGCCCCGCACAGGACTATCTCAGGCTTGTGGGTATTGACGAACCGGACGAGCGCGGCCGCCATGTCTTCATCGACGAACTCGGCAAAGCGCGGCTCGTCGGCGACGAGCACGACGTCGGCCCCGCCGTGGAAGAGCGGCGTGATCTGATCGCCGAGCCCGTGCCCCATCACGACGCACCACACCTCGCATTTCCTGTCGTCCGCGAGTGATCGTGCCGCCCCGAGAAGCTCGTACGTCACCTTCTGGATCTGTCCGCCGAGCACCTCCGCGACGACCCAGACGTGCCTGTGCGCACCCCGAGCCTCATCAGTATTGGCTATCATCTTGCGCTCCTTACCTGGTTCTCTGACTTAGAGCAGACCCCGACGACGCAGCTCGCGCACGAGCGTTGCCGCGCTCTGCGACGGCGGACCATCGAGCACGAGGGTATCGTTCGCTCGCGGCGGCGGCGGATTCGTCGTCACCACGCGGGTGGGCGACCCGTTGAGCCCGATCAGCTCTTCCTCGGCACCGATCTCCTGCGGCGACCAGACCGGAATCTCGAGCTTCTGCGCAGCGAGCCGTCCCTTGAGCGTGGGCACGCGCGGCTGGTTGATGTCCTTTACGACGGTGATCACCGCCGGGAGCTTGATCTCGCAGAGGTCCCATCCGTCTTCGTGCATCCGCCGGGTCGTGATCGTTCCATTGTCCCATCGCGGGATCTCCATCACGTAGGTGGCCTGAGCCCATCCGAGCTGCGCGGCGATACCGGGTCCCACCTGCGCCGTGTCCCCGTCGATCGCCTGCTTGCCGCAGAGCACGAGGTCCACGCCGCCGATCTTCTCGATCGCTTTCGCAAGCGCATAGCTCGTCGCCCAGGTATCGGACCCGCCGAAGGCACGCCCGCTGAGCAGGATCCCGGCGTCCGCACCCACGGAGATAGCCTCGCGCAGGACGGCCTCGGCTCTTGGTGGTCCCATCGTCATCACGATGACCTCACCGCCGGCCCTCTCCTTGATCTTCACCGCCTCTTCGAGCGCATAGGTGTCGAAAGGGTTCAGGATCGCCTTGATCCCCTCGCGAACGATTCGCTTGGTCTCAGGGTCGATCTTCGCGTCATGCGTGCCGGGCACCTGTTTGACGCAGACTACCATCTTCATGAAGTCACCTTCTCGTTCTGCACCTGCTCCCACAGGCCCGTGATGCGATCGTACTGTTTCTTGAAGCCGAGCAGCGAGAGGTAGACTCCGCACTTCGGGTAGTTGCGGTGCAGGTTCGCGAGTGTCTGTACCGGATCGAAGGACTCAGGGTCCTCGGCAACTTCGTATCCCACGGCCTCGGAGAGGAGCGAGATGTTCTTGCTCATCCACGCCTCGACGATCACCGGCACCTCGGGGTGCTTCTCGAGGAGCTTGTCCACGACCGGGTGACTGTTGATGACCGGTTGGGTGATGATGAACGATGCGCCGGCGTCGAGCTTCCGCTCCATCTTCGCGAACTCGTGCTCTTCCGGCTCGTACGGGTTGAAAGCCACTCCGAGCTCGAAAACGCCCGGATACTCACGCCCTATGTAGCGCAGCAGCTCCACGGAGGTCACCGACTCGACGTCGGTCGCACCCACGTCCGCGGGCGCGAGCTTGGGCAGGCGATCCGAGCCGTCGCCTGAGATCACGAGCAACTGCCGGATCTCAAGCTCCCTGCACGACTCGAGGATACGATCCAGATCATCCTTCGTGTGGAAGGTGTTGAGGTGAATCATCACGAGCCCGGGCTTGGGTTCGAGCTCGAGCTCCTCGATCATCTCCGTGCCCTGGAAGGCGAGGTTGCCCATCGCGTTGTCGGTGATGCAGCAACAGTAGCCGCTTTCCATGACGCGGTTGAACTTGCTCGCAAAGCGCTCCAGATCAGCCTCCAGTTTCTCCGAATCCTGTTTGGGCGGCAGGACTTCTACGTGGTAGATCCTGTTCTCGATGTGGTGTTCCATATCCTACCTCTCGGCTTAGAAGAGTCCGCGAACCTTACCGGTCGCTGTGTCAACGTCGATCTTGCGGAACGCCGGATCGGACGAGGTGCCGGGCATGAGCTTGATCCCGCCGGCGACGGGCACGAGGAAACCCGCGCCGCGATACGTGAGAATGTCGCTGATCGGAAGCGTCCACCCCTTCGGCCGGCCCTTGATCGCCGGATCATGGCTCAGACTCAGATGAGTCTTCACCATGCAGGTTCCCAGCTTCTTCGCCTCCGGATCCTCGGCAATCGCCGCGAGCTTCTCCTCCGCCTCCGGCGTATAACTCACTCCGTCGGCGCCGTACACTTCGCGCGCAAGGACCGCGATGCGCTCCTTGATCGGCAGGTCGAGCGAGTAGAGGAAGTCGAAGCGCGGCTTCTCTTCGCACGCCTCGACCACGGCCTCTGCGAGCTCGACCGCGCCTTCACCGCCCTTCTCCCAGTGCTTGCTCAGCGCGACTCGTGCACCGGCGCTTTCCGCCACGCGTCTGATCGCCACGACTTCATCGTCGGAGTCGGTGTAGAAGTGGTTGATGCAGACCACCGGTTGGATGCCGCTCTTCTTCACCGTCTCAATGTGCGCGACGAGGTTTTCCGTGCCCTGCTCCACGAGACCGACGTTGGGTTTGGTGTACTCCTCGGCAAGTTCCTTGCCGGGCACGACGCGCGGTCCGCCGCCGTGCATCTTGAGCGCCCGCACGGTGCAGACGATCACCGCCGCATTGGGCACGAGACCGGAGAAGCGGCACTTGAGATTCCAGAACTTCTCGAACCCGATGTCCGCGCCGAAGCCGCTCTCGGTCACGTGGTAGTCGGAGAGCTTGAGCGCGAGTCGGTCGGCGACGATCGACGACTGCCCGATCGCGATATTCGCGAAGGGACCGGCGTGCACGAAGACCGGCTGCCCTTCGAGCGTCTGCATCAGGTTGGGGTTGATCGCCTTGTGCATGAGCGCGGTCATCGCGCCGCCCACTTCGAGGTCGTCGGCGGAGACGGGTTTCCCTGACTTGCTGTAGCCAACGACCATCTTCCCCAGACGGGCGCGCAGGTCGGCGAGGTCCTTCGCGACGGCGAGAATCGCCATGACCTCAGACGACACGGTGATCTGGAACCCGCTCTTCATCATGAAGCCGTCCATCTTGTCGCCGATTCCGATGATGATCTCCCGCAACGCCTGCGCGGAAAAGTCGATCGTCCAGCCCATCGCGGGATTTCGCGGATCAATGTTGAGCCGCTCGAGGTTGCGCCTCGCGAGAAACTTGTCGCCGTAGTTGAACTCGTGCTGGATGCGCGAAGTGAGCGCGACCATCGCGAGATTGTGTGCATTGTTGATCGCGTCTATGTCGCCGGTCAGCCCGAGGCTGAACTCGCTCAGCGGAATGCACTGGGCGAGCCCTCCGCCGGCGGCGCTCCCCTTGATGTTGAACGTCGGACCGCCGGAAGGCTGTCGGATACCTCCGGTCACACGCTTGCCGATCTTGCCGAGCCCTTCGACGAGCCCCATCGTCGTCGTGGTCTTCCCCTCGCCGAGCGGTGTGGGGGTAATCGCGGTCACGTCGATGTACTTCCCGTCGGGGCGGTCCTTCAGCCGGTCGAGCACGCTGATGTAGTCGACCTTGCCGATGTAGTGTCCATACGGATAGAGCTCGTCTTCGGTGATGCCGAGCTCGTCGGCGATCGCGCCGATCTTCCGCATGCCGGCCTCCGCGGCCTCCGCGATCTCCCAGTCCTTCATCGTCTTGGGGTCCAGGGTAGCCATGTCTCCTCCTTCAGCTCTGCTTGCGGCCTGCGCCTGCGCGTGCCTTGCACGAGGCAAGCGTGTTCTTCATGAGCATCGCAATCGTCATGGGTCCCACGCCGCCGGGAACCGGCGTAATGGAACCGGCGATCTCCTTCGCCGCGTCGAAATCGACGTCGCCGCGAAGGATCGCGATCTTCTTTCCGGTCCTTTTGCTGATCTTCTCACCAACGCGGTTCACGCCCACGTCGATCACGCAGGCGCCCGGTTTGATCCACTGCGGCTTCACGAGCCCGGGAACCCCCGCGGCGACGATAAGGATATCCGCACGCCTGCAGTGCGCAGCGAGATCCTTCGTTCTGGTATGCACGACCGTCACCGTCGCATTTGCCCCGGGACCTTTCTGGAGCAGCATGTTGGCGATAGGCTTGCCGACGATGTTCGATCGGCCCACGACGACGACCTCCGCGCCTTCGATCTCGACGCCCGAACGCACGATCAGCTCCTGGATGCCGGCGGGCGTACAGGGCGGAAAGACCACTTCGTCGCCGCCGATCATCAGCCGCCCCACGTTGACCGGGTGAAACCCGTCCACGTCCTTGTCGGGGTCGATGGCGTAGATCACCTTCTTCTCGTCGATGTGGTCCGGCAGCGGGAGCTGGACGAGGATGCCGTGGATCGAATCATCACGGTTGTACCGGTCAACGAGCGCGAGCAGATCGGCCTCGCTGATCGCGGGGTCCACGTTTTCCTGAACCTCGTTGAACCCCAGGTCGAGCGCGGTGCGCACTTTCAGCGTAACGTAGGAGACCGACGCGGGGTTCTCTCCCACGAGGATCGTTACGAGACCGGGGACCTTCCCAGCCTCGTCTCGCATCGTCGCTACTTCACTCCTGATCTCCTCGAGTATCGCCTTCGAGACCGCGCGCCCGTCGATGATCCGGGCGGCCATCACGAACCCCTTATTGCCGAGATGAACTTCATCCCGAACTCGTCCTTGCCGAGCAGGACGTTCTTCGCGAGTGTGTTGACCTCGTCGGAGAAGTCGATGCCGGCGAGGACCTCGTCGTTGATCTGCGCGGGATCGACGATGCCTCCGTCACACCCGGCTTCCCGGCACAGCCGGGCGAAGACGCGGTTGAGCACGCTTCGCCTGGGAAACCCGTGCGAAACGTTGGAAAGCCCCGGCGCGAAGTGCACCTCCTCGCCGTACTTCTCGCGCAGCGTCCTGATTGTCTCGATGACCGTGGGGCCGTTCTGGACGTCCACCGAAACCGGAAAGACGAGCGGGTCGAGAAACGTGTCCGAAAGCGGGATGCCCGCCTCCTGGAGCTTCGGCACGAGCTCGTAGATGTTCTCTTGACGCTCCTCCTTCGTCTGCGGCATGCTGGTTGCTCCCATCGCACTCGCGATCACGCACGCTTTCGCCTTCGCCGCAATGGGAACGAAGCCGACGCGCTCGAGTGAAACCGAGTTCACGAGCGGCTTGCCCTTGGAGGGGTCACAGGCGGCAAGCCCGGTCTCGAGGATCTGCGGGTCCGAGGAGTCGATGCTCAGTGGGATCGACGTGGCCGACTGGACGACCCGGGCAACCCACTCCATCGCCCTCTTCTTCTCGTCCTGGTCAATGCTGAACTCGTCAACGTTCACGTCGAGAAACCATGCGCCGGCGCTCTCCTGTTCGACCGCCATCGCCTGCACGTACCGCCGCCCGGCGTCCTGTTCCTCGTCCGAGCCGTAGAGACCCTGCTGGACCGCAACGGCCACGTGACGCACCTTGCCGTCCTTGAAATCCTGCCCCTCGACCACGTCCGCCGGAATGGGCAGGTACCGCTTCTTGCCGTCTTCTGCGAACACAAGGGCGCTCGTACCGTCGTCGAGCTGTGCAACGTACTTGCCCTTCGTCAGCCGCACCCGGGTGCAGTGGATGTTCTCTCCCACAATGATAAACGAGCCCTTCGATGGCATAGAGACCTCCGCCTTGGTTTCCCGTCAATACTACGGGCAATCGCGCGACAGTTCTTGAAGTATTGCACGTCCTCTAGAACAATTGTGCTGTTCCGCCGGAATCCGGGCCTGCTTGCCGGCGCGGCGGCAGCTCTCTATACTTTCTCCGTGCCGACGCTCATCGCCTACCGTGACGAAGTCGAGATCTTCCGCAGCGACGGGGGCTGGCTGCATCCCCTGTTCGAGCTCGAAGCTCACCTCGCCGCCGTGCCCGGCGGACCGGCCGCAGAACGGCTGACTACCTATGACAAGGTCGTCGGACGCGCCGGCGCCCTGCTATCGATCCGCCTGGGTGTCCGGGCGATCAGGACCGACCTGGTGAGCCGCCGTGCCCTCGAGGTGCTCTTGCCCCGCGGCATCGAGGTTCGCTCCGCCTCAACGGTAGACCGGATAGACTGCGCGACCGAAGAGCTCCTGAAGGAAGTCGACGATCCGGACGAGGCGCACCGGATCATCCTCAGACGCCTCGAGGAGCGCCGGCGGGCATGAGATCAGCGCTCGGGGCCCACGATGTCCACGGTCGCGCCGGCCCGCGCGCTGCGGTAGGCAGCATCCACCGCCCGCATGACGGCAAGCGCATCAGAAGCGGTGCAGCGCACCGGTGAGCCGCCCTCCGCCCAGTCCCGGAAGCCCGCAAGCGACGCGACGTAGGGATGCAGCTGCGTAGCCACGGCCCGCCGCGGCACGCGCACCCGCCGGGAGACGAGCCGTGCTCGTTGCGGCCCGCGGTACACGATCGACCCGGCACTCCCGTACAGCGCGATCGATACCCTGGCCGCCGGACGGCTGACCATGGAGGAGGTGATGAAGATCGGCGAACCGGATTCGGTCTCAACGATTGCCGCAGCCAGGTCCTCGGTCTCGCCCGACGTGTGCAGCCGCTGGAATACCCGTGCGGTCGCGCGGACCGGAGCACCGCAGGCGCACAGCGCGATGTCCAGCGCGTGGCTGCCCTGCGTGAGAAGCGTCCCGCCGCCGGAGCGCGCGGCGGACGCGTGCCAGGGTGACCCGCAGAAGTACTCGTCGCCGCGGTACCATGGAACGATCACCTGGGCGTAGTAGAGCGTCCCCGCCCCGGACGCCGCTTCGAGCAGCGCCCTGACCTTTGGATCGTAGCGATACTGGTAGTTCACCGCGATCCGTGCGCCCGGCGGCTGCTCGCGCACGAGTCGTTCGGCCTCTTCGAGCGTCGCGGCCACCGGCTTCTCGAGCAGGACGCTCGTGCCCCGCTCGGCAAAGGCAAGCGCGACCTCGCGGTGCAGGTCATGCGGGACGGCGAGGTAGACCGCATCGACTCCACCGGCCGCGAGCACCTCGCGCCAGTCGGCATAGCCGGCGGCGCCGAATGTGCGCGCAAAACGCATCCTTCGCCCGGCGTCCGGGTCGGCAACCGCGGCGACCCGGCAGCGGCGCACGAAGCGCGAGGCAAGCCCGACCGCGCGTGCCGCGTCTCCGCATCCGACGATTGCGAGCCTCACGCCGGTTCCTCGCGGCGCAGGAGCCAGCCCAGAAGCCCGGCGATCACCTCCACGACCCCCGGTGACCGCCATACCGCCGCGCGGTGCCCGGACGCGAAGCAGGCGACCCGGCCCGCCGCGTACCCCCGGGTCCAGACCGCCGCGGCGCCGCGCTCTGATGAGCCGCCTTCATGCCAGCGGTACCAGATGTCGACCTCATGGCGAAACTCATGCTCGTACACCTCGTCGGTCACGGCAACGCATCCAGGCAAGCCACCTCGTGACGCAGCGCCCTCCCGCGCGAGCCGCATCTCTCGCGCGCCAACCGGCTGGTGACCCGCAAACGATGCTCCAAGCAGATCCGTGTACGCCGGCTCACCCTTGAAGGAGGCGAGTGCCCCGTGGATCGCGAGGAGCGCGCCGCCGTCGCCGACATAACGACAGAGAGCTGCGACGGTACCCGGCTCCACACGAGGGTGATGGAAGTAGAGCGCGATGAGATCCGGCCGCTCGCCGCCGGGCCGTTGCGCGCACAGCTCCTCGAGCAGGCGCATGCGGTGACCGGCAGAGGAGCGCTCTGCTCGCTCTGATGACCCGACCTCCCGCCGCAGGCCGCGGCGGAATGCGGCGAAGGCCTGCCGCTGCCCGCACCGCGAGGGATGGACAATGCCGGAGGTCACGAGCAGTGCCTTCGCTGTGCCGTTCATGGCCCCAAGTATCCGGATGACACTACTTGTGAGCAAGAGCGGCGTCGCAGTACTATGTGGGACGCATGGAGGCACCGTGAACCGGGAACGCTCCGAAGTGCTTGTCGAGCTCGCGCGGGCGAGCGCGCTTCTCTCCGACGAAATCGGCTTCACCCGGCTCGTCTCGATCCTCGTTGAGCAGTCGATCGACATCACCCGTTCGGACCTTGCGGTCCTCTACCTCTTTGGTGAGGCAGGCGCGCGTGAGGGCCTCGAGCTCGCCTACCGTCGCGGACGCGGGGCCCCTCCTCTGCGGCTCGCCGCCACCTCTGAGCTCGTGCGCTTCGTCGTGGAAAGTAACGAAACCGTCGTGCTGCTCTCCCGAAAGCCGAGCCCCTTCACGGATCTCTTCCTCGACCCGGCCTCCCGGAGCGCGATCGCCCTCCCCGTCTCCACCGCGACCCGGCAGCTCGGGATCCTCATCCTCAACTCGCGCACCCCGCGCCACTTCAACCGGGACCGGTTCTCGTTCCTCCACGGCTTCACAGGCGTGGCCGCCGGGATGCTCAACGCCGCGCGGCTCTACCGTGAGCTGCAGGAGCACGCCCGCAGGATCGAGGAGCTCGAGCGCTACCAGGAGAGCGTCTTTGCCTCGATGACCAACCTGCTCGTGACGACCGACGAGAGCGGCCGGATACACTACTTCAACCGGGCCGCCGCCGAACGGCTGCGCCTGGACGAGACCCGGCTCGGTGAACCGTTCCGCGAGGTCTTCTCCGCCGGACTCACGAAGAAGGTTCTCAACGCCATCGACCGGGTCGCGGCGAACGGCGATTCGCTCGTGGGGCTTGAGGGGATATACAAGGTGGAGGCCGACGAGATGGACTTCGGCCTCAACGTGACGCCGCTTCGCGGCAAGCGCGGACGTCACGAAGGGCTGACCCTGCTGTTCACGGATCAGACCTCAGAGACGCAACTGCGCGAACAGATGCAGCTCGTGAGCGAGGAGCGCCGCATCATCAAGGACATGTTCGCGGCGTATCTTTCGGAGGACATCGTCGGCATGCTCGTGGAGCACCCGGAGCTCGTGAAGCCCGGAGGCGGTTCGCGTCAGGCGACGATCTTCTTCGCCGACATCGCCGGGTACACGAGCTTCTCGGAAGGGCGAACCCCGGAGTACATCGTCGGTGTGCTCAATGACTTCTTTGAAGAGGCCGAGCCGATCGTCCGCAAATACCGTGGATACCTCGACAAGTACATAGGCGACTGCATCATGGCCGTGTTCGGGGTCCCTCTTGAGGAGGGAACCGAGGACACGATCCGGGCGGTCACCTGCGCGCTCGAGCTGCAGGAGCTCGTGAACAATCCCGGACGGCGATTCTTCACCGGCGACGCGAAGGATCTGCGGATCCAGATCGGCATGCACAGCGGCCCGGTCGTAGCGGGAAACCTCGGCGGATCGCGGAGAATGGACTTCACCGAGATCGGCGATACGGTCAACGTCGCCGCACGACTGGAAGGCATCGCGAAACCGGGCGAGATCATCATCTCCGCGGACACCCGCACGCTCATAGGAGACAGGTTTCGAGTCGAGACACGCAGACCGGCCGCGCTCAAGGGAAAATCGAAGCCAGTCCCGGTCTTCAACGTGCTCGGCCCGGCATAGGAGAGTTTCCATGGATACCATCACGACCATGATGGAGGCGATTCCGCGCGAACCGCTCATCGTCGGCGCGATCGGTCTTGCGCTGGTCGCGGCGCTGATCGTGGCCTCCCTGATCCGCAGGCAACGGTTTGCACGGAGGATCGACCGGTTCCTCACGATCCCGGGAAGCAGAAAGGCGACCGACTACTTCACCGACGCGGAGCTTCTGCGCCGCTCGCGGCTGCTCGAGCGGCGCCTGGAGGCCGGCGACGAACGCCTCGTGCCCGCGCTCGAGCTCGACCGACTCTGGACCGCGAGACTGCAGCAGAAGGAGCGTCCCGCGGACTTCCGGCGTGTCCTTCGCTATGCGCCGGCGACCGGGCTCTTCTCCTGTTTCCTCGTCGCTCTGGGGAACCGGAGGCTCGCAGCGGCGCTCCGCTCGTACCTGAGCGACCATCCGGATTTTCTCGTCCTGCGCCGACTCGCGCTGTCCGGCCGGGGAGAGCCGTTCGACGGTCGCAGGGCGCACGCCTTCTTCTCGCAACGGATCGACGAGATCCGTGAGATGACCGGTGATCCGGAGTGGCCGAGCCGCTACTTCGCGACCAAGGTTCTCCTGCACGACACCGACGAACGCAGTGATCGCGCGCTCGGTGATGCCTTTGGCGACCCGCATCCGCTCATCCGACGAACCGTTGTGAGCGAGCACCAGGGATCCGGTCGCGAAGAGCTCTACGGTCGCGTGCTGGACGCCTTTCTCCACGATCCGGTTCACGAGGTGCGTTCGGTCGCGAGAGAACGGATACGCCGTGACTTCAGCGATCTGTATGGGCTCGACCCCGGGGAGCTCGAACCGGAAGAGGCGCTTCACGTCGTCGACCTCCTCGACCCGAACCATCCGGACGACGTGAACGCGGCGCTCGAGCTGCTGTCCGGGACGAACCGCGAGCTCTGTCTCGCGGCGGCACGATTCCTCACCCGGAGCGCCACGCTGCGCAGGCTCTTCAGGAACGTGACCTTCTCAGACCGCACGGAGCTCGAGCGGGTACGCAGCCTCCTGCGCCGGGCGATCTCGGTCCACGTGGTCGATTTTCTGCGCGGAGTGACCGACGACCCGGGCCCGGCGACGCTTCTGCTCGGCGCGGAGCTTCTCGCCGAGCACGGTCCGCAGGAGTACATCGTGGAGGTCGCAGAACGCGTGTTCCGGCTCCAGACCGATGCAACGGAGAACCACAGGGAGATCTACCACGCTACGATCAGCGCGATCGGTGCGCGCGGCGCCGAGGACGCGCACCGCCTGCTGGCCGGAGAGATCTCGCACCGTCGCGACCGGCCGGACCTCCTCGCCCTCGCGCTCCAGGGCGTCTCAGCCGGTCATGACGCTATCTACCGCGATACACTCATCCACGCGCTGCACGATGAGACCTTCCCCGCGCGCGAGGCACTGCGCGCGGCGCTGCTGAAGCTCGACACGCCGCTCGTACTCTCCACCTGCATCGACGTCATCACCGCGGGACGCGAGCGCTTCGCACACCAGGTGAGGATCGACGCGCTTCTCACCCTTGGCGCGCTGAAGCTGCCCTACACCCTTCAGGATATCCTCGAGCATCTGCACGTCCTTCCGGTGGATGAGGCGCGGGCCTTCACCCGAACCCTCGACGAGTTCGACTCAAAGGAGCTCGAACGGAAGATCCGCGCTCTGCTTCAGGGCGTCGACGGGAGCATCCGGGCCGCGGTGATCGCCGCGCTGCCGGCGACCGGGAAGAAGACCTTTCTCGCCGAGATCAAGCAGGCGCAGAGCGACGCCGACCCTGACGTGCGGATTGCCGCGACCTGGGCGCTCGTCGATTACGAGGAGACGCGCGCGGTCAACCAGGCGGCGGGGATGCTGCGCGACCCGGTGGAGCGCGTGCGCCGCAACGTTGCCCGGGCGCTCGCGGTGGGGGGCGGCCCGAGCGCACTCGACGCGCTTCGCCGGACGCTCGCTGACGAACACGAGGTGGAAAGCGTCAAGGAGGCGGCCGTGGAAGGGCTTGGTGCCTGCGTCCACCCCGACGCCGTGGATGTGCTCGTGGATCAGTTGCAGGCGGAGGGCGTGCTGCTCGAGGCGGCGGAGACCGCTCTGGCGTGCAAGACGCAGGCTGCGTCGATCACGCGCCTCGTGGAACGGTTCAAGGACGCCGACCCGGCGCTGCGGGACCGGATCTCCCGGGTCTTCCAGGTGATGGGCGAGTCCGGCGAGCAGGTCATCAGGGAGGTTCTCGAGGAGGAGATCTCGGGGCTCCACGCCTACCTCGCCGAGATCCTCGAGAAGACCGGGTACGTGGAGTCGAGGATCCGGATGCTCAGCCATCGCGACCCGCGGGTACGACGCGAGGCAGCCGGGTTCCTCGCGCTCGTCGCAAGCGAGGCGGCGTTTCGCGGCATCGTGCTTGCAGCCCGGGACCCCGACACCGAGGTTCGGGTCCAGGTCACGAAGGCGCTCGAGCGTCTCGCCGGAGAAGACGGCAAGGAGATCCTGCGGACGCTCGAGAACGATCCGGACCGGCGGATCAGGAAGTACACACACTGGGCGCTCGAGCGACTGGAGGCGAAGTCGCTCTGAGGTGACGCGGGGTGCTCGGCATGAGTATGTTGTTCCCGAGTCTATGGGTGACCCCAGTACACCGCCGGGAATCGATCCGCAGGTCAAGGAACGGGCGAAGACGAAGGTCAAGCCGCCCCCCATGTACCGGGTCGTGCTCGTCAACGACGACTACACCCCGCGCGAGTTCGTCGTCTACATCCTCGTATCAGTGTTCCGCAAGGATCACAGCGAAGCCCGCCGGATCATGATCACCGCCCACCAGGGCGGGCGCTCGCTCGTAGGGGTCTACACCTACGACGTGGCCAGCTCACGCGTGGACCGGGCACGCAGGCAGGCCACCGAGGCGGGGTACCCGCTCATGCTCTACACCGAGGAAGCATGAACGCGCGGTCGGCCCGGCACCGCAGGCCAAGGTGGACAGTCCTCTGCGGCGTTCGTATAGTAGCCGCGTGATCCGCCGACAGATACCGGTTCTCGCGATGATGATCCTGCTTCCGCTCGTCCGTCTCGACGCCGTCTCGGTCACGATCCTGTTCGACGCAAGCTACAGTCTGTCGCTGCGTAGCGGCGGCCGCGCCCGAATCGAGGAGCTGCGCGAGGCGCTCGATCTGTGGATGTCCGGGCAACCCCTCTCGACGCGCTACGCGCTCCTGGTCGCCGAGCATCGCGCCGAAGTTGCGCAGCGCCTCCCGTACCCTGCTACCTCGCGCCAGGTATCGCTTTCGTTGCGGGAGGTCGTGCCGTGGGGGGCGGTCGATCTGGTGCGGGCGATCGAGCAGGCAGCGAGGACCGCCTCGTCCATCGCGGTCGCAAACGAGGAGCCCCATGCGCGGCTGCTCCTGCTCACCGACGGCGAGGACTTCGCGGCGCTCCTGCCTCCCCGTCCCGTGCAGATACCCCCGAACGTCGTGTTCGAGTCGATAACGCTTGCCTCAACGAGCCCCGCATCGGTCCTGCCCTTGCTCGACGCGCTCGCCGCTCACCCCGGATCCCTGCCGTCGGACCCGCCTGCGGTAAGCGACCCGGTTCCGCGGCCGACTCCGACTCCGCGGCCAACTCAGGCCGACCGCGTCGAGCCGACGCTCATTGGCCGGTGGGCGGGAATCGCGAGATGGGTCTTCGTCGCGACCCTTCTCTTCGGCCTGCTTGCCGTGGCGAAGGCCGCCGCCTCGCACCGGCGGCGCCTGAGGATCGTCGAGCGCCACAATGCGCGCCCGCCCGTCCTGGGCCTCGAGCTCCGCGGCCCCGCCGGCCGCTCCGGCGTGCGGATAGGGAGCTACCCGCACCTGCTCACCGTTGCGGCGGATATGGCTGCGCTCGAGTTTCGAGTACAGGACGACACGATCCGGATTTCGTGTCCCGTGGCGATCAGGGTCAACGGAATCGCACGGACCGATCACTCGCTCGAGACGGGTGACCAGATTCGAGCCGGCGCGGTTCGCCTCTTCGTTCGCGAGATCGAGCGA
>SKQU01000241.1 GCA_007118855.1 Spirochaetaceae bacterium
CGCGTCCTGCTCACGATCGACCGCAGACGCTTTGATGCGCTGATGCGCGCGGCGTCCGAGGAGCTCGATTCGGCCAACTACGTGCGCGCCGTCGAGATCTACGTCGACGGGCTCGGCGAGTACGGATTCGAGCTCTCAAGCGCTGCGCGCGACGATGCGGTCGCCGACGGGCAGGCCCAGATCGCGGCGCTGCTCGAGACCGACGGCATTGCGATCCAGATCGGCAGCTTCAACCCGGCCGACTACGAGCTGACCGGGCCCCGGTTCGCCACCGCGCGCGACACGATCCGTCGTCGCACGGTCTCACCCGCGCCGGACAGCTTTGCGACGATCGCTTCGCCGTCTCGGACCCAGGCGCAGGTCATGATCGACTCGTTCGCGGCCGGCGATTTCGATGATGCGCAGGGGCAGATTGCCGATTACCTGCCACTGCTGCGGCAGGTTACGGATGTCTACCGCACGGTACTCGAAGCCGGTGAGGTGATCTCGGAGCTCGAGGCGCTGAACGCATCGCGGGCGATCGTCGATGAGGCGTATCGCTACAACTGGCACATCCGGTTCGTGGCGGACATCGTGCTCGGGCGGCCGGATCGTGAGGGCGCACGGCGTCCCGAGGGGGTGCTGCACGCCGTTGAGCGCGTCTGGGACTATGTTGCCAACGGACCGGTGGAGGCGACGCGGGCATTCGGGGCGGAGCGTTACGCCGACGCGTCCGCAACGCTTCTTGCATTCGACTGGGCCGCGGTGGTCTCTCCCGGAGACGATGCGGTGGTAAGCGCCCACGTGGAGAATGCCGCGGCTGCGCTCGGGAGCGTTGCGGTCTCCTATCGCACCGCCGCGGAGATCCTCAACGTGTCGAGGTCTCTCGGCCTGGACATACCGGAGGCCGACGCGGTAGCCCGCGGCTCCGATCTCATACCGCTCACCGAGTCGGTGGGCGTCCTCGGTGACGGAGGGGGCCGGGAGGAGATCCTGGAGGAGTTCCTGGAGGCGCTCGCCTTCGTCGGCTCGTCACGCGAGCTCGACGCGGTCGTGCGACTCGCACAGTCGGCATACCAGGCGGGCAGCAGGCTCGTCTCACAGAGCAGCGTGTCCGCGCTGACCGCGCAACGGTCGGCCGTTCTCGAGCGCATTGACGGGCTCTCGGCACGTTTTGAGGAGTGGGATGCCTTCGCCGCGGCCGTCGCGTCGGCCGCCCCCCGCGAGGCGAACCCGGCGACGGACGCCGCGCCCGACCACGCCGACTACATCCGCGCGCGGATCGACCAGACCCGGCGGTACGACGTGGCCATCGTACGGCGGATCTCGGAAATCGGGGTGGAAGAGCTCAACAGACGCCTCTCTTCTCAGGGCGCGACGGTCAACTCTGCTGCCTCCGATCTCGCCGCCGTTGATCCGCTCTCGGACGCCCCGCGACCGAGAGCGGCGCAGGCGCGGGACCGGTTGAGACCGCTCGTAGGGACCGTCACGGGGACGCGGGTCGTGTCCACCGCCACCGGCACCCTCGAGGGCCTGCGTAACGACGCTGCGGCTCTTGCCGAAGAGCTCCGCGCCGAGCCGCAACACGTCCGGGGCGACGATCGCGTGCAGGGCGTCGCGCTCCAGGCGGAACAGATTGCCTCAACGGTGGGAACGCGGACATCCGGGCTGCTCGCGAACGCGGTCAGCCTCCTCGAACAGTCGTTGCGCCAGATCGCCACGGGGCAGGAGCTCGAGCAACGGGCGCTCGAGCGGGTCTCCGAAGTGGATCAACGGATCGACGAGGCGCAGGCGGAGAACGCGGCAGGAAACGTGCTCGAGGCGAGCTTCCTGCTCGACCAGGCGGACCGGCTGCTGAGCTCCAACGATCCGCAGGACGCGAGTAACCTGTTCACCGCGAGCCTCGAGAACTGGTACCGACCCGAGCTCGAGCGCCAGTGGGACGAGATCAGGGAGCGACTGTCGGACCGCCTCAACGATGCGCGGCGCGACATCGTTCTCGCCAGGGTGGATCTGCTCGCGGCCGATGCTGCGCCGCTGCTCGACCCGCCTCCGGGGGAAGACGCTCGTCCCGGTGAGGCGATCATGCTCCTCGAGGAGGCGGACGCGCTGTGGAGCACGGTGTATCCGCTGATTCAGAACCCTGTGATCACGCCGCTCCTGCGACGTGCCCGGATCCTCCAGTCGCAGCAGCAGCAGGTGCTCAGCGAAGAGGTGCCCGGTTTCGAGCGGCTCAGCCAGACGCTCAATACCGCGAGAGTAGCCTTTCAGGAAGGCGACTTCGGCACGGCGCGGCAGGCACTGTCGTTCTTCCTCGGCGAGCAGCCGCTCAACGCAGAGGCGCGCCTGCTCGACATCCGCCTCGAGCTCGAGACCGGCCAGGGGTCGCCGGACGCGATCGTGCGCGGCTACGTGAACCGCTCGCTCGATGAGGTTACCGAGCAGCGCGGCGACGCAGCAGCCGTAGAGTCGGCTATTCTCAACCTCCGCGTCTCCGACGATGTGTTCAACAATCTGCTGCCGCTGCGCTCGAAGCTGCTCGCGATCGAGGAGATCATCGTGGATCGTCCCGCCGTGAGCGCGGCTGTCCGCACCCGGATAGACGCGCTGCTCGATTCGATCGAGGTGATTCTCAACCCGCCGCCTCCCCCGGCTCCGCCGAATCCGCGGCTTGTGGCCGATGATATCATTGACGGCCTCGTCGCCCGGGGCGACTGGGAGAATCTGCCGGTCGCCGAGCAGACCGAGATCTACGAGGAGCTCGTGCGGGTCACGACGATTCTGCCCGGCTACGAACGCGCGACGCAGCTCATCCGGCTGATCCAGTCGTACCTGCCGACGGTCCGCACGCCGACGGCGGCCGAGCAGGCGATCATGACCCGCGCCACTCGTCTCGTGCAGCAGGGCGACTTCACCGGAGCCCTGGCCGAACTCGAGCGGTACCAGGCGGTCGCGGACCGGGATCCCATGCTGATACCCGACTGGCGCAACCTGTACAACGACTTGATTCGTCGCCTCAGACGGCAGTAGGGTAGCGGCGTGCGCAAGGTCTACCTGCTCGCCGCGATGGCACTCCTCGTCGCAAACGCGTGGGCGCAGCAGCGCTCGTATTTCGAAGCCCCGCGACTGTTCACCGAGGCGAATACCCGTTTCCCGCAGCTCGTGAGCTCCGGGGACTTCGCGGTGGCGGCGTACCAGCGCATCTCGCAGGCCGGAGCCGACCGCGGCACGATAGACGTCGTGGCCCAGACCACCCGGGGAGGACTGGAATGGTCCGAGCCGTTCGTCGTGGCCTCCGGCATCAGGTACGAAGGCGCGTCGGTCCCTCCGGTCTACAGTATCGCCATGGACGATCGCGGCGAGATCCTGCTCGTCACCGTGGACTATGAGCCGGTGACCGGACAGGAAGCGTCGACGACGGTACGCATCGCGCACTCGAGCGACGAGGGTCGCAGCTTCACGGACGTGCACGCAGTCCGCGGGGATGTCAGCCTCGTCTCCCCGCGCGCCTTCGCCGCCGGCGGAGGTGGCTGGCTCCTGACGATGGAGCGATTCGACGAGCCTTCCAACCGTATCGTCTACTCCTTCGCTCGCGATGCAGGTACCTGGGACGAGCTGCGCGCGATCCCCGCGGACATTCTGCAGACGGGGACCCAGAGCGATGTAGCGCACCTGCGCGTTGGTACGCGCAACGTGCTCGTCTTCGTGGGTGAGAACATCGTCCCGCCGGCCGTTGAGCCCGGACAACCGGACATCGGCGACACGCCGCAGCTCTACGCCATCCACACCGACGACCGGGGACAGACGTGGTCGGCGACCAATCCGGCGACCGGTGAGGCGTACCCGGAGGTTGCCGGAACGCCGACGGTCGGGCCTGTTGATGTCGTCGCGCTCGCGGAGGCCGGACTCGTCATTCCTTACACCCATCTGCGGGTGCTCTCATCCGGACTGCCCGGCGCCGGAGCGCTGACCTACCAGGATCTCGTGATGCGCCGCCCGGCAGTCGCGCAGCGCGGAGACAGACGGCTCCTCACCTTCGAGGCCGGCCTGCGGCTCGCCACCGACTCTACACGACAGGTCGCCGTCGCCGGGATCGACCGCAACGGCAACGTGGACGGGGAGATCGAGATCCTGAGCGCGCCCTCGCTGCGCAGGACCGATGCACGCATGCCGTTCAACCAGCCGACCCCGGCGCTGATCGACACCGCGGCCTACGTCGTCGCCTACCAGGATCCGGCTCGGGGCGGGCGTGTCGTGCTGTACGAGCGTTCCAACGGCCGATGGCAGGAGAACAGCCCACCCATCTCGCTCGGGGTGGCGACCTATCCGGCCGCCGGCGTGATCTCGGGCCGGCTGCACCTGTTCTGGCATCGCAGGACCGCCCACCAGGCGGGGCTTCCCACCCGCATCGTCTACCTGGAGCCGGACCAGAGAGCCCTGCCGCCTGTCGTGAGCGGAGAGAACTTCGAGTTGGGGCGACGCAGCCGTTCCTCGGTCCCACGGTTCAGCTGGTCGCCTCAGGAAGACGCCTCCGGTATCGCCGGGTACTCCTACATCTGGACCCGCGACCCGCAGGCCCCTGTTCCCGCGCTCGAAGAACCTTCGACCGCGACAACCGCATCCTTCACCGCCGACGATGACGGTGAGTGGTACCTGCGGATCCGGGCGGTGGACAGGTCCGGAAACTGGTCGGAGCCTGAGACCGCCGAGTTCTTCCGGGACACCACGCCGCCCGGTCGGGTCACCTTCCAGCGCCCGGTTCTCGACGAGGAAGGGTTTCTGGCGTCCAACACCTTCACGCTTCGCTGGAATCCGCCGGATGACGACATCATAGGCGGCTATTTCGTGGACTTTGTCTACATCGACGACGAACGGGCCGAAATCGACCCGAACGACCTGCCGGTCATATCGCCCCCGCACCGTGATCTCCGCCAGGCTGAGGAGATCAGCCGGAGGAACTACGACGACGGGTTGTACGCGCTCGCCGTCACCGCGGTCGACAGTGTGGGCAATATCGGGGAGCCCGCGGTGCTCTTCCTCAGGATGAACAAGTATATCCCGGTAACGGAGATCTACACGGTCGCCGCGGTTCCGGATCCGCTCGGGCGGTACAGCCTGAACATCCTGGGACGCGGATTCACCGCGAACGGGATCGTCGAGCGGGTCATCGTGGATCGCGACCGGCGTGCTCCGTACGACTACGTATTTGAACGCGGCGCCCCCGGGTTCCGGGTCTTCGGCGACCGGAGCATGTCCGGGCCGTTACTCGACAATCTGGAGAGCGGCGAATACTACATCGGGCTCTACCACAGCGAGCGGGGTATAGAGTTCTCCGGTGTCCGTCTGACGATTGAACGCAACGGAACGGTGAAGTTCGGGGATTTCACCGTCATTGCCGGACCCGACTTCGCGATGCGACCGGTCATCAGGATGATCGACGGGACGACTGCGATCGTCTGGGTCGTCATCGCGCTGATGCTTGCGATCACCGTCTTCTCTTCGAGCCGGCTGGTCGTCGTTGCCCGCGAGGGTGTGCAGCTGCGCTTCGAGGCCCGCGCTCTCATCGCGGGCAGGCCCGGGCTGACCGCCGAGCGGGAACAAAGGATACAACAGATGCGTAAACGTGGAATCGGACTGCGGTTCAAGTTCGCCTTCTTCGTCGTCGTGCTGGTCATGGCGGTGGTCGGGATGGTTTCGGTGGGACTCGGGACGGCAACCCTCAACACGCAGCGACTCGTGCTGCTGCGGGGGCTCAAGGATCGGGTGGACGTCCTGATGGAGAGCATGGTCAGCGGGGCCGAACAGCCGCTGCAGGATCCCGACGTCAACACTCTCGATCTCGACGCGCTTCCCGCCGGCGTTCGCGCGATGGACGAGGCGCTCTACGCGACCGTCACGGGGCCCAAGAGCACGATCCAGACCGACCACCTGCCCGAGGGGTTCTCCTATGTGTGGGGCACCAACGATCCGCGCCTGCGCGCCCCGGGCGCCCCGAGCACGGAAGCCCGCGATGAGCTGCTCGCATCGCGTTCGGCTCACGGGGTGGAGCGCGCCACGATCCCGCCGGACAGTCCCCTCGACCTCGGACGCACCCGGCTCGACGACCCGATCAGCGAGAAGATCGAGACCCTCGCGATCCTCGTTGACCGGATCGCCGGCGACCGCCTCAACGCGATCGTGCGCGAGCGTGAGCTGACCTTCGCGCTCTCCAACGACCTGCGGCTGGAAGTCAACGCGATGATCGCGCGCGGAGAGGATCCAGCCGGGTTGGAGGAGGACCGGCAGCGCGCACAGCTGACCCTCGCGAGCCTGAACCGGCAGATCAGTGCGGCCGTCGAACAGGTGACGGTCGACGCGCTCGCCCTCATACGGTACGCCGAGCACCGGGCGATTCTCGAGGCCGGACAGGAGGCCGACACGGACGGCCGGGCACGGCGCGAGCGGCTCCATGCAGCGATCGCGCGCGCGAACTACGAGATTCCCGACTCCATGCAGCAGATTGAAGCGGACATCACCCGCGCCTACGCCGAGCTCGCCGACTCGACCGCATTCAGCGAGCTCCTCAACAGTCGGGTCAAGACCTTCCCCATATTCGACCCTGCCGACTACGATCAGCAGGTCACGGATTTCCTGTTCTACCAGATCGTCGTGGACCCGGACATCTCGATCTTCCCCTTCGACCGCGAGGCGATCGAACGGATGGACGAGGCGGACCTCGAAGGGCTGAGCTACTTCCGGGGTACCGTTCGACTCGGGGTCGCCACCGACCTGATTCTCGAGCAGATAGACCAGGCGCAGGCCGACATCATCCGGATCACCGTGCTCATCGCGCTCGCCGCGATCGGCGCGGGAGTCGCCGGCGCCCTGATCCTCGCCACGATTGTCGTCATCCCCATCAACAAGCTCGTCAAGGGCGTTGAGTTCATCCGCCGCACGCAGGACAAGTCGACGCTCAAGGACCACGCGATCACCCTGAACAGCCGCGACGAGCTGTACCGGCTCGCCGACTCGATCAACACGATGACCGTCGCGCTCGCCGCGGCAGCCGAGGCCGAAAAGGACCTCATCGTCACCTCCGATCTGCAGAAGAAGTTCATCCCGCTGACCGAGGTGGCCGACCAGGGCAAGACTCGCAAGCTCACGATGGCGCACCTCGACACCGCCGGCGCCGAGTTCCACGGCTACTACGAGGGTGCCGACGCGCTGTCCGGCGACTACTTCACCTTCGAGTGGATCGACCGTCCGCCTGAGCAGGGCGGCAAGCTGTTCGCGCTCATCAAGTGTGACGTCTCTGGGCACGGGGTGAATGCGGCCTTCATCATGGTCGAGGTCGCGACGATCTTCCTCAACCGGGTGCGCGACTGGCGTGAGTCCGCCAAGCAGCCGAAGCTCGCGGACCTCGTCAACACTATCAACGACCTGCTCGTCGAGCGGGGGTTCGAGAGCATGTTCGCGGCGATGACGATCGCGGTTGTGGATACCGAGTCGGGGACCGTCAGACTCACCCACGGCGGCGATACCGAGCAGCGCATCTACCGTGCCGGGGCGGGCGAGATCGAGGAGCAGAACCTCAACCAGGCCCCGGCAACCGGCATGTTCTCGCGTGACATCTTCCCGCCGGGCATGGAGTACACCGAGTTCAGCCTGAGTCTCGCAGGCGGAGATATCATGATTCTCGCGACCGACGGTATAGAGGAGTCGGCCCGCAAGATCCGCAACGATCGCTTCGAGGCGGTGCCGGTCGACGAGGAGGAGGCCGCGCGGCTGGCCGACGAGGCGAAGGCGCTCGACCCGCCGTCGAGTGTCGACGTCGACAAGAATACCCGGATCGCCTCGGAAGAGTTCTCCACCGCCCGCATGACCAGGATCATCGAGCAGCTCCAGGCGCAGGGGTCCTTCACGCTCAAACGGGTGCGCAACCTGGATCCGAACGAGGAGCTCTCCTTCAACTACCTCGGGCTCGAACCCACGGCGCGCAACACGGTGCTCGCGATCATGGCCGCGGAGAAGGTCTTCCGGCTCGTGCCCGACCGGGCGATAGACGAACCGGTGCGCGTGGACAGGGAGCTCGACGAGTTCCTGCGAGAGCACTTCAGCGCGTACCGGCGCTACTTCAGCCACCCCGTGCCGGACGAGGAGCGCCCGGACGCCGCCGAAGCGTCGCCTCGAGAAGAATACGTCTACTACACGCATCTGCGTGAGGAGGACCAGGGGGACGACCTCACGATTCTCGTGGTGCGCAAGAAGTGAAGCGACGCGGGAGGGAGGCCGATAGCATGAGTATGAGACGATTGGTCTGCACGCTGGTTCTGTGCGCCGTGGCTGCCGGGGCGTTCGGGGCCGACTGGTACCTGGTGAACGAGACCGACGCGGTGCTCTACGTGCTCGCCGACGGCGAGCCGCTCGGCGACACCGGTGACCTTGACCCCGACGCGACGTATCGCCACATTCCCGCGGGCGGCGTCCTGCCGGTCCGCCCCGGCCACGACCAGCGAGGCTTCGCATTCACCCGGGACGGCTTCTCCTTCGCGACCTTCGTCGTCGAGGCGTCGGATCTGGAACGGGCGCCGGTCTCCGAGTCGGGCCGAAGATACGTCGCCGTGACCCCGGGCGATCTGCGTCGTGACCGCGTCGTGACCGCAGCCGGGTTCGCCGACGTCCTCGGGCGACCGCGGATCGACAACGAGTACCTCGAGTGGGTCCGCCGCGAACCGCGAATCGCCCGTGCCCGCGGCCGCTCGCCGCTCGGCATCTTCGCCGACTTCGGGGAGGGACGCGAGGCGATCAGCCGCGACGACAGCCTCCTGTGGACGCGGGGCGGGACCGACCTGCAGTGGGTCAAGACCTGGACGGACCGGCAGGACCTCTATCTCGCGCTCGCCGCCTACAGCGAGTTCGCGCGTGGCACCTCGGTGTTCTTCTATTTCTACGACGGGACCGCCTCCGTGCCGGTCGCGACGATCGAGATACCCGCGGGCCTGCGGACCGGGCTCGTCCTGCTGTGGCACCCGGTGAAGCCGCAACCCGTGGTCGCCGGAAACTTCGTGAGCAGCGGCCTGCTCCTGGAGGCGCAGATCTGGCTCGAGGTATTCACCGACGCGGTGGACGCGGAGCCCGGTGGTCTCGCCGTTGAAGTGTCCACCGCGAGCAGCGCGGCCGGCGTCTGGGAGGAGTTCGTCCTCGCGAGGACCGGATACGAGGCGCTGTTCGGTCGGTGAAACGCAGCCGCTTCTTCTGCGAGAACTGTCACCACGAAGTACGCCCGAACGCGAAGGTCTGCCCGCACTGCGGGCGCTTCTTTGAAGCGGTTCGTTGCCCCATCTGCTCCTACGTGGGCGAGGGGCGTGACTTCATCCGCGGGTGTCCCAACTGCGGATACGCCGGGGGATCGGCGGACCGGGATGAGGGCTTTGAGCAGGTCGACTATCCGGTTCGAGCCCGCCGTCCACGGGCTCAGACCCCGGTCTGGGTATGGCCGCTGGCAATCGGAATCCTGCTCGTCGTTTTCCTGGGGCTCGTCCTGGTCTACCTTCGCATGTGACGGGTCAGACACCGGGACGGGTCAGAAGAGAATCCCCACGCCAATCCCTGCGAGGAAAAGCGGGGCATCCGTTCTGCTCAGCCGCGAGGCTGCGAAGGCACTCAGCGCGACCGCGCTCCTCGGTGGAATCCAGTGGGCTTCGAGCCCCAGGTGGGAAACCGACGGCACAACCGTCCATTCCTCAAGCGGGTAGGAGACCACCCCGCTGATTCCCGCGGCCATCTGTCCGAAGTCCGCCGTCACGCCGGAGCGCAGCGCGGCGAGACCGGTCCACTCCGGCCGGCCGTCATGCGGCGCAACGACGCGGTACTCCGGGGCGAGGCCGAACTCCACCGCCGGGCCGCGAATGCTTACCGGAAGCGAGACGAAGAGCCCCGGGTCGGACCCGTGCAGGTCGAGGCGGCCGGGCGCGGAGAAGGGGCGTCGGCTCTCGTGCATCCCTCCCACACTCAGTCCGGCCCCCAGCCTCGTTCGTCCGAGCCGCGCGTCGAGGCCGTCCCACGTGAGCGCTCCTCCGACCGTCAGGCGATCGTCGTACGAGGGCCCGGCCGCTTCGCCGTGCGGCCGACCGGTCGCGGTGATCCCGCCGAAACCGAACAGCTCGAAACCCGCACCAAGGCCGACTCGGGCCGCGACTCTGCCGGGCACCGTGACCGCCGGAGGGACGGAACCGGTGCGCGTCGCCACTGCGAGCAGTGCCGAGAGCTGGGTCTGGCCCCCGGGGAGCGCCGCGCGGGTTGGGGAGTAGAGAAGCCCCGGCATTGCGGTCCACCCCGACCGGTAGCGCACGAGCAGGGAACGATCGACTCTGACCTCTGCGGAGAGGGTTTCCACCCGTCCGTCGTCACCGACCCCCACGAGCTCGATCTGGTAGGTCCCGTCGGGCACGAGGCGGCCCTCGTCGTCGGTCCCGTCCCAGCGGTACGAGTGCTCCCAGTCGGTGAAGGGCCCCTGTTCTGCCTGATGCACCACCGTGTCATCGTCGTCGCGGATGATGATCTCTGCGGTGCCGGGCGCGGTGACGCGGTAGGATATGCGGGTCGTCCCGATCGCGCCCGGGCTCTCCGGACTGAAGGCCGGTCGCCACACCTCGAGCTCGCTCATGCGAAACGGCGCGCGCTCGAGCTCGATGGAGAGACGGGTCAGGCTGCGCGGGGTGATCCGCACACGCTCGGTCTGCGGCTCATAGCCGAACCGTTGCGCGTGTACCCGGTGCGTTCCCACCGGCAACTCGATGAAGCGGTCGCGGACGCGTTCATCGCCCACGGTGAGCGTTGCGTCGAGAGGTTCGATCTCAATGTCGAGATATCCGGTGATCAGCTGGAGGTCGATCCGGACGACCAGGGTGGTCGTGGCCGAAACCTGGATCCACTGGCGTGATTCGTAGTAGCCACTCTTCTCGACCCGCAGCAGATGGTTCCCCGGCTGCACTCCCTCAATGGTGATCGGCGTGGTGCCCGCTCGACGCCCGTCGAGGTAGACGGTCGCCCCCTCCGGGTCGCTGAGGATCCGCAGGCTCGGTGCGCCGGGCGAAGGTTCCTCGTCGGTCTGCGGCGTCGTGTCGCCGGCCGACGCGACGATCCGGGCGGACATCTGCGGCTGCGGCATCCCCGCACAGGCGGTGAAGAGGACGGTCATCGCTGCACACAGAAGAAGCCCGGCCTTCATACGCTCAGTATAGCGAAGCTGCTCGACTATATCGAGGTTTCTGACGAAACTAGAGGTGATGAACCAGCCGTTGAAGACCGTGGTCCTTCTCGTCGCGCTCTGCTGCGTCGCGTTCCCCGGCCGGCCGCAGGACCTCCAGCGGGGGTTCTCCACGATCGAGCTCGGGATGAGCCTTGATGAGGCCAAACGCGCGCTCCAGGACGACCCGAGTTTCCGGTACCGCGGCGACCCCGACGTCCAGTTTCTGCCGCTCACCCAGATCCCCCTGATCGAGACGGAGGGGCGCGCGTTCATCGACCGGGCGATCCTGCAGTTCCAGAACGGGTCGCTCGCGGTGCTCTCACTCCTGCTCGACCGTCGGCGTCTGGACTACTTTTCCGTGTATGAGAGTCTTGTATCGCGGTACGGAGAGCCCGACCGGCTCGATCCCGGCCAGGCGGTCTGGGAGGACGAGTCGACGCGCCTGACGCTCGAGCGACCGCTGACCGTCAAATACATCGATCTGCCCACGCTGAACGCGATGATCGAGGAGGGCCGGATGGACGAGGCCCTTGACGAGATCACCCGCGAACGATTCCTTGAACAGCTATGAACCGTATCCTGCGCATTGTGGTGCGCGTCGTGCTGCTCGTTGGGGTCCTCGCCCTCTCGACCGCCTGTGGCGAGGCCGAGGAGCGCTACGCGCTGACGATCGCGGGCGAGGAGCTCCTGGTAGAGGTGGCGGACACCGCTACCGCCCGCCAGCGCGGACTGATGCACCGGACCGAGCTCGAGGAACGGCACGGGATGCTCTTTGTGTTCGAGGAGAGCGCGATGAGGGTGTTCTGGATGAAGGACACGCCGCTTCCGCTGTCGATCGCCTACATCGACGAGCGTTGGGTCATCCGCGAGATCCATGACATGGAACCGCTTTCCGTTGAAGCGGTGCCCTCACGCGAGCCGGCACGCTACGCGCTGGAGGTCAACCGCAACGCCTTCAGCCGGCTCGGAATAGCCCCGGGTCACCGCGTCATCCCGTCGGATGCCCTGCGAAGGCGACTGTCGCGGTAGCTCCCTGCTCCAGGACGACCGGGGCCTACTCCGATTCGCCGCGCATCTCGCCGAGCTCGGGGAAGAGCTCGAGCACCGGCTTCTCCTCCGGTGATTCCGGCTCGTTCACCAGCTGCTGCACCCGCCGTTCAATGCGCTGAAGGTCGCGATCGAGCGAGCGGGAGAGCTTGACGCCCTCCTCGAAGAGATCGGCCGCCTCCTCGAGCGGTATCTCTCCGTCACGAATCCCGGCGCTGATCTGCTCGAGCCGCTCGAGCCGCTGTTCAAAACTCTTCACCTCACCCTCCGTCGCGAATGCGCTCGACCCTCGTGTCCACAGCCCCCTTGCGGAGGGTCAGGTGGAGCGCGTCGTTCGGTCGCAGCCCCGCCGTCTCGGTCACGATCGCCCCGTCGCCGTCGCGCACGATCGCGTACCCGCGCTCGACGACCTTCGCGGGGGAGACCGAGGCGAGCTCGCGCCGCGCGATTTCCAGACGATGACGCTCCTGCGAGAGCCGGTCCGACATCGAACCGGCGAGCTCCTCCCGAAGCCGGTCGATCTCCTGGATCGTCGGCTGCGCGACCATCCAGTACGACCGGTGAAGCTCCTGCGCGGAGAACTGCCGCATCAGAAGCCGGGCGTGGCGGTAGCGTTCGAGGAAGCGCGTCACGACCGATCGTCCGAGCTCACGGACCCGTGAGGCGAGCTCCTCCCGGCTCGCGGCGACGAGCTCGGCCGCAGCCGAGGGCGTGGGAGCACGCAGGTCCGCCGCGTAGTCGCTGAGCGCCCAGTCTATCTCGTGTCCCACCGCGGAGATCACCGGGACCTCGCACGCGGCGATCGCGCGCACCACGCGCTCGTCGGAGAAGGGCAGCAGATCCTCGAGCGATCCGCCGCCGCGGCCCACGATGACCACGTCCCCGAGTCGGTGCATTCCGGCGATCCGGATCATACTGGCAAGCTGGGCGGCAGCCTGCTCGCCCTGGACCGCGGCCGGGCAGACCACCAGATCCACCCCCGCGTTCCGCCTGCCGATCACCTGGAGGATATCGCGGAGCGCCGCGCCGGTGGGCGAGGTCACGACCGCGATCCTGCGCGGCAGCAGCGGCAGCCTGCGCTTGCGCGACTCGTCGAAGAGCCCCTCTGCGGCGAGCGCCCGCTTACGCTCTTCGAGCATCGCGAGAATCCGGCCCACGCCCGCGAGCTCGAGTCGTTCGACGATGATCTGGTAGGCGCCGCGTCGCGCGTAGACGCTGATGCTGCCGTGCGCGATGACCTGCTGCCCGTCCTCCGGCGTGAAGGCGAGTCCCCCCGAGCGACCGCGAAAGAGAACGCCGGAGAGCGCCGCCTCGTCGTCCTTGAGCGTGAAGTAGAGATGGCCCGCCGACGAGGGACGGACGTTCGACAACTCGCCCTCAACGGCCACGAAGGGAAACCGCTCTTCGAGGTGGCTCTTGATCCGTCGAGTCAGCTCACTCACGGTCAGCGCGGGAGAACCATTCGGCATCGACTGGAGCTTAGCCGGAAGCGATGATAAACTCAATGCGCGGCGCGACCTTTACCGGGGATAGTGCCGTGTCGATAGGAGTAGCATGGAAGTCTGCCTCTACAACGTCGCGCCTGCGGCCCATCTCCAGCGTCGGCTCGACGGAAGGTCGACGATCGAGCGCGTGGCGGCCTGGGTCGGGGAACTCACGGCCCGCGTGCGGCCGGACGATGAGGCAGTGACCGTCTACACGACGAGCGATCTGCCGGGCCTCCCGGAGGCATGGAAGGTCGAGCGCGGCGATCCGCTGACGCAGGCCGGGATGATCGCCCTGCTTGCCGGGCTGACGAGCGACGCGGAGACCGAGATCGTATTCGCCTTCTTCGACCAGCCCTTTCTCAACGCGGAGCTCTCCGAGCGGCTGATCGCCAGACACCGGCGCTATCGTGGCGAATACACCTTTGCCGACGGATACCCGGTGGGCCTCGCCCCTGAGGTCGTCAGCGGCCGGGCGGTGTCGCATCTCGCCTCACTCGCTTCGGAGGCCGAGGTTCTCGACCGCCGGGGACTCTTCCCCGTCGTCCAGAAGGACATCAACCGCCTCGATGTGGAGACCGAGCTCTCGGCGATCGATCAACGCCTTATGCGCCTGCAGCTTTCGGTGGACACCGTGGCCGATCTGCTGCTCTGCGAACGTCTGGCACCCGGGGCGCCCGCCGCGATCGACGGGTGGGCCGCGCACGCCGAGTCCCACCGGGAGCGCCACCGAACGCTGCCGCGTTTCGTCTCCGTTCAGGTGATCGAACAGGAGGTGCAGCGCCTCGCGTATTCACCGTACCCGCAGATGCGCGACGACGTGCTCGCTCCCGGGCGGGTGATGAGCTGTGAGCAGTTCGAGGACCTCGTGGGGCAGACCGACGCTCTGTCCGCCGAGGCGGTCGTGCACCTCTCCCTGTGGGGCGAGGTCGCGCTCCATCCCCGGGCGGTCGACTTCGTTCGGTCGGTCCTCGCCCGTCCGCGCCTGCGGGTTCTCGTGGAGACCTCCGGGGTGGGGTGGCCTGCGGCTCTCCGCGAGGAGCTTTTCGCGATCGACAGCGGCCGGTTGACCGTGATCGTCGGGCTCGACTCGAACGACCCGGAGCTCTACGCGCACGTGCGCGGCGACGGATTCGCGGAGGCACAGGACTTCGCGAGGACCGCGGTGCAGCGGCTCGGGGAGCGCGCCTGGGTGCAGGCGGTGCGGTCGCAACTCACCGAACCGGCGCTCGACGCGTTCTACCGCGAGTGGCACGAGCGCACGCCGAACGTGATCATCGTGAAACACGATCACTTCTGCGGCAGGCTTTCGAGCCTGAAGATCGGTGATATCTCTCCGCTCGACCGGTTCCCGTGCTGGCACCTCGAACGCGATCTGCACGTGCTCGTTGACGGCCGGGTGCCGCTGTGCCGCGAGGATCTCGATGCCGCGCAGACGGGCGTGAACGCCTTTGCGGGCGGCCTGTCGCAGGCCTGGGAGGCCGGCGATTCCCGGTTCGCCGAGCACGTACAGGGTGTCTGGAACGGCATCTGCGAGCAGTGCGATGAGTACTACACCTTCAACTTCTGAGCTCCCGTACACGGTCGTCGGGGGCCACGGGAGTCGCGAGCCCGCCCGCCGCATAGGCGTCGCGTGCGTGGTCCTCAACCGCGGGGGAAGGCCGGTGCGGATAGAGACCCTCGCTCCCTTCGCCGAATGCGGCGTCGACGAAGCGATCGTCGTCCTCGGTCCGGAGCCCCATTACGAGATAGAGCAGCTTGCCGCCCGCCTGCCGACTTCTCGTTTCGTGTTGCTCAGCCGGGAGGCCAACGTCGGCGAGCAGATCAACATTGGCGTGCACGAGGCGCGCTGCGCGCAGGTGCTCTGCCTGTGGAGCGACATGAGGCCGCCCGCGGTGAGCCTGCGAACGGCGGACAGGATCAGGGAGCTCGACGCCGCCTGCGTCGTGCCGCTCATCAAGAACGAGCGGAATGAGACGGTTCCGAGCGTCCACGCTCCCGCCTTCTACCGGTCGCTCTTTCGCACGATCCCGACGCTGCCCGGCGCAGAGGGCGAGCTCTCGCTCTATCCCTACGCGAACACGGCCGTATTCGACGTCGACCGGTTCGGCCGGCTTGGCGGATTCGACCCGGTGATCCGAAACCCCTACTGGCAGCAGCTCGACTTCGGTGTGCGCGCGTACCTGTGGGGAGAGGCGATCCGGGTTCTGCCGTCTCTGCGGGTGCAGGCCACGCGGGCGCTCCCGGCGGAAGACACGACGCCGGACGCGGGTTACGCGCGTTTTCACCTGAAGAACCTGAGCGTGCGGTTCGTCCGCGACTCGGGGCGTCTGCCGCGTCGGCAGCTGCTGCCGTTCGTCGCGCGCAGCGGGCTCGGGATCGCGATGAGCGTGCGAGAGTTCCGCGAGGCGCGCCGGTGGGTAGACGAGCACCGGTACCGCTACGCACAGGACGCGCGGAGGCTGACCGAGCTGTGGGAGGTCGCCGAGTGACCGGCGTCTTCGTTCAGGTGCGGCTCGGCTCCTCTCGTCTGCCCCAGAAGGCGCTCCTCGAGCTCGCCGGTCGGCCGATGATCGAGCACGCGATGCGCTCGCTCGCCCGCCTTCCGGCGTCCGTCCACGCGCTGGTGACCGACTCCGGGAGCGCCGCCCGGCTCGAAGAGCCGGCCTCGCGGTGCGGGTTTCGCGTGTTCGCCGGGCCCGAGGATGACGTGCTCGAGCGGTACGTACTCGCGTCACGGCGCTTCGGCGTCGACGAGATCGTCCGCGCTACCGGCGACAATCCGCTGGTGAGCTGGGAGCTCGCCCGGATGGCCGTCGCGGCGCGGCGACGACACGGGGCGGATTTCCTCGCCTACGACGGCCCGCCCCTGGGCACCGGCGTAGAGGTCGTGCGCGCCGCGGCGCTCGAGGTCGCGCTCGCGGAGAGCCGCGATCGCTACGACGCCGAGCATGTGAGCCCCTTTCTGTACCGGCATCCTGAGCGCTTCCGCTGTGTGCGGTTGACCGCACCCGCGGCCTACCGGTACGAGAAGGGCCGCGTCACGATTGACACGCAGGAAGACTTCGAGCGGATCGCGGGGCTGATGCGGGAGCTCTACGACGGGTCGCCGGTGCCGGTGATTCGGCTCGTTCGCAGGCTGAGATCCGCCGCGCAGCCCAGGGAGAGCGGGCATGTCTGTGCTCCTCGCGCCTGAGACCTCCCGCGGTCGCGGGTCGGCTCACCTGCGCAGGGCTGTCGCATTGCTCGAGGCCCTGCCGGGATCCCGGATGCTGGTGGAGGCGCAGGCGCAGGCCGGACGCCTCGGCTCGCTCCTTGCGGGTGTTGACCCTTCGCGGATCGTCGCTGAGGCGCAGGGACCGTATGACCTGATCGTGGTCGACCGGTTCCACGCAAGCCCTGATGCCATCCTGGGGTTCCTCGCACGCGGGTGCACGATCGGGGTCGACCTGGGGGGGGCCGGGAGGCCGTACTGCGACTACCTGATCGACACGCTGCCAAGGCTCGATGAGTCGGCCGCGAACGAGGCGGATGTCCGGCTGCTCGACCTGCCGGAGGCGGAGGGCGAGGAGACGAGGCGGCCCGGCACGATTCTCGTGAGCTTCGGCGGGGAGGACCCCGCGCGTCTGACCGAGCCCGTCGCGGCGCTCCTTGCGCAGGCGGGCCTCGGCGATCGCGTGCGGATCGTCGCGCCTTCGATGCGCAGCCTCGGACCGCTTCCCGCCGGGCTCGAGGTCCTCGGGCCACAGCCTACGCTCGAGCCTCTGCTGCGGCGGGCCGAACGGGTCATCACGAGCTTCGGGATGACCGCCTACGAGGCGCAGGCCGTCGGCGCGAAGGTCGTCACGATCGCCCCCACGAGGTACCACGACCGCCTCGCGCGCAAGGCGGGGTTCGCGCGGGCGGGCGTCGGCTCGCCGGTCCGCAGGCGGCTGCTCACTGAGTTGCGGCGCACCGGTGAGGCCGCCCCGCCGGCGGCCGGTCTCCGAGGCGATGGGGGTGTCGGGGGCAAGGCGCGCAGAGAGATGGCCCGGCTCATCGGTGATCTGCCGCTGCCTGCCCGACGGGGCTGCCCCGCCCATCCGGGATCGTTCGGCCCGGCGGTGTGGCGAGGTCCGCAGAAGAGCTACTTCCGGTGTCCGCGCTGCGGCCTCGTCTACCTCGAGCGGTTCGCGCCCGACGAGGAGCACTACGGTGCCTCGTACTTCATGGAGGAGTACCGGGCGCAGTACGGACGGACCTATCTCGAAGACTTCGACCACATCGCGGCGATGGGCGAGCGGCGGCTCTCCCGTGCGCGCAGCGTGGCGAAGAGACGACTCGACACCGTGCTCGACGTGGGGTGTGCATACGGGCCCTTCCTCGCGACCGCGAGGATGCACGGCCTGACCCCGTACGGAGTAGATGTCGCCGACGAGGCGATCGCTCATGTGCGCCGACTTGGAATCGAGGCGGTGTGCGGGAGCATCCTGGATACGGACCCGGCGTCGGTCTTCGACCGGGAGGCCTTTGACCTCGTCTCGCTGTGGTACGTCGTTGAGCACTTCGACCGCCTCGATGAGCTCCTGTGCCGTCTCGCGGACCTCGTAGCCCCCGGCGGAGTGCTCGCGATGAGCACGCCGCACGCCCGGGGAGTCTCGGCCCGGCGATCTCGCGACCGGTTCTACTCCGCGAGCCCGCGCGATCACTTCACGATCTGGGACCGCTCGAGTGCCCGGCGGGTTCTCCTCGAGTACGGCTTCCGGGTCCGCGCCTTCGTCGCGACCGGGCATCATCCGGAGCGATATCCCGCGGTACAGTCGGCCGCGGGGCGCATCGTGGGCGGCACTGCGCACGCCCTCGCGGCGCTTCACTCAAGGCTCTTCGGCTGGGGCGATACCTTCGAGCTCTACGCAGTGCGGGAGGAACGCTGATGCGCACGGTGCTCATCCTTGGTGCCGGGGTCATGCAGCGCCCGGCGATTCGCGCCGCGCGGCGCCTGGGGCTCTACGTCGTCGTTGCCGACGGCAACCGCGGGGCGTTCGCGCGCGAAGAGGCCGACGAGTTCCTGCACGTGGATCTGAAGGACCTCCACGGGATGGTCGAGGCTGCGACGGCGGTGCGCGCGCGGCGCGGCCTCGACGCGGTGTTTACCGCGGGCACCGACTTCTCGTCGACCGTGGCGTGGGTCGCCGAGCGGCTCGGGCTGCCGGGTACCGGGTACGAGGCGGCGCTCAACGCGACGGACAAGTTCCGGATGCGCGGGGTCCTCCGCGAGGCAGGGGTCACCGTACCGGACTTCGCGGTGCTCACCCGCGCGGAGCTCGAGCGAAGCGGCTGCGAATCGGTCCGTTCGCTCGTGGCGCTTCCGGTGGTGGTCAAGCCGGCCGACAGCATGGGCGCTCGAGGCGTGGTTCGAGCCGACGACTGGGACGAAGCCGAGGCCTTTGCGCGCGAGGCGGTGGAGTTCAGCCGTTCGGGGTCGGTCGTCGTGGAAGGCTACATCGACGGGCCGGAGTTCAGTCTCGACGCGATCGTCTACGGCGAGGACATCCAGATCGCCGGTTTCGCCGACCGGCACATCCGGTTTCCCCCCTATTTCATCGAGATGGGGCACACGATTCCAACCGCGATTCCCCGCGCGGATCAGGCGGCCGTGGTTGCCGAGTTCAGGCGGGCGATCAGGGCGCTCGGGCTCGGTCCCGGAGCGGCGAAGGGTGATATCAAGCTCAGTTCGCACGGTGTCGTCGTGGGCGAGGTCGCGGCGCGCCTTTCAGGCGGGTACATGTCCGGGTGGACCTATCCGCTGTCGAGCGGCGTGCCGCTTAGCGAGATCGCCCTGCGCGTGGCGCTCGGAGAGGCCCCGCCCCGGGCGCGGCCGCTGTGGCGCAAGACCACGGCCGAGCGCGCGGTGATCTCGATTCCGGGCATCCTGCGCGAGATCCGCGGGATCGAGGAGGCGCGACTGGTCGCCGGTGTGGAGGAGGTCTTCCTCGCCCGCTCGACGGGCGAGCGACTCACCTTTCCGCGGAACAACGTGGAGAAGGTGGGGAATGTCATCGCGACGGCGCCCGATCGTGAGGAAGCCGTTACGGCGGCCGAGACCGCGGTCGAGACCGTCGTGCCGCTCCTTGAAGCCGGGAACGACGAGACCGATCGCTTTCTGTTCGGCGCCTGCGGCGCCGCGGATGCCGTGCCGCCGGAGTACCGGCAGTGGGCCTTCGCGGAGCTCGCCTGCGATGAGGGCGACATGCTCGGCGGATGGCGGCGCGAGGTCGCCGCGCGTGCGCGGGCGGGAAGCGGAGGACGTGACGCGGCACAGCGAATAGACGTCGGTATCCCCCGGACGCTCGAGGAGTCGCGAAGCCGCGACTGGTCGTACCGTACCATACGCGCGACCCTCCGGCGGCTCGAAGCCGACGGCAGAGTCCGTCTACGCTCATGCGGCGAGGGAGGCGGGAGCACGGCGGGCCGGCTCCTGGTCCGCGCCCTGTGCAAGGGAGGGCTTCAGGGTGTGCTCTACGTGCTCGACAGCCTGGCACCCGGGCCGCGCGAAGACCGCGGATCACGGGGCGAAGACGGCCCGGTTGAGCCTGACCCGCCGGTGGGCTATACTCCCGACTCGTGAGCAGAGACTCGATTGTACGGCTCCATCTGCCGGGTGTACTCCTTCTTCTGACCTTTCTCCTCGCGCTCGGCTTCTACCTGGTCATCCCTCCGGAGCGGGTTGCGCGCACGCTCTTCTTCCCCGTAACGACCGGGACCGAGCTCTCGAGTGAGCGACGGCTCGTTCCCCGCGTGCCGGATGCCGAACGACAGGTTCACCTCCTCGTGGAGGAGCTGCTGCTCGGTCCGGTGGACATCGCGCACACGCGGCTCCTGCCGCGCCGGACGAGCATTCGGTCGCTGATGCTGCGTGACGATGTGGTCTACCTCGATCTCAGCCCGGAGCCTGTCGTAGGCGCGAGCGAGGCCGCCGGGATGGTGGAGACGGCGCTCGAGGCGATCAGGAAGTCCGTGTTCTTCAACTTCCGGTTCGTGGACGAGGTGGTGATCACCGTGGGCGGCAATGTCCCCTTCTTCCCTGCGCACCGCCCTGTCGGCCGATAGTCGACGTCGGTTGACCAGATAAAAGTCGTTGACAAAGAAAAACGCGACGCTATACTTTGGGGTACATTGATTCTTGGCCAACTGCTGGTATAGCAAAGGAGAGCAGGATGAAACGGATTTTCATTCTACTAGTTATCGCGATGGTTGCTGCCGGCGCCTTCGCCGCGGAGAATGTCCTGATCGATTTCACGTTGCTGACTGAGGACGTCGTTGTCGGTGAGGGAGATGCTGCGCGGCCGGAGAACGAGCGCACCCTGGTGGATTTTGCTGAGGTCGCAGGCGCGAGCTTCACGGAGGAAGAGCGCGATCTCATGAAATCCTCACTCTACATCGAGAACTGGGAAGTGATGCTGAACTCCTCGGCTCGCACGGCCCGCACCCAGGCGAACTCACGCATTCGCCTCGCGACCGTTCGGGACGGGGCTGTTCCGTTCGGCGGCGATCCGGTGCTCGGCGCGCGCATCAACTTCCCCACCGAGCCGTGGAACGCGTGGGCGCTCATCCGCCCGCCCTTCGAGATCCAGGCGTACGCGAACCGCACGGAGCTCGCCGCGGACGGCAGCGTCGTGGAGGTGCAGGGCGACGATATCCGGCGGGGCGACAAGTTCGAGGGTGGCCACGGCGTGATCAAGAACGTCGGCGTCCTGAAGCAGGTAGGCCTCCACGTGTTCGGGCTCAATTTCCCGCACAGCATCAGCGTGATCCTGCAGGACGAGAACAACGTGCAGCACGAAATCTTCATGGGCGTGCTCCAGTTCGACGGGTGGCGACAGCTGATCTGGGACAATCCCAACTACATCTCGGATGTCCGCGACCGCGAGCTTCGCACCTATCCGCTCTATCCGCAGCTGCAGCCGATGATGAAGCTCGTGGGCTTCCGTATCTACCGAGACGGATCGCACGTCGGGGGTGACTTCATCACCTATATCCGTGATGTATCCCTCGTCTACGACGAAGCGCGCCTCGAGCTCGAAGAGGTGATCCCGCACGACGATCTGTGGGGCATTCTCGACCAGCGCGAGGAAGAGCGCCGCCGGGCCGAGCTGCGCCGTCTGGGCAACCAGCAGGTACTGCGCTTCATCGAGCGCCAGCTGCAGGCAACCGAGGACCTGCGCGACCCGCAGGAGTAGGCAGCAGCTAGCAGGAGTACGAAGGGACCGCCGAGGGCGGTCCCTTTTTTTCGGGTACTCCATAGCCCCTGCCGAACCGGGGGCCTCTGAGGTTTCTTTATGGTTGACCTCGCGCAAAGACGTAGCGGTCGCACGCCTGTGCGGCTCGGTGTGATTGGGACCGGCTCGGTTGTCCGTGAAATCTACGAGCACCTCTATTTCCACAGCCGCTACCGTCCCATGATCCGGGTCGAGGCGATCTGTGACTCCGATGCGGCGCAGCTCGAGTCGGCGGGCACGCGGTGGAAGGTGCCGCAGGGGCGCCGCTACCTCGATTACGATGCGATGCTCCAGGAGGTAGAGCTCGACGCGGTCGCCGTGAACACGCCTGACGACGTCCATCGCGGGCCCGTTGAGGCGGCACTGAAAGCCGGGCTCGACGTGGTCCTGCCCAAGCCCACTGCAGGCACCATTGTTGACGCACATGCGATCGTGGAGGCGGTGCGGGAATCAGGCCGCTTTCTGGGCGTCGACTTCCACAAGCGCGAAGACCCGGTCACGAAGGAGGCGCGCTCGCGGTATGCCGCGGGCGCATATGGGCGACTCCAGGCGGCGCAGTTCCAGATGCTCGACAGGCTCCTCGTGGCGGACCCCAATCACAGCCCCCGGTTTTTCGCCTCCGCGGACTTCGCGCGGCGCAACAGCCCGGTGAGCTTTCTCACCTCCCACATGGCAGACACCTTCATGTTCATCACCGGGCTCAGGCCGCTGGAGGTGCGCGCCGTGGGGTACTCGCAGAAGCTCCCCTCGCTCGAGCCGATCGCGGTTGACGGGTACGACCTGGTGGACACCACCGTGCTCTTCGAGACGGGCGTGATCTGCCACATCCTCACCGGCTGGTCGCTTCCCAATGCCGCCGACTGTCTGACCGTACAGAGCGGCCGACTCGTGTTCACCGACGGTATGGTCGACCTCTGGCAGAATCAGTACGGCTACCGGGAGATCACGGCGGCGGGGATAGAGAGCCGCAACGTACTGTTCAAAAACTTCGAGCCGGGTGGAATGGTGAGCGGCTACGGTATCGACTGCCCGGGGCGGATCCTGGAAAACATCATCCGGTTTCGGGAGGGCGGCATGGAGGCCGAGGAGCAAACCGACCTTCTTTCGCCCGCGACGCTCGGCTTCTACACGACGCTTCTGTGCGAATGCGCGCTTCTGTCTCTCGAGCGCGGCTCGCGCGCCGAGGGCGTGGTCGCAGGGGCCCCGGTCGAGGCGAAGGCGCTTCTTGTCGAGCGGGTGGGGGAGGCAGCGGCCCGCGCCTACTACGCGTAGCCGGCTCCCTTGCGCGGCGCCGGGTGCCGCCTCTTTCAGCGTCGCTCGTAGAGTACGAGCCTCAGGATCGTTTCGATCGTATAGGTGTACCCCGCCTCGAAGTAGAACTCCTGCTCGATCGCGATCCCGCCTGAGACGATCGTGATCAGGTGGTAGCCGGGATCGACCTCCACGCGTGCGTCGCGCTGGAGGCGCTCGTTGATGTAGAAGTCGATCAGCCTCCACGGGTCGCGCACGCGAGGGTTGAGGAGCTCCGACGGGATCTCGAGGAGAACCGTCGCGCGGGGCGGTGAGAGAACCGCGTGCACCATCTGGTTGGAGTCGAGCGTCACGCGGGTACGCCAGGGCTGATAGCCGCGCGCCTCGACCGCGATCGTATAGGTCCCGGGTCGAAGCGTGAA
>SKQU01000216.1 GCA_007118855.1 Spirochaetaceae bacterium
AGATCGAGGCAGGTCTGCATCACGCAGACGTGCGTCTCTATGCCGGCGATCAGGATGGTCCGCGGCTCGAGGTCGGCGAGCGCACGGTCGACTCCCTCCACGCCGCAGCAGCTGAACCGCGACTTTTCGATCGGGGCGATCCCCTTGAGCGCAGAGGCGACCGACCCGGTCGTCCGGCCGAGTCCCTTCGGGTACTGCTCGGTCACGAGGACCGGCAGGCCGAGCATGCGTGCCCCGGTGACCGCCGTGGCGACGCGCCGCTCGATCTCCTTCGCCGTGTGGATCACCGGCAGCAGGCGTTCCTGAACGTCGATCACCAGGAGCGCGCACTCATCGCGCTGAAGTCGTACCATGGTCCCTCCGGGCTCATTATAGTTGACAACCGGGGCGCCGCGCGAGCAAGATGGCCCGAATGAGTTTCTTTGAAAGGCTTTCCCTGCGCGCCCACCGGATCGATTCACTCCTCTGCGTGGGACTCGACCCCCGCCTCGAGCCCGGTAGCTCTGATCCGGCCGCGCGGTTGCTCGACGCGAACCGACGCCTGATCGACGCTACCGCGGAGCTCGCGCTCTGCTACAAGCCGAATATCGCCTTCTACGAGCAGCACGGCCCGGCGGGCCTCGAGGCGCTCGCCCGGACCGTCGCCGCGGTTCCCGACGACATCCCGGTCATCCTCGACGCGAAGCGCGGCGACATAGGGGCGACCGCCGAGGCCTACGCCGCCGCCTGCCGCGCGCTCGGGGTGGACGCGGTGACGGTGAGTCCCTATATGGGACACGACTCGGTGGCGCCGTTCACGGCGAGCGGGCTCGCGATCTTCGTGCTCTGCCGCACGAGCAATCCCGGCGCGGCGGACTTCCAGGAGTTGCAGGTGGGCGGGGTGCCGCTCGCCCTGGTCGTGGCCGGGCGCGCGCTCGCCTGGGACGGAGAGGTAGGCCTGGTCGTCGCGGGTAACGACTCAAAGGCGCTCGCGACCGTGCGCGCCGCGCATCAGGACGCCTGGCTGCTCGCGCCGGGGATCGGCGCGCAGGGCGGGAGCATCGACGAGGCGGTGGCGGCCGGGCTCGGTCCCGACGGGCTGGGGCTGCTTCCGGTGGTGGCCCGCGGCATCTCAGGAGCCGACGACCCGCGGGCGGCGGCGCGGGACCTCGTGGAGCGGTTCCGCGAGGCGCGGGACCGGTGCGTGGGTCGTGCGCCCTCTCCCGGCGCAGACGTCGAGCGCGGCGCCGGGACCCGGGCTGCGGGCACCGCGCTCCTCGACGCGATCCTCGACACCGGGTGTCTGCGATTCGGCGAGTTCACGCTCAAGAGCGGGAAAGTCTCGCCGTTCTACGTCGACCTGCGACGGCTGCAGAGCAGCGCAGATGCGCTTCGGACCGCGGCCCTCGCCTATGAAGCGCTGCTTGCGGGGCTCCGTGCCGACCGGCTTGCCGCGGTGCCCGTCGCGGCGCTGCCGCTTGCGACCGCGGTGACGCTTCGAACAGGCGTCGGTCTGATCTACCCCCGGCTTCCGGCGAAGCCGCACGGCACGGGCAACCGGATCGAGGGCGAGTGGCGCCCCGGTGAGCGCGCGGTGCTCGTGGATGATCTCATCACGACCGGTCGGAGTAAACTCGAAGCGGCCGCGGTGCTTCGAGAGGAGGGGCTCGAGGTGAGCGACCTCGTGGTGCTCGTCGAGCGCGGAGGACGCGCGGGCGGGGCGGGGGAGCTCGCGGAAGCCGGCATCCGGGTGCACGCCGCCGTGACGATCGCGGATCTCGCCGAGCGTGCCCGCAGGCGGTCGATCATCGACGAGGAGACCGCGGGTCGCATAGCCGCCTACCTGGAGGACGCGTGAGCTCGCTCGTCGAGGTAGTTCAGGGGTTCCTCAGGGCGAGTATCGAGTTCGACGGCACGACCCTCGCGATCTCCTGGGGTGACCTCATCGCCGGATTCGTGCTTCCGCTTGCCGCGCTTTTCGTGGCCATCCGTGTGCTCGTCATCTTCGTCCGGCGGCTCGTCGGGCGCAGCCAGCTGAGCGAACGCGCGCGCACAATGGTGATGCGGTGGTTCCGGATCCTCTACCGTACGGGATTCGCGCTCACGGTCGTCCTGCTCGGCGCGAACCTCTTTGGGGATCAGATCATCGAGAGCCTGCAATCGATTGTCGCCTTCCTTCGCGAGCCGTTCTTCACCGCCGGTACGACGCGCATATCGGTGGTCACGATCATCCTGCTGCTTCCCATCTTCTACCTGGCAACGTGGGCGGGCAACCAGACCAGACGCGTGCTCGAGCATGGAGTGCTGAACCGGCTCAACCTCGATCCGTCGCGCCGGTTCTCCTTTCTGAGCCTCGCGCGCTACGGCGTCATCGTGCTCGTCATCGTGATCGGGCTGTCGATCGTCGGGATCAACCTCTCCTCGCTCGCCGTGATCTTTGGTGTGCTCGGTCTTGGTATCGGATTCGGGCTGCAGGGGGTGGTGGCCAACTTCTTCGCCGGCATCATGATCATCCTCAGTCAGCCTATCAAGGAAGGCGACCGGATCAACATCGACGAGCTCGAAGGCGACGTGCAGCAGATACGCATCCTCTACAGTGTGGTGAACACGATCTCCAACGAGACGCTCATCGTGCCCAACCGTCAGATCGTGGAGAGCGTCGTGCATAACCAGTCATACGATGATCCGAGCATCATGCTGCGCACGCAGGTCCAGGTGTCCTACCGTTCGGACCTTGACCGGGTGAAGTCGGTGCTCCTCGCGGTTGCCGACCGGAACTCGTACCGGCAGCAAGAGCGGGACCCTCGCGTGGTGTTCAGGAGTTTCGACGACTCAGGAATCACCGTGATCCTGGTGATCCCGATCAGGAACGCCAAAGACCGGCATCTCGCGCGCTCGGAGACGATCATGGAGATCTGGCGCGCGTTCCGTCAGAACGGCATCGAGATACCCTTCCCGCAGAGGGATCTCCACGTGAAGGACCTCCCGGTGCCAGAGAGTGCTACGGAACCGTGAACTCCTTGTCGCTGATCACCTCGTCGAGCGACCTGTCCTCGTGCATTTCCATGACACGCTTCAGCGTGAGGTTCTCGAAGTAGCCGACGATATGGACGCTCGCTTCCTTCCAGACGTCGTGGACGAGGCAGATCTCCTGCCGTTCGCAGTCCTTCTCACCGGTGCACGGAGTGATCGCAAGGCCTTCGCCGACCGCCTCGAAGATGTCCTTCACGGACACGTCGGCAGGGTCGCTCTCGAGCATGAAGCCGCCTCCAGGCCCCCGGACCGAGCTGATGATTCCCGACTTCTTGAGCTTGAAGAAGATCTGCTCGAGAAACTCCGGCGATATGGCTTCCTCCGCGGCGATCCGTTTGATGGGCACCGGCCGCTCAGACCCCGCGAGGGCGAGGTTCGTGATCGCGCGGAGGGCATAGCGCCCTTTTGTCGTTACTCTCATGGCATCACTCCGATTCGGATCGACTACCCTATTATAAACCAAAACGAAAAGGAATAACACCCCCTAATCGGTAAAAAAAACCCTATTCGTTGACCCGCTCCACGTACTCCCCGCTTTCAGTGTTTACCAGGATGCGGTCTCCCCTCTTGATGAACAGCGGCACCTTGACCTCGAGGCCCGTCTCCGTCTTCACAGGCTTCGTCGCGCCCGTGACCGTGTCGCCCCGGATCGCCTCCTCGGCTTCGGTCACCTCGAGCACCGTCTTCAGGGGAACGATGACGTCGATGGGGTTGGTCTCCCACATGGTGATGCGATAGGTGTCGCCCTCCTTCATGTAGTAGACCCTGTCCTCGAGGCCTTCGCGCGGCACGGCGAACTGATCGTAGGTCTCAGCGTCCATGAAGTAGTAGTGCGCGTCGTCCGCGTACAGGTACTGGGCGTCACGGTCGAAAACGTCGGCCTCCTCGACCGAATCGTTCGTCCTGATCGTCTCCTGAAGCACCCGTCCGGTGCGTATGTTCTTCAGCTTCACCCGCACGAAGGCGGCGCCCTTTCCCGGGTTGACGAACTCGCGGTCCGCGACGAGGTACGGTTCGTCCTTCCACATGAGACAGTGCCCCTTCGAAATCTGGCCGGCCTTGATCATTCATTACCTCTGCTATCAGTTGTGATGCGGAGTATACCAAAACTACGGGAAGTGTATTACCCCCGCGATGTCTCGGAGGCTCAGGAGCGCCATGACGAGCCGGTCGACGCCGAGCGCCACGCCGCTGCACTCCGGTGCCGCCGCGAACTCAAGCAGCGACTCCGCCGGCGGATGCGGAACCCGCGCGTCTCGCTTCCGTTCGGACTCGTGCGTGAGAAACTCCGTGAGGCGCGCGGGGTCGCGTTCCTCGGTGTAGCAGTTCGCGATCTCCATGCCCGCAAGGTAGAGCTCCCACCGTTCGCAGGTGGCGCCGCGCACGCGCGCGAGCGTCGGCACGAGCGAAGGGTAGTCGGCAAGGATCACCGGGCGATCGGTGGGCAGCCTCGGTTCCACGTGGGTCAACAGGATGCGTTGGAACAGGTCCTCGTCGGTCTCCTGCGGACCGACGCGCAATCCGAGCTGCGCCGCGGCGCGGCGCAGACCTCCTGGCTCGCCGAAGCGAAAGCCTTCGATCCGGGCGTAGCGGGCGAAGCTCTCGGCGACCGTCAGCCGCTCGACCGGCGCGCCGACTGCCCGGCATCCTTCGGCCCCGGGAACGGGCCCGCACAGGCGATCGCAGAGGCAGGCGAGAAGCTCTCCGGCAAGGGCCTCCTGGCTGTACGCGTCGGCTTCCACGGTGTACCACTCGAGCATCGTGAACTCCGGACGGTGCATGCGTGAGCGGCTCTCGCTGTTGCGAAAGACCTTCCCCAGGCAGTAGATGTTCCCGTATCCGCGCGCGAGCAGTCGTTTCATCCACACTTCCGGCGACGGCACGAGATAGCGCTCTGCGCCGGCTTCCGGCTCCTGCGGGTCGATGAGCTCGGTCGCGAACACCTCGATATGCGCTTCCGGGATGAGCTCGGCCGCGAGCACCGGCGTGTCGACTTCCAGGTAGCCGCGCTCGTCGAAGAACGCGCGAAGCGCGGACAGGACGCGTGCCCGGAAACGGGCCACCTCAACGCTCAGCATGCCGGTAGGATAACAGCCGCGCAGCCCGTATACTATCGCCTATCCATGAGTGTCCCTGCCGATACCTTTGATGTGCTTCCCGAGCGCCGCGGCACCAACTGTTACAAGTGGGACCGCCGCCCCCGGAACTCCACGGGGCGGCCGCTTCTGCCCATGTGGGTCGCGGACATGGACTTCGCCTGCCCGCCTGCGGTTCGAGAGGCGCTCGCCGCGAGGATCGCACATCCGGTCTACGGCTACACCTTCGAGCCGGCCGATCACCGGCGCGCATTCTGCGACTGGCAGCGCGAGCGCAACGGGTGGCGGATCGAGGAGGAGTGGCTCGTCCAGGCGCCCGCGGTGATGCCGGCCGTGCGGGCGGCGATCCTCGCCTTCACCGAGCCGGGAGACGAAGTCGTCATCCAGACGCCGGTCTACTATCCTTTCTTCGACGCAGTACGTGACAACGGCCGCGAGCTCGTGCTCAACCCGCTCATCGAGGAGCGACACGCCGACGCGAGCTCTCCGTACGGCGCGCACTACTCGATGGACCTCGATCATCTCGAGTCGGTGATCGGCCCGCGCACCCGGATGCTGCTCCTGTGCTCGCCTCACAACCCGGTCGGTCGCGTCTGGTCGAGGCGCGAGCTCGGCGCGCTCGCCGAGCTCTGCCTGCGTCATGACCTCACCGTCGTCTCCGACGAGATCCACTGCGATTTGCGCCGGGCCCGGGCCTCCTTCACGCCCTTCGCCGATCTGGGCCCCGAGGTCGCCGCGCGCACCGTGGCCTGCCACTCGGCGAGCAAGACCTTCAACGTCGCGGGAATCGCCGCCGCTCATGTCGTCGTTCCGGCGGCCGAGGTTCGCGCGCGATTCTCCTCGACGCTCGGCCGGCTCGGTATGACCCTTGCGAACATCCTCGCCATGGAGGCGTCGCACGCCGCCTACGCCTCGTCCGCCGACTGGCTCGACGCGCTCACCGGCTACCTCGACTCGCAGATCGCATGGCTCGCCTGCGAGCTCGACCGGCGGTTCGGGTCCGACCGCACGGTGACGATCTCGCCGATCGAGGGCACCTACCTCGCCTGGCTCGACCTGCGCGCGATCCTGCGCGGGACCGGGACGACGCATTGCGAGGCCGAGCGGGCGCTCCTGGAGGAAGCGGCGCTCTGGCTGAGCGACGGCAGGCAGTTCGGCGACAACGGCGAAGGGTTCTTTCGCATGAACCTCGCGACCTCGCGGGCCACGCTCTGCGACGGTCTCTCGCGCCTGGAGGAGGCGATCCGGTTCCTGGAGCGATCGGGGTGACTCTCGTGCTCGGCGCGATGGACGGGGAGCTCGAGGCGGTGATCCGGGGCATGACGGTGGGGATGCGAAGCGAGTGGCGCGGCTTTCGCTTCGCGCAAGGGTCCGTCGCGGGTGTCCCGGTCGTTGTGTCGAGAACCGGCGCCGGCAAGACCCTCTCGGCCATGGTAACCGGGTACATGATCAACCGGTTCAGGCCCCGCCGCATCCTCTGCGTGGGACTCGCCGGCGCGCTGCGCGACGATCTCGAAGTGGGCGACGTGGTGGTCGCGCGCGACACGATCCAGCACGACGTGGACGCCTCGGCCTGCGGGTTCGCCCCGGGCCGCATCCCCGGCACCGGCTACCGGGAGCTCGCCTGCGACCCGCTCATGCTCGCCGTCGCGCGGGCGATCGACCCGCCTCAGGGGAGAGCGATCTGCGGCCGGGTTCTCACCGGAGACCGGTTCGTCGACGACCCGGGCGAGCGAGCGGCACTCGCGCGCGACTTCGGCGGCGATGCGGTCGAGATGGAGGGCGCGAGCATAGGCCTCGTCGCGACGGTGCACGAGATACCCTATCTCGTGATCCGCACGATCAGCGACGTCGCCACAGGCGGTGCGTCCGGCAGCGCGTCCGGGGCGCCGGTTCCGCGGGAGTACCTGCGGGCAGGACTGTCTGCCGCCCTCTGTCGCGCGGGTGCGAATTCGTGGCACTATGTGAGGGGTATGCTCGAGGCCCTGCGAGGCGAAGGTGAACAGACACGGCTTTGAACTGATCGATGAGAAACCGCTGCCCGAGTTCCGGGCGACGGGCGTGCGTCTGCGCCACCTCGTGACCGGCACGGAGGTGTACCACGTCTCGAATGACGACCGTGAGAACCTCTTCGGGTTCGCGTTCAAGACGCTGCCGGCCGATTCGACCGGGGTCGCGCATATCCTCGAGCATTCGGTGCTCTGCGGCTCACGGAACTACCCGCTCAAGGACCCGTTCATCCTGCTCGTCAAGGGGAGCCTGAACACCTTCCTGAACGCCATGACCTATCCGGACAAGACGATCTACCCCGCGTCGAGCACGGTGGAGCAGGATCTGTTCAACATCATGCGGGTGTACGGCGACGCGGTCTTCTTCCCGCTCCTGCAGCAGGAGCTCTTTCGTCAGGAAGGTCACCGCATCCGGATCGCCCCCGACGGCCGGCTCGAGCTCACCGGTATCGTCTACAACGAGATGAAGGGCACCTACGCGAACCACGACTCGGTCGCCGGCCGCTGGTCGCACCGCGCGCTCCTGCCGGATACGCCGTACGGATTCGACTCCGGAGGCGACCCGACGGTTCTCCCGGATCTGACCTACGAGGACTTCCTGGGGTTCCACCGGACCTGTTACCATCCGTCGAACGCGCGGATCTTCCTGTACGGCAACATACCCACCGACCACTACCTCGAGCTCCTGGACCGCTCCTTTCTCTCTCACTTCGCGAGGCTCGAGATCGCGCTCGAGGTTCCCGACCAGCCGCGCTGGGAGAGTCCGCGGGAGCTCGTCGTGACCTGTCCCTCCGACGGTCCCGAAGGCCCCACGTCGATCACGGTGAGCTGGCTCCTGGAC
>SKQU01000243.1 GCA_007118855.1 Spirochaetaceae bacterium
CGACGAGGCGAAGGCGCCGCCGCTCATGCTCGTCTCCGGTCCGGCCGGAGCGAGCTACCGGTTCGTCGCGTCGGCTCACCAGATGCTGCTTCAGGCAGACTCTCCTGTAGTCGGTATGAGCGGGGAGCAGCGATGAACCGGCACGGCTTGCGGGTGCTCGAGTTCGAGAAGATCCGCGGCCGGGTCCGCGACCGGTGCCTCACCGACGAAGCCTCGACGGCGATCCGTCGCGAGCGCGTGCAGACCGACCCCGACCGTATCCGTGCCCTGCTCGACCGCGTCGGCGTCCTGAAGTCGTGTCTTGCCAGCACCGTGGAGTCTCCTGACCTCGGGTTCCCACCGGTTACCGGCATCCTTGAACGCCTGTCCAGGGAAGGTGTTGTGCTCGAGCCGCTCGAGCTCGCGAATATCGCGCAGTTCACGAAGAGCTCGGTTGCGCTGCACGAGTATCTGTATGCCGCGGCCGAGCAGGCGCGCACGGGCGGGCGGGCGGCAGCGCCGCTGACCGACCGTCTCGCGGAGTTCGTCGGCGACCACCCGCCGGTGCATCCGGTCTACGAGCGGCTCTTCCGGTACGTCGACCCGGACGGTTCGGTGCGTGAGCGCGAGATCCCCGAATTGCGTTCGATCCGGAGCGAGATCCTGCGGGCCGAGCAGGACCTTCAGAAGAGCGCCGCCGCGCTCGCTCAGCGCGACGACGTGAAACGGCTGCTCAGTGCGACGGTGCCGACGCAGCGTGACGGACGCACCGTGCTCGCGCTGAAGGCAGACCATCGCGGAAAGCTCCACGGCATCGTGCACGAGGTCTCCGGGTCGGGGGCGACGATCTTCGTCGAGCCGGAGGAGCTCGTCGTCCGCAACAACGCCGTGGTCGAAGCTGAGAACCGGTACCGTAACGAGTTGCTGCGGATCATGCGCGACCTCTCGCGCTTCTGCCGGGAGGCGATCGAGACGCTGCGGGAGACGGTCGCGCTTGCCGTTGAAACCGACCGTGCTCTGTGCCGTGCCCGCTTCGCGCAGGACTACTCGTGCCAACGCGCGGACCTCGGCGCCCGGCGACTCCTCCTTCGCCGGGCTCGGCATCCGCTGCTCGGCGACGCCGCGGTTCCCATCAACGTCGATATGCCGGAAGACAAGCGCGTCCTCATCGTGACCGGACCCAATACCGGCGGCAAGACCGTGACCCTGAAGACGATCGGACTGCTCGCCCTGATGAACCAGTTCGGGCTCGAGATCCCTGCGGCGCCCGGAAGTGAGCTGCCCGTCTTCTCGGGCGTGTACGCCGATATAGGCGATGAGCAGAGCATCGAGCAGAACCTCTCGACCTTCTCCGGTCACATGCGCAACATCGCCCGGATTCTCAACCATGCCGACGACACATCCCTGGTGCTCCTCGATGAGCTCGGTTCGGGAACCGACCCGGAAGAGGGCGGGGCCCTCGCGATGGCGATGCTCGACGAGTTGCTCCGGCGGCGGCCGTTCACCGTCGTCACGACGCACCACGGGAGGCTCAAGCACTACGGGTTCACCCATCCGCAGGCGCTGAACGCGTCGGTCGAGTTCGATCCGGACAGCCTTCGCCCTACGTACCACATTATCCCCGGCGTGCCCGGCTCGAGCCACGCCGTGGAGATCGCCGCGCAGATGGGGATTCTGCGCTCGGTCACCACGCAGGCGAAGGCGTACCTGGCCGGCGAGGAGTACGACACCGGGCGGATCATCCGCCGCCTCACGGACCGGGAGCAGGAGCTGCGCCACCACGAACAGCGGGTCGGCGAGCGCGAGCGGGAGTTAGAGGCGCAGGCCCGCTCGATGTCGGCTCGCGCCGATGAGCTCGATCGGCGTGAGCGTGAGCTGCGAAGCGGGAAGATCCGGGAGCTCGAGCAGTGGGCAGGCGAAGCGCGAAGCCGACTCGAGAACCTCGTGCGTGAGATCCGGGAGGGTGAGCTCACGAGGGAGAAGACACAGGCGGTGAAGGCCTATATCGCGGAGACGGGCGAGGAACTCGCACGAGAGCGCGAGGCGTCGGGGCCGGTGGGGCGTCGGCCTGACGGGCAGGACAACGACTCCTTTCGCCCGGACCTTCAACTCGCCGAAGGCACGGCCGTGCGCGTACGAAGCAGCGGCAAGGAGGGCGTGGTCCATCGCCGGGGCAAGGGTTCTACCTGGGTCGTGCAGCTTGGACCGGTGCGCCTGCCGGTTGAGGAGCAGGATCTCGTGCCTGTTCGCCGCAGGGCGGAGGGTCTTTCGGTCAGCTACGCCGGTGCGGTCGGCGGTGAGCAGGCTCCTGCCTTCGAGCTCGATCTTCGCGGGTACAGGCTCGAAGACGCCCTTGCGGCGGTTGAGCGCCAGATCGACCGCGCCCTTCTGTTCGGGTTGTCCGACTTCGGGATAGTCCACGGTATGGGAGAGGGCGTGCTGCAGCAGGGCGTGCGCGATCTGCTTCGCCGACACACCCACGTGGCTCACTTTGAGTTTGCGAGGCCGGAGGAAGGAGGATTCGGGCGGACCGACGTCCACCTGCAGTGACCGCCTGCCTAAACGAGCCGCGTACCCACGCCGCTCGAGCAGCTTGGCTCATGCGAGCTCTTGCACTACTATCGCCCTATGAGAATACTGCCGTCCACGCGACGTTTTTTCGCTCCGGCGCTTGCCGTCTTCGTACTCGGCGTCTCCCTCAGCAGCTGCCTCAGCACCGAAACGACGGTCACGCTCAGAGAGAACGGGTCAGGCACGGTCGACTTCGTCTACCGCATTGACCGTGAGGCGTGGGAGACCGGGGTGTTCGACGACAGCGATGCGGCTCGCCCCATACCGGTCGGCCGAAGGGACTTCGACCGCGCTGTCCTCCAGATCGACGGACTCCGGCTGCGATCGCACCGAATCAGCCGGGGCGATGATCTGGTGACCGTCTCCGCGCGGATCGACTTCGCCCACCTGGACGCGCTTCGCGCGCTGCTCGGCGCCGTATCGCTTGAGGTGCGGCTTTCCGAGGAAGACGGGCTCTGGCGGCAGGTCGTTGCCGAGGGGCGCGGCGCCCCTCAGGCGCAGGAGCTCGCCCGGAGCCTCGAGGGGTACGAGCTGCGCTTCGAGCTTCGACCGCCCCGGCCGGTGGTGTCCGCCGGCGGGCAGACGGTCGCCGGGGCGCGCGCCGCCTCGTTCACCGTCCCGCTCTCCGAGGTTGCTGCCGCAACGGAGCCGATCATCTGGGAGGTGCGTTGGTGAGGCATCCCCGTCTCGTCGAGTTCGACGCGACACTCAAGCGCCTGTTCGACAGCGTGAACGACGAGCTCGAGGCGAGGTACGGGGACCACTATGAGCTTCACCCGGCGCGGCCCCGCCACGGAACGACGTCGAACCGCGCGCAGGACGGACTGTTCAACGTGGGCGCGAGCTTCACCGCGGGGTACGGCTCCCGGCTCGGAAGAGGGTATGTCGTGCAGGTGGATATGGTCACGCTCGCGAATGTTCCGCCGCAGGTTCGCTCGCAGATCGAGCGGGAAGCGGTCGACCTCGTGCAGAAGAAGCTGGCGTACTACTTCCCGCACCGTCACCTGACGGTCGAGCGCGACCGTAATGCGTTCAAGATTCACGGGGATCTGCGGCTCGGAGAGGTGTAGTGACGAGCTGAAATCTCCAATTCTCCCTTGAACCCGGGCGATGAGATCCATTACTATTCATGTGTCCCAATCCGAGATCACGAGGTCATCATGGATACGCAGCTTAAGGAACTCATCGAGGCGATCAAGGCCGAAGGCGTACAGGGCGCGGAGAAGCAGGCGCAGCAGATTATCGCCGCGGCTGAAGAGAAGGCCGAGGAGATCACCTCCGGGGCCCACACGCGGGCTGCCCAGATCGTCGAGGAGGCGAGAAGCGACCGCGCTCGACAGGAGGCCGCCGGCAGGGAGGCTGTGAGACAAGCCGCGAGGGATCTCGTGCTGAACGTTCAGTCGCAGCTCACCGCGATCCTGCGAGCCGTGGTCGAGCGGGCGGTGGAGCAGAGTTTCGATGCCGGCGTGCTCGAGCGCGCCGTCGAGACGGTGGTCAAGGCGTGGGCGGGCGGCAGGGACGCGTCGGTCGAGGTGCTCCTCTCCAGGGAGGATCTCGAGAAGCTCGAGTCGTCGCTCCGGTCCAGGCTCGCGGAACAGCTCGCCTCCGGCACCGAGCTCAAAGCGGCCCCCGGCGTGAAAAACGGCTTTCGGATCTCCACCCGTGACGGCGGGGTATACTACGACTTCACTGTGGATGCGATCGCCGAAGGGCTGTCGGCCTACGTTACTTCCCGGCTCGCGGACACGATTCGCGAGGCTGCACAGGACGCGTAGGGGCTGGCGTGAGTCAGTACTACTTCCTGGTCGCGAGCCTGCCGCTCCTCAACTACGAACAGCGCGACGCGATTGAGCCGTCGGACTTCCTGGAGCTGCTCGCCGACCATCTCACGGGTTCTGATTTCCGCCTCGTTGCGAGCGCGACGATAGATCCGCCGCAGGAAGAGCTGTCGTCGCCGAATCCCACGCTTCAGGCCTGGATAGCGTATGAGCGAGGTCTGCGAAACGCGCTCGTGCGCCTTCGCGCAGGACGCCGGTCCGTTGAACCGGGGCACTATCTGCGGTCCGACGAGCGCGGGGATCACGGCGACGGCTCGGCGTACATCACTGATGCGGCCCGTGAGGCTATGGGCCACGAATCCCCGCTCTCCGGCGAAGACGCCCTCGATCGAGCCCGATGGTTCTCTCTCGACGAGCTCGAAGTGGGACACTATTTTGACCTCGACCGTATAGCGATCCACTATCTACGCCTTCAGATTCTCGCACGCAGGCGCCGGTTCGACCGCAGAGAAGGGGAGGCGAGGTTCCGGCGCATCAGCGAGCAGATCATGAACGACTACTACCAGGAGCAGAGCGAATGAGCCAGTCACGAGGAACAGTCATCGGCGTGAACGGCAATATGGTCTCCGTCGAGGTCGAGGGCGAGGTAGCCCTGAACGAGGTGGGCTATATTGACACGTACAGCGGTGATGAGCGCCGTCGTCTGAAGAGCGAGGTCATTCGTATTCGCGGGTCTCGTGCGGAGGTCCAGGTCTTCGAGATGACGACGGGACTCGGCGTCGGGGACCACGTGGAGTTTACCGGTGAGCTGCTCGCCGTCGAGCTCGGGCCGGGGCTGCTTGCGAAGGTGTACGACGGGCTGCAGAACCCGCTGCCGGAGCTCGCCGCGCAGTGCGGCTTCTTCCTCGACCGTGGAGTCTACATTGAAGCGCTCGACCGGGAAACCAGATGGCGCTTCACCCCGAAGGTGTCGCCTGGCGATCAGGTGGAACGGGCCCATACGCTCGGCGTGGTTCCCGAGGGCATCTTCGAACACCGGGTAATGGTTCCCTTCAACCGGTACGGAACCTACACCGTCAAGGAAGTCGCCTCCGAGGGCGAGTACGTCGTCACCGACCGGATCGCGCTGCTCGAGGATTCCTCAGGTACCGAGGTTCCGGTCACGATGATGTTCGAGTGGCCGGTCAAGCGCCCGATCGATGTCTACGCCGAGCGACTCAAACCGGTTGATCCCATGATGACGAAAGTGCGCATCATCGACACCTTCTTCCCGGTGGCGCTCGGCGGGACCTACTGCATCCCCGGTCCCTTCGGTGCAGGCAAGACCGTACTCCAGCAGATCACCAGTCGTAATGCCGACGTGGATATCGTAATCGTCGCCGCCTGCGGTGAGCGCGCCGGCGAGGTCGTTGAGACGCTGCGTGAGTTCCCCGAGCTGATCGATCCGCGCACCGGCCGCACGCTCATGGAACGAACCGTCATCATCTGCAACACGAGCTCGATGCCCGTCGCGGCACGAGAGGCCTCGGTCTACACCGCGGTGACCATCGCCGAGTACTACCGGCAGATGGGACTGAACGTGCTTCTCCTTGCCGACTCCACGAGCCGCTGGGCACAGGCGATGCGCGAGATGTCCGGCCGCCTGGAGGAGATCCCCGGCGAGGAGGCCTTTCCTGCCTATCTCGAGTCGGTGATCGCCGCCTTCTACGAGCGAGCCGGAGTGGTCACCTTGCGTGACGGCGGTCGCGGGTCGGTCACGATCGGCGGTACGGTGAGCCCGGCCGGCGGGAATTTCGAGGAACCGGTGACCCAGGCCACGCTCAAGGTTGTTGGTGCATTCCACGGGCTTTCGCGCGAGCGATCGGATGCGCGACGGTACCCTTCGATTCATCCGCTCGAGTCGTGGAGCAAGTATACGGGGTCGATCGATCGGGGCATGGTGGAGTACGCGAGGGAAGTGCTGCACCACGGCGATGAAGTCGGGCAGATGATGAAGGTCGTCGGCGAGGAAGGAACGAGTCTCGACGACTACGTCTGGTATCTGAAGAGCGAGTTTGCCGACGCGGTCTATCTGCAGCAGAACGCGTTCGACCCGGTGGACGCGGCGGTGAGCGTGGAGCGACAGAAGTATACCTTCGGGATCCTGTTCGACCTCCTCACGGCTCGTCTGAACTTCGGACAGAAAGAAGAGGCACGGACCTGGTTCGCGCGGCTTCGCCAGCGGTTTCTCGACCTCAACGGAGCCGAGTGGCAGAGCGATGGGTTCAAGGAACTGGTGGCGGACATCGGGAAGGCTGTTGGTTCCGTGCGGGCCGGGGTAGAGGACAATGCGGTCTCGATCGTCGGCGAGATGCGATAGGAGCTCCCATGCGAAAGGTCTATAGCAGGATCGAATCCATTGCAGGCAACGTTATCACGGTAACTGCCGAGGATGTGCGCTACGGGCACCTGGCGATGGTCACCTCGTCCCATGGAAAGAGCCTGGCGGAAGTGATCCGACTGAACGGGACACAGGTCTCGCTCCAGGTTTTCACCGGCGGTCGTGGGGTTTCCACCGGTGACGAGGTGGTGTTCCTCGGGAGCCCTATGCAGGTGTCGTTCAGCGATAACCTGCTGGGCCGGATATTCGACGGAAGCGGGAACCCCCGCGACAAGGGGCCGGGACTCGAGGAGGACCTGATCGAGATTCGCGGGCCGTCGGTGAATCCGGCGATGCGCATCATCCCGCGTAATATGATCCGTACCGGTATCCCGATGATCGACGTGTTCAACACGCTCGTCGAGAGTCAGAAGCTGCCGATCTTCAGCGTCAGCGGCGAGCCGTACAATGAGCTGCTCGCGCGCGTGGCGATGCAGGCCGAGGTCGACATGATCATCCTGGGAGGAATGGGGCTCAAGTACGACGACTATCTCTACTTCCGGGAAGTGCTCGAGGAGGGAGGCGCGATGAGCCGTACAATCCTCTTCGTTCACACGGCGAGCGACCCGGTCGTCGAGTGTCTGCTGGTGCCGGATATCGCGCTGGCGGTCGCCGAACGGTTCGCGCTGAACGGGAAGAAGGTGCTGGTGCTGCTGACCGACATGACGAACTTCTCCGACAGCCTGAAGGAGATCGCGATCACGATGGAACAGGTGCCGTCGAACCGCGGCTACCCCGGCGACCTGTACAGCCAGCTCGCTTCACGCTACGAGAAGGCGGTCGATTTCGAGGGGGCCGGCTCGATCACGATCCTCGGCGTGACGACGATGCCCGGCGACGACGTGACGCATCCGGTGCCGGACAATACCGGGTATATCACCGAAGGCCAGTACTACCTGCGCAACGGCCGCATTGAACCGTTCGGATCGCTTTCCCGACTGAAGCAGCTGGTTAACAGCGATACCCGCGAAGACCACCGCGGGATCATGGACGGCATGGTAACGCTCTACGCCAACTACAAGGAGTCGATGGAGAAGAAGTCGATGGGCTTCCGGATGTCCGACTGGGATCAGAAGCTCCTGCGTTACGGAGAGATGTTCGAGTCGAGCATGATGGACCTCTCGGTGAACATCCCGCTCGAGCAGGCGCTCGACCGTGGATGGGAGATTCTTGCCGAGTGCTTCGAGCCGGCCGAGACGGGACTCCGAACGGATCTGATCAACAAGTTCTGGCCGAAGGGCCGCGCCGCGGGCGCCGACGAGGAGAGTGCCTGAAGATGGCTCAGGTCAAGCTCACCAAAAATGAGCTGAAACATCAGAAGGACGCGCTCAAGCGGTTTCAGCGCTACCTGCCGACGCTGCAGTTGAAGAAGCAGCAGCTGCAGATGGTGATCCGTCAGGTGGAAGCGGAGATGCGCGCGAAGGACGGCGAGCGCGAGCGTCTGTACCGGGAGACGATGAGCTGGGTCGAGGTCTTCGGGGAGGAGGTCGGACTCGAAGATCTGCTCGAGATTCGGTCGCTCACCACGAGTACCGGGAACATCGCCGGCATCGACATCCCGGTTTTCGAGGGCATTGAGTTCACAGAGCATCCGTACGACCTGTACCTGATGCCGCTGTGGGTCGACCGCGGGATCGACGCGCTGAAGCGGTTGCTCGCGCTTGACGCAGAGGTGCGCATCCTGAAACGACAGCACGAGCTCTTGAGCGAAGAGCTTCGCATTACCACCCAGAGGGTCAACCTCTTTGAGAAGGTGAAGATCCCTGAGACCAGGGAGAATATCCGGATGATCCGTATCTACCTCGGCGACCAGCAGACCGCGGCGGTCGTCCGGGGGAAGATTGCGAAGGCGGGGATCGACGCAAAAGCCGGCGCGGGGGTCCCATGATCGTACCCATGAGGAAAGCAACCATCATCGTGCTCGACTCGCGTCGGGAAGAAGAGCTCGCCAACCTGAAACGCCTGGGCCTGCTGCATCCGGAGATCGAACGACGCCACGACGAACGCACGGAGAGGCTGCAGGGGCTGCGGGAGAGTGTCCAGGCTGCGATTCTCGCGCTGCCCACCGAGCAGATCGACGGGGGGCCTGAGAGCTCGCCGGCCGACGGTAGGTCATCACCCGACGTCTCGCGGGCATTCGATCTCGACCGTGCGATTGAGACGGCATCCACGATCAACGAGATCGCCGCGCGACGGCGTGAGCACGCGGACGCACTGGAGCGCATCGATTCCGAGATTCGACGCATAGCATCCTGGGGCGACTTCGACCCGGAGGATCTGCGATGGCTCGCCGAGCGGGGGGTCGAGGTCCATCTCTACTCCATGTCGCCGAAGGACTTTCGCAGAAGAGCGCCGGACGGAGCGATCGTGTTCCAGCGGGGTCCGGTCGCGGTACGGTTCGCGATGATCTGGTTGCACGGGAGTCATCCGTGCGGGGCATCGCCTGAAGAAGTCGCGCTGCGGCCCGGCATGGAGCGGTTCCGAATTCCCGAGGTTTCGCTCCACGCGCTTCAGGATCGACGCGCACAGGAGCTGTCCGGAGTCGAGGAGGCGGACCGACGCCTTGCCGAGTCCGCCGTTCACGGCCGAAGCCTTGTTCGCGCCGTCGAGGAGCTCGAGCGGCGCCTCCGGGACGAGCACGTGCGTCTTGGCATGGACACCGCCGACCGGATCGCATTCATCACCGGGTATGTCCCGGTGGACTCGGTGGACGGCTTGCGTCAGGCGGCGAGCAATAACGGGTGGGGCACCCTCATACGAGAACCGGATCCCGATGATGCGGTACCCACGAAGATCAGGAACCCCGCCTGGATCCGCATCATCAGACCCGTGTTCAACCTCCTGGGCGTGGTTCCCGGGTACCGTGAGCGCGACATCAGCCTTTTCTTCCTGCTCTTCTTCGTGGTCTTCGTGGGGATGATCATCGGCGATGCCGGCTACGGCGCCATCCTGCTCGCCGCGGGGGTGATGCTGCTCGCCCGCGGGCGCGGCGCTGCACGGGACGGCGGGGTGCTGCTGCTCGTGCTGAGCACGAGCACCCTCGCATGGGGAGCGATTACCGGGAACTGGTTCGGGTATGAGCCGCTCGGCAGAATCGCGCCGCTGCGGTATCTCGTGGTGCCGCAGCTCTACGCCTTCGACCCGCGCAGCACGCAGGCGGTACAGACGGTCTGTTTCGTCCTGGCCGCGATTCATCTGTCGATCGCCCACCTGTGGAACTTCCTGCGCGAGCTGCGGGAAAAACCGGCGATCAAGGCGATCGCACAGCTCGGCTGGCTGTGCGTCCTCCTCGGCCTGTTCTTCCTGATCATGAGTCTGTTCATCGGGCTCGAGTTTCCCGCTTTCGGGCTCTACCTGATCGGCGGCGGGATGGCGGCCGTCTTCCTCTTCAGCGGGCAATCTCCAGAGCACGGATTCATCGGCGGCGTGTTGAACGGACTGAAGAACGCGTTTACGATCGTGTTCGACGGAATCGGCGCTTTCAGCGACATCATCTCCTACATCCGGCTCTTCGCCGTCGGCCTTGCGACCGTCGCGATCGCGCAGGCCTTCAACGAGATGGCCGCAAGCGTCGGCACCGACGGCGTGGCCGCCGTGCTCGCGGTCGTGATCCTTCTCTTCGGCCACACGCTCAACCTGATAATGGCAGGCCTCGCGGTTGTCGTGCACGGCGTTCGTCTGAACCTGCTCGAGTTCTCGGGGCATCTTGGAATGGAATGGACTGGAATCGAGTACCAGCCCTTCAGCGAAAACAACAGATCGGCATCGTAAGGAGTGCGGCTATGAATTGGGGTTTGATTGGTATAGGAGCGGCGATCGCGTTCGCCGCCGTCGGATCCGCTCTTGGTACCGGAACCGCGGGAATGGCGGCGGTCGGCGCGTGGAAGAAGTGCTTCGTGCAGAACCGACCCGCGCCGTTCATCCTGGTTGCCTTCGTCGGATTCCCGCTGAGTCAGACGATATACGGGTACCTGCTGATGAACCGGCTTGCTCAGGCAGTCGGGGCCGCGGCGGACGCCGGGTACATCCTGGGCGCCGGCATCCTCGGCGGAATCGCGATTGGTATGTCCGCCTGGTTCCAGGGCCGGGCAGCGGCGGCCGCTTCGGACGCGATGGGTGAGACGGGCAAGGGCACCGGAAACTACATCTTCGTGCTCGGCATCATCGAAACGGTAGCGCTGTTCGTGATGGTCTTCCTCTTCCTGATCACCGGGACCTTCGAAGCGTAGGTACAGGGTCGGTCCGATCCCGCCGATATCTGAAGACAGGTGATTCGAAGATACGTTGGCGTTGTCATCCTGTTTCTCCTTGCCGGCGCGGCATTCGCCGCCTCGCCGGCATGGCTTGAGATCGCGCGCGCCGAGCGACTGATGGGGCAGGGCGAGTTCGGCAGCGCGATCCGGACCCTGCGCATCGCGCTTGAGCTCTCGCCCGACGATCCCGACGCGCTGTACGGACTCGGTCGCGCCTACCGGGCAGTGGGCGATCTTGAGATCGCGGAAGACTACTTCCGGCGCGCTCTCGAGCATCAGGGCCGGTTCGAGATTGGGGATACTCATCTGCTCGTGCGATACGAGCTCGCGGCGCTCCACAGGATTCGTCGCGACTTCGCGCGGTACGAGCAGGAACTGCTGCGGCTCGTCGACGACGATCCGCTTCCGGACGAGCTCGCCGGCATCACTGTTCAGAGGACTCTTGCCGAGCGCGGTCTTGACCGGTTTCTCGTGCTGTACCGCCTGCCCGAGTCCGGCGCGACGGCTGCGCGCGGCATGGTTGCCGAGCTCTTCGTCGGGCTCGGCCGCTACTACGGCGCCTCCGGGCACGCCGCGGTGGCGGTCCTGCAGTCCATGACGACGGTGATTGACGCGGTGATCCGCCGCGATCCGACCTACGAGTTCTCAACCGTGGTCGATGTGATGGAGCGCGCACGCCGATACCCGCAGATACGGGAGTACCTCGAGGAGAGCCGCCTCTTTCGTGATCTGTACTACCTGGGAGCGGCATACTGGGGCGAGCGCGACCGCACCGCCCTCGACCTGTGGCGGGTACTCGCGCAGATCGACCCGCTGGGCGCATGGGGAGAGCGAGCCGCACGTCAGCTCGTCGATCCGCGCCCCGAGCCGCTGCTCGTGCCCACGCGGTAGCGGTCGCGGCTTGCATCCGGTGAGCCCTCCGTCGTAGTGTAGCGGGACGATGGATCGGCTGATCATCCGCGGTGCCCGTGAGCACAACCTGAAGAACATCGATCTGACCCTTCCCAGAGATCGCCTCATCGTGATCTCCGGTCTGTCGGGCTCGGGCAAGAGCAGCCTCGCCTTCGACACCATCTTCGCCGAGGGCCAGCGACGCTATGTAGAGTCACTGTCGGCCTACGCCCGGCAGTTCCTTGGGCGACTCGACAAGCCCGACGTCGACTACATCGAGGGACTGTCGCCTGCGATCAGCATCGAACAGAGGACGACGAGCCGGAACCCGCGTTCGACCGTCGGCACGGTCACCGAAGTGTACGACTACTACCGGCTGCTGTTCGCGCGGATCGGCATTCCGCACGATCCGAAGAGCGGTCGCAGGATAGAGCGGCAGACGGTCGATCAGATCATTGATAGCGTCCTGCGGCTGCCCGAGGGTGCGCGCATCACCGTCTCGGCACCGGTCATCAGAGGAAAGAAGGGCGAGCATCGCAAGGTGCTCGCCGACGCGGTCCGGGCGGGTTTCCGCCGCGCGTTCATCGACGGACGGATGCACGAGCTCGAGGAGGAGATCTCGCTCGACAAAGGAAGGCGCCATACGATCGCGGTCGTGGTGGATCGGCTGAAGCTCGGTGCCGAGAGCCGCCGGCGCGTGGCCGACAGCGTGGAGGCGGCGCTCGATCTCGCCGGAGGGCTTGTCGACATCACCGACGGCACGGGCGCGGAAGGCCGGACCCAGTCGTTCAGCCAGCACTACTTCTATCCGGACAGCGAGATCAGCTTCCCGGAGCTCGAGCCCAGGCTCTTCTCGTTCAACAACCCGTACGGGGCCTGCCCCGAGTGCGGCGGTCTCGGCATGCGCCTGGAATTCGACCCGGCGCTCATCGTGCCCGATCGGTCGAAGAGCTTCAACGAGGGCGCGCTTCTGCCCTACAGCCCCAAGGGCGCGTGGAACCGAAGCCGTTTCGAGAGTCTCGCACGGCATCTGGGATTCGACCTCAATACGCCGATTGAGGATCTGCCGGGAGCGACGGTAGCGGCGATGTTCGAGGGGACCGACGAGCCCGTACACGTGACCTATGAGAATCGAGAGCGGACCGGACGTTTCGAGTACCAGGCGCCGTTCCGGGGCATCATGGACGATCTGAAGCGGAGGTATCTCGAGTCGACCTCCGAAGGCGTGAAGGAGTGGCTCGAGGGCTTCATGAGCCAGGCGCTCTGTACCGCCTGCGAGGGCAGGAGATTGCGGCCAGAGGCACTCGCCGTCCTTGTCCACGGGAAGAGCATCCACGACGTCACGGCGATGAGCGTGGCCGAGGCACACAGGTTCTTCGCGAGGATCGAGCTCTCCGCAACGGAGGCGCAGATCACGTCGCAGATCCTGAAGGAGATCACGAATCGACTCGGGTTCATGGAGAGCGTCGGTCTGCAGTACCTCACGCTCGACCGCAAGGCCGCCACGCTCTCCGGCGGAGAGGCCCAGCGCATCCGGCTCGCGACCCAGATCGGGAGCTCGCTCGTCGGCGTGCTCTACATCCTCGACGAGCCTACGATCGGGCTCCACCAGCGGGACAATCAGCGGCTGATCGACACGCTCATCCGTCTGCGCGACCTTGGCAATACGCTTATCGTGGTTGAGCACGACGAGCAGACCCTGCGAAGCGCGGACCACATCGTGGACCTCGGTCCGGGAGCCGGGGTGCACGGCGGTGAGGTTGTAGCCGCGGGCAGCCTTGAACAGATCCTCTCGAGCGAGGCGAGCCTGACCGGACAGTACCTCAACGGGACCCTCGCCATGCCGCTGCCGGCCGAGCGGCGCGCCGGAAACGGGGCGCGGCTCGAGATTCGCGGGGCGGCGCAGAACAACCTGCGATCCGTTGACGTGTCAATCCCGCTCGGTAGCCTGAGCGTCATCACCGGCGTCTCCGGCAGCGGCAAATCGAGCTTGCTCTCCGAAGTCGTCTACCCCTTTCTCGCGAACCGGCTGAACCGGGCCCACCTGCCGGAAGGCGTCTGCGAGTCGATCGACGGTGTGGAGGCGCTCGACAAGGTGATCAACATCGACCAGAGCCCGATCGGCCGGTCCCCGCGATCAAACCCGGCGACCTACGTGGGGCTCTACGGCCCCGTTCGTGATCTGTTCGCCTCGCTCCCGGAGAGCCGCGCGCGGGGATACAAGCCGGGACGTTTCAGCTTCAACGTCAAGGGCGGGCGCTGCGAGAACTGTGAGGGAGCCGGCACGATACGCATTGAGATGCACTTCCTGCCGGACGTCTACGTGACCTGCGACGTGTGCGGCGGAAAACGGTTCAACCGCGAGACGCTCGATATCCACTACCGGGGCAAGACGATTGCCGATGTGCTCGAACTGACCGTAGAGGAAGCACTCGACTTCTTCCGGGCAATCCCGGCAGCCCGGCGCAAGCTCGAGACGCTCGATGCGGTCGGACTCGACTACATCAGGCTCGGTCAAAGCGCACTCACCCTTTCGGGAGGAGAGGCGCAGCGGGTGAAGCTCGCGCTCGAGCTTTCCAGGCGCGGCACGGGCAGGACGATCTACATCCTGGACGAGCCCACGACGGGCCTGCACTTCGCGGACGTGCGCAAGCTCGTCGAGGTGCTCCAGCTGCTCGTCGACAAGGGCAACACCGTCGTGCTGATCGAGCACAACATCGACGTGATACTCCAGGCCGACCACGTCATAGACCTCGGACCCGAGGGCGGTGACGGCGGCGGCGAGATCGTAGCGACCGGCTCACCGACCGACATCGCGGCTCATCCTTCATCGCACACGGGCCGCTATCTTGCCGAGGCTCTGCGGGAAAGACCTGATGCGTGAGGTTTCCGGGCGCTTCGGTTCCCTTGGCCTGCTCTTTCTGTGCGTACTCGCGGCCCTGCCTGCCGGCAACGGGCCGGCCGAAGAGCCCGAGCAGCGGACCCTCTTTCGCGAGACCCTCGCCCAGGACATAGCCACCTCGAGCTTTCACGAGCTGGTGAGCTGGCTCGAGTCACTCGGCTTGTCCACCCGGGGCGACCGTCCCGCTCTCGTGAGTCGCCTCGCAGCCTTCTACGAAATCGCGCCCGAGCAGATCGAGCGCGCCCGCCCGGTCGATCGCACCGACGAGGCGCCTCCCCTCGTCGTCGACGCGGCGACCCGGACCCGTTACTTCACCCTCGAGCAGATCGACGAGCGTTACATCAGGCTCAGCGGCGGGGTCATCCTGACGCTGCGGGACGATGAGCGGGAGGCGACCCACCGGATCCACGCCGATGAGATCATCTTCAACGAGGACCAGCGGACGCTCGCCGCCTCCGGCTCGGTCGTATACCTGATCGAGCGTGGCGGCACGACCGAGCAGTTCACGGGAGAGGCGCTGACCGTCGAGCTCGAGGAGTGGGAGGGCGCCTTCGTCCGGGGCGTCACGGAGGTCGAGCGAACGATCGAGGGCGAGCGGATCGACTTCAGGTTCGGCGGCACCTACATCACGCGCTCGCGCGACGACGTGATCGTACTGGATGACGGGGTGATCACCTCCTCCGAAGCAGACCCGCCCAACTACCACATCCGCGCGAGCAAGATATGGGTACTCGCGCCGGGAGAGTGGGGCCTGCGTCACGCGGTGCTCTACGTCGGGAGGGTGCCGCTCGCCTATCTCCCGTTCTTCTTCCGTCCGGGTCATCGGCTCTTCTTCAACCCGGCTATCGGAACCCGCGATCGGGCAGGCGGATACATTCAGACGACGACCTACCTCGTCGGCACCCCGGAAGAGAGAGAAAGCCCGTTCTCGCTGCTGCAGCTCGCCGAAGAAGAGGGGCCGCAGACCGAACGGGAGATTCGCGGACTCTTTCTCGTCCCGAAGGAAACCCCGAGCGACGATCCGCCTCCTCGTGACACGACGGTGCGTCTGCTCGCGGACCTCTACACGAAGCTCGGCGCCTTCGTGGGGCTCGACGGGCAGTGGCCGGAGGTCGGCCCGCTTCGTCAGCTGCGACTCTACACGGCCGTGGCGGCGAGCAGGCACATCTACCGGGCCGATTCTCCTGTGGGTGGATCCGAGTACACCCCGTACTTCATCCACTCGGGAGAAGCGAGGCACTCGTGGAACGAGACGGACATCGGACCGTTCACGCTTCCGCTGCGCTACGGTCTCGACTTCACCGCCCGCCTCGCCGTGAACCGACTTGCGGCCAATGCAAGGTTCGAGGCCTACAGCGATCGCAGGTTCCGCACGGACTTCGACGACCGTAGCGAGCACATCGACTGGCTCGGGCTCCTGGGGCAGGCAGGGTCGCCTACCGTCACCCCGGGACCGATCACCCAGTTGCTCTGGCAGCTCGACGCGAGCTACAGGGCCGATGTCTCGGACATCACGCGCATGGACCGACTCGCGGTGCAACGCGCCGTGGCGGCGATGACCTGGCGAAGTCGCGAGATACCGCAGCAACTGCTGCCGCTCGAAGTTGCCCGAGCCGACGACAGCCCGCAGGCGGCCTTCTTCTACCCCACCTCCATCCGTCTTCCGGAGCTCTCGCTTGCGGTGGCCGGCACGCTCCTGGACTATCCAGGCAGACCCGTCGCACCCGAGCCGATTACCGCTGTGCCCGTGACACCCGGCATCGTCGCGCCCTGGGACCGCTCGGATGAAGCCGGGAATGGACAGCCGGAGAGTACGCCACCAGCGGTCCTGGTGGTTCCGCCGATCCAGCCGGCGCTACCCGCGCCGCGGCTGCCGGACCCTTTCTCCGCGAGGATAGGATACTCGGTATCTCCGCTTCTGATCGTGGACCAGGTCTTCTTCGACGAACCGTGGGTAGAGGCGTCGGACGTCGACTACGGTATAGCCTACGGTGGCGCTTCGGTACGGGCGACCGGCTCCCTGACGCATACGAGCGGTATCCGTTCGGATATGCTGCGTAGCGAAGGCACGCTCGGAACGAGTGTCCAGTACCGGGAGGTTTTCAACCGGAACCCGGAGCTTGCGCAGACCACCTGGAACTCGCTGGAGCGACAGGCATGGAGCTTCACCTCGTTCTCAGCCACGCACAACTTCACGGCCCGTATGCGCCCGCTGCGCAGAAGCCGGCTGTGGTCCGACTCGTCTCTCTCGTACACCGCGAACCTGCTGCTCTACCAGTACGTGCTCGACGAGGTCATCGACCAGGAGCCCGTCTGGAAAAGCGAGCCGATCGAATGGGACGCACGGTTCTTCCGACAGCACCAGGTACAGGCAACCGCCGCCCTTGGGCTTGCGAACACGCAGTCGCTGCAGGCGACCGCGGCGCTTCCGCCGCTCGACGAGCGCTATGCGGGCACGCTCTCTCTGCGGTTCCCCCCCGTCTCCGCGACGGCAAGCACCGGCGTGCGCAAGCCCGAAGAGACCTGGGTCTACGACCCGCTCGCCGCGAGCGCCACGATCGCGCCGGCAAGCGGTCTGTCGCTCAGCGGCTCACTCTCCTACGACCTGGAGAACGAGTGGTTCACCTTCTACCGCACCAATCTGCGGGCCGGCCCGCTCACGGCCGAGTACGAGGCGCGCCGGTCGGTGGGATACCGTTTCGTACAGCCTGGAGGAGACGCGATCGGCTGGGTTGCGGAGGGAGAGCCGCAGCTTCGCCCGGCGAGTGCCCGTGTCGCGGTCGCCCTTGCATCGGACTTCGACCCGTTCTGGAGGAACCGTGTGCTCGCGGCGGTCAATGCCTCGCTCGCCTGGAACACGAGTCTGCTGCGTTTCACCGAGAGCTCGTTTCGCTTCGCATTCAGGGGCTCACTCGTCGTACACCGGTTCATGCGTCTGTCACTGGAGACGGTCTCGGTGAACTCGCAGGGCTACGTGTACATCCCGCGCCTCGCCCGTGAGGTCGGACGCGAGCCGCGGGGCGTGATCGAGGATCTGCTTCGCAGCTTCAACATCTTCAACCGCAACGACCGGGTCCGGTCCGGGTTCGATCTCCAGTCGATCCGTCTCAGCACGCTGCACGATCTTGGTGACTGGGATCTCTCGGTAGGGTATACCGGCAGTCCGCGGCTGGAGACCGCGGAGGACGGAACGCGCGCCTATCAGTGGCGGGGATCGCTCGATCTGAAGCTGCAGTGGCGACCGATCCGCGAGCTCTCGAGCTCCGTGACGATCGACGAAGACGCGATCGTATTCGGCAGCGACTCGTGAGGCCGCCCGGGAGCGTCAGAAGCCATCAGATCGATGCTTGACCTCGCGCCAAGCCGGCTTCTATAATTCGAGGAAGGAGTGGTATTGAGCAAGTCTGCCGTCGTGCTCGAGAGTCTCACGCTCTTGAGCGAGTTCTGCGGTGCAAACGACCAGAATCTGCGGCTTCTGGAAGAGCTTCTCGATGTACGGATCCTGTACCGGGGAAACGAGCTCTACCTGGACAGCGAAAACGACGAGAAGCGATACACGCTCGTACGCATCATCGACGAGGTCAAGTCTCACATGAAACTCGGTCAGAGCCCGAACCGCGATCTGATCAAGGCGGTCCATGCCTCCGTGACCGAGGAGGACGCATCGCGTTCGGACCTGATACGGCGCACGAGCCTGACCATTCCGGGTCGCGATCGACCGGTTTTCCCGCGTACGCTGATGCAGGGGTACTACCTCCAGGGTCTTGCCGAGAGCGACATCGTTTTCGGGATCGGTCCGGCCGGTACGGGGAAGACCTATCTCGCCGTCGCCCACGCCTTGAGCCAGGTGCTCACGAGACGGAAACGGAAGCTCGTGCTGACGCGACCGGTGGTGGAGGCTGGCGAGAGCCTCGGGTACCTCCCGGGCGATCTGGCGCAGAAGATCAGTCCGTACCTGCGGCCCCTCTACGATGCGATGGAGTCGCTGATACCGTTCGAGACGATTCAGCGGATGGAGGACCAGCGGGTGATCGAGATAGCGCCGCTCGCCTACATGCGCGGGCGCAGCCTCAACGACTGTTACGTTATCCTCGACGAAGCGCAGAACACGACCCGCGAGCAGATGAAGATGTTTCTGACCAGGATCGGGGAGGGAACGCAGGCGGTGGTCACCGGAGACGTGACGCAGATCGACCTGCCTCGCAAGAATACCTCCGGGCTCCTGCACGCGGTAGATATCCTCAGGAGCATACCGGAGATCCGTTTCACCTATTTCACCTCCCGTGACGTCGTTCGCCACCCGCTGGTCCAGAAGATCATCAATGCCTACGAGGCCGAGAGCGCCGGGACCGGCGAGTAGCATGCAGACCGTCGAGATCTCGAGCGAAGACGTTGACCCTCCGGACTGGATGCCTGACCCCGCTCGCATCACGGCCATGGTGTGTCGCGAGTTGCGCAGAGACCGCTGGGCGGTCGGTCTGCTGCTGTGCGATGAAACCAGGATCAGGGAGCTGAACCGGACCTATCGTCAGGCCGACGAGCCGACCGACGTCCTGACCTTTGCCGCCGGTGAACCGTCGGCCCCGGACGACGCGGGGGCCGGCATTGAGGGCGATGTGGCGATCTCGATCCCGGTGGTCGAACGAAACGCAACGGCATGGGCCGTACCGGTGGCCGAGGAGTTTCTGCGCGTATACGTGCATGCACTTCTGCACCTGGCCGGGTATACTCATGATGGATACGATCTTGGAAGCGTGGACGCGGCGGATCATCCGATGCTCGGTCTGCAGGAGCGCCTGGTGAGCTTATTGGACAAGGAGTTCTTCTCGTGAGTCGAAACGGGTTCCTGAAACGGATGTTCCATCGTGGAGAGCCGTTGGACAGCGGTGAGTACCACGATCTGAATCTGGAAAAGCAGGACATGATCAGGGGTGTCGTAGCGCTGTCCGAGACGACCGTGAAGGAAGTGATGGTGCCGCGGATCGACGTGGCTTTCGTAGGCGTCGAGATGGAGCCGCGCGAGGTGCTCGAGAAGGTATCCGAGAGCGGGCACTCGAGACTGCCCGTCTACCGTGACACGATCGACAATGTCGTCGGCATGCTCTATGCGAAGGACCTTCTTCCGTACTACCTGTCCGGCGAGGAGTTCTCGGTCGAGAAGATCATCCGCAAACCTTTCTTCGTCCCGGACAGCAAACGGCTCGACTCGTTGCTGCGCGAGATGCGCCGGCGCCGGGTGCATATCGCCGTCGCGGTCGACGAGTACGGAGGCGTTTCCGGCATCGTCTGTCTGGAGGATATCATCGAGGAGATCGTCGGCGACATCCAGGATGAGTTTGACAACGAGCGCGAAGACATTCTCGAGATCGGCGAGAAGGTGTACCTCTGCGACGCCCGCGTGGACATAGAGGACCTCAACGAGGTGCTCGACTTCAACCTGCCGGATGACGACTTCGACACACTCGGCGGGTTCGTGTTCGACCTGTTCGGGAAGATCCCGGTCAAGTACGAGAAGGTGAGCTACCGCGACATGGACTTCGTGATCCAGGACATGGACGGGCACAAGATCAAAACCGTCAAGATAGTGGCGGCAAAGGATGAGAAAGATCCGTCATAGCCTTGGTGTCCTGCTGCTCCTGGCCGCCACGATCGGCCTGGAGGCCCAGACGACCGCGCCGGAACTCGTTCGCCGCGGAGAACAGGCTCTTGCCCGGCAGCGTTACTACGAGGCGGTGGAGTCGTTCCAGCTCGCCTTGCGCGAGAACCCCGCCTACCTCGACGCCGCGATCGGCCTCGCCGAATCGTACTACTGGCTCGAAGAGTACGATCGCGCACAGGACCTTGTCGACCAGGCCGCGCGACTCGCCCGCTTCGAGCCTCGCGTGCTGAATCTCGCCGGGCGCGTGGCGATCGGGCGCGGCGATCTTGCCGCGGCGCAGGCCGCCTTTCGCCGCGTTCAGGAGCTCGAGCCGCACAATGTGGATGCGGCCATCGGTCGAGCCGAGCTCGCACTCGCGCGGGGGCAGGGCGTAGAGGCGGTGAGCAGTCTCGAACGGGCGCTGCGACTCAACCCGGACCAGCGCAAGGCGCTCCTCTCGCTCGTGCTTGTCCACGAGTACCTCGGCAGAGAAGACATTGCCCGCCACTATCTCGACCTCGCGCTGACCGTGCACCGGGATCGTCCGGAGGTCTACGTCCTCGCGGCCCAGTACCACCTGCGATCCGGAGAACTCGAGCGGGCGGCACAGGCGGCGCGGACCGCGCAGGCGCTTGATCCGCTGAACCGCGCAGCGATGTCCATGCGTGCGCAGGTGGCCCTGGCCGAAGGCAGCTACCTTGAGGCGGTCACAATCGCCGAGGAGCTCATCGCAGGCGATCGCAGCGACGTGGGCGCCTGGTACATGCGCTCGGTCGCACTCCTCGGGCTCGACGAGCTCACCGATGCCCTCTCGAGTGCGCGCACGGGTCTGCGGATCGCCCCTGAGCATGAGGTGCTTCGCATGTGGACCGAATGGGTGGCGGTGGAACGGCTGGCGCTCGATCACCCGGTACGGATAGAGCTCGCCCGCAACCGGGCGACGACGGCCGCGGAACTCGAACGCGCCTTTCGGCACGAACGCGCCCTGAAGGCGTATCGCCGCGCGCTCCAGCTCGCGCCGCTGGATCTGAGTATCCGCCGTGCGTATGCCGAACTGTTCCGCATGATCGATGCCCGGGCGACCTACGTCCAGGAGCTCAGGCTTCTGCTCGACGAAGGACTCGAAGACGAACGCGTCCTTCGGACCGTCGAAGTCTTCACGAACGCGCTCGCGCAAAGCGTCTCCTCCAGATGGGGAATCGACCAGTTCACGCTGACCAGGACGCGCCCCCCGCTCGCGCTCTACCTGCGCAGCGTCGACGGCGACGACTATCCGTTGATCGAGCACGGGATGCTTTCGTTCCTGCGGCGCACGATCGTATCAATCGACGGGGTGAACCTTGTGGATGTCGGCGTCGTGGCCGACTATGCCGACGCGTTCTCACGGGCGAGGTCTCAAGATGTGCATTTTTTTGCACATGCCGACGTCGCAATATCCGAGGCGGGGGTCGAATGGCGCGCGGACGTACACGTCGCGCGTACCGGCGTGCTTGCGACCGAGTTGATGACGATACGCACCGGTCCTGACCGAGCCGCGGCAAGCGCGGACGCCTTTGCCGACTCCCTGGTCCGCGCGATCCCGAAGCGTGGCGTGATCGTACGCCGGGACGGGCGAAGCGCGGTCATCGACCTCGGCCGGCGTGACGCAGTGGAGCCCGGCACGCGCTTTGAGATCATCCGGCCTGAAGCCGTAAGGCCGGCGTCCGACGCTCTCGGCTATACCTACCGGGCCGACGATGTCCTCGGGACATTCGTGGTGACTGCGGTGGACGACCTGATCGCCGAGGGGAGACTCGAGGTGAGTGGTTTTGTTGACATGATCAGAGTTGGTCACATGGTTCTGATTCCGCGGGACGCGCAGGAGGCCGTGCCGGCACCGGCCGGGGATGCCCGGGAGCCGTCGACCGATCTCTTTCCGGTGCTCTACGAGCGGGTTCGCCGGCTGCGCTGACGAGGGCCTCTGAACGCCGACGGGGCGTCGCGCCGAAGTCGCGGAAGCACGGCCCTCAGGCCGGGGATTCGTTGACATCGCAAGTCCTCGTTTTGTACTATGAAGCGATACCCAAAATCTCGAGAAGGGCGAGCGGGGGAAGTATGGCACTGAGAACAGTTCGGGATCTCGAGCTCAGCGGGAAACGCGTACTCGTGCGTGTTGATTACAATGTGCCGCTGAAGAACGGCGCCGTGACGGATGCCACGCGGATCGAAGCGAGTCTGCCGACGCTGAAGTACATCATTGACCAGGGCGGTTCTCTGGTGCTGATGAGCCACCTGGGCCGGCCGAAGGGGACTCCGGACCCGGAGTACAGTCTGAAGCCGGTGGCGGAGAAGCTGTCTGAGATGATCGGGCGTCCCGTGCAGTTCGTCTCGGATTGCGTGGGAGAGAAGGTGCGCGAGGCGGCGCAGAAGCTGCGAAGCGGCGAGATCCTCATGCTGGAGAACGTCCGGTTCAATGCAGGCGAGACCAGGAACAGCCCGGAGTTCGCGCGCGAGCTCGCCGAGGTGGCCGATGTCTACGTGAACGATGCGTTCGGCAGCGCGCACCGTGCTCATGCATCCACGGAGGGTGTGGCGCACCTGCTGCCCTCGGCGGCCGGGCTCCTGATTGAGAAGGAAGTGAAGTTCTTCCAGCCGCTGCTCGAGAATCCTGCGAAGCCGTTCGTCGCGATCATCGGGGGAGCGAAGGTCTCCACGAAGATCGGCGTGCTCGAAACGCTGCTTCCCAGGTGCACCACGCTCATCATCGGCGGCGGCATGGCGTACACCTTTCTCAAGGCCCAGGGGCACTCGATCGGCTCGAGCCTCGTGGAGGAGGAGTTTCTGTCCACGGCGCACGATCTCATAGAGCAGGCGAAGAACGAAGGCGTAGACCTCATTCTCCCGGTTGATCACGTCGTTGCGAACGAATTCAGCGAGAGCGCCTCCCCGGAGGCTGTTGACGCCGTGGATATCCCGGACGGCAAGGTGGCGATGGACATCGGGCCCAAGACGATCGAAGCTTGCCGCGCGGCCATTGCGAGGGCAAAGTCGCTCGTCTGGAACGGCCCAATGGGCGTCTTCGAGTTCGACGCGTTCTCCAAGGGTACGCTTGCCATCGGAA
>SKQU01000094.1 GCA_007118855.1 Spirochaetaceae bacterium
ATGAAGTCCGCGGTCTTGATGTGTCTGAGGTTCAGCAGGTTGATGCCGATCATGAGGATCAGCACCCCGCCGACCGCGGTGATCTCGCTCAGCATGAGCGGACTTACCCAGGGACTGATCGAGGCGGCGATCAACGTCAATCCTCCCTGATACAGCAGTATTACCAGCGCGCTGAAGGCCACGCCGAGACCCATCGATGCGGTGAGCAGGATTGCCATGAAGCCGTCCATCACCGACTTCGTAAGCAGAAGCTGGTAGTCGGCGTCGACTCCGGCGCGGAAGCTCCCGACGATGGCCATCGCCCCCACGCAGAAGAGCACGGAGGCACTCAGGAACCCGTAGGCGAACTCGCCGCCCGTGGATGAGCGCTGGAACCTGTCCCGAAGCATGGTGCCGAGCCGCAGTATCCCGTTTTCCACGCCCCACCACATACCGAGGATCCCACCGATCACCACCGCGAGCGCGAGATAGAGTACGCGCTGCATCTGGAGCGCCATTGACATCCCTATCACGAGCGTGATCACGCCAATCCCCGAGTACAGCAGCTCCCTGATCCGTTCGCCAATGCGGCGGTTCAGTACCAGACCAAGGAGCGACCCGATCACGACGGCGGCGGCGTTCACGAAGGTGGCAATCATGGGAGCGAGTGTAGACGCGAGGCTCCCCTAAACTCAAGTGCCTTTCTGATCGATGCTTATAGAGAAGCGAGGGGAGGAAGATGAGCCGAACCGCACAGGTGGAAACAAGCACGACTGCGACCGGGAAGATCTACTGCGCCAACTGCAAGAACTGCAAGCTCGTGCCGTCTGCGGTGGGAGACGACACGCGCTACGTACTGCGGGTACGCTGTGCGGCGGGAAAGTGGCGCAAACGCCTCGGCGACGAGAAGCTGTACAAGTACTTCACCGTCATAAGGAGAAGTATGGACGAGTGCGACGCGTACGAGCCCATGGGCGACGAGAACGAGTTCCTCCAGGAGCTGAAGCGCAGCCTGCCCATCAACGACGAGGTATACGGCTGATAGAGCGTCGACCATTGCTCCGGACCGCCCGGACGGTGTACATTGCTGGAGATGAAAGCCCTCTTCCTCGTGATGATCCCCGTGCTCCTGCTCCTTGCCTGCCGGACGGTCCCCACCGAGATCCCTGAAGACCTCGGCCAGGCCGAGCTGATCCAGCTTGGCCAGCAGGCCGCGGATCAGGAGAACTGGGCCGCGGCGATCGCCTACTACGAGGCGATCGTGGAGCGGTACCCGGATGAACGCGCCGCGATCGCGACCGCCCGCTATGAGATCGCCTTCGTCGAATACCGACGGGGCAACCTTGCGACGGCTGAAGATCTGTTCGAAGAGCTGATCGCGATGTACGAGACCGATTCCAGCGGTCTGCCCGCCTGGCCTCTCGTCCTGTCCCAACGCATCGTGGGCAAGATCCACGACCAACGGGGCACGAACCGCTGACCGACCGACGCTCTCCTGGCGTGCGAACCTGCCCGAGCTTTTACACGGCATTTACACCCCCGGGGTGAGGGTGACGTATCATTCCCAAAGAGCCATGGAGGAACGGATGAAGAAAGGGGTCCTGATTCTGACGCTCATCGCCGTGCCGCTGCTGACGCACGCCGAGGGATTGGCGGCGGTTCTGCGGTCGGCCCGGGAGGTCAACGAGACCTACCTGGAGATGAGGGTCGACGCTGAGCTTGCCGAGCTTCGCTACGAGAAGGCGCGCATAGAGGCGCGCGATGAGATCGCGACGATGACCGCGGAGTCGACGTTCCTGGGCGCGCTGGCGGATCAGCGTCGGTCGCTTCAGTCCTTCTACGCGGAGGTGGTGGATGCGGTCTACGGGGCGGTGAGCGCGGACTACGACCGCCAGATTGCCGAACGCAACGAGGAGCTTGCGCGGATCCAGGAGACGGCCGTGGAGGTGCGGTTCCGAAACGGGCTCGTGCCGGAAGGCGACCTGATCGAGGCAAGGATATCGGTACGGTCGGCCTCCGTGGAGCGGGAGGAACGGGCCTGGCAGTACGCCGACGCGGTCGACGCGCTCGCGGATGCGACCGGGCAGACGATGGAGGACATCACGATAGACTCACCTCCCTCGTTCACGCCGCGGATGGACGCGGGCGCATGGATCGCGGCCGATCCGGGCGTCGCACGCGCTCGAGTCGCGCAGGAGATCGCGGAGGCGCGCCTTGCACGGCTTGCGGCCAATGCCCCGGAGTTCGACCGGATGACGGCTGAGACGGAGCTCGAGCGGGCCCGCCTGGCGACCGACCGCGCGGTCAACGCCTCCGAACGCGCCTACGAGTCGTTTCGGCGTCGGCTCACCACGCTGCCGCAGATCATCACGATCCGCACCGAGCAGCTGCGGCTCGCGGAAGCCCTGTACCGCGAGGCGCAGGAGCGCTTCGACCGCGGACTCATCACCGCCGCACAGCGGGACCAGACCTTCACGCGCGTCCTGACCGCCCAGAAGAACCTGGCTGACGCGCAGAGGAACTTCGTCCGCGTGGTTCTCGAGTACGCCGCCCTGGCGGGCATTGACCCGGAGGAGATCCTGTGATCACACGCAAGTACTGTATCATCGCCGCGCTGTTTCTCTGCACCGCGGTTCCGGCGCTGTTCGCGATTGGCTGGGAGGAGCTCCATTCCCGGCGACTCGAAGAGAATCTCGCGTACCGGCAGGCGGCGCTCCAGCTCCGGCAGGCCGAGCTTCGCGTCGCCCAGTCGGACGACTTCTACATCCCCTACCTCAGCGTCGGCTCAGGCGGTCCGGGCCACATCAGGTACGTGGGGGGAGAGGACGGGGGGCTGCAGCCGTTCACGCTCCAGCCGTCGCTCACCTTCTCGAACGTCCTGGGAACCACCTTCGCGTTTGGTCTCCCGGTCACCGTCGTCCCGTCTCCGGCGGAGGACCAGGATGCCGTGACGGCCGGCGACCCGAGTCTGACGGTCTCCCGCCGCATCTTCGAGGAGAGCGAGGCCACTGCGCTCAGCTCCCGTGCCGCCCTCGTGCGCGCGCAGGATGCCGAACGGAGCGCCCGATCGGACGTTCGCATCACGCTCGTGAGCGAGGTCTTCGAGGCGCTCGCGGCGCTTCAGACCATCACGGACACCCGCGCCCGCCTCGAGAACGCTCGGAGCATCCGGGACGCCTCGCGGGACGAGACCGTCGCTCGCGACCTCGAGCGCAGCATTCTGCAGGCCGAACGCGCCCTCATCCAGGCCGAACGGTCGTTGCGGGCGATCGACGATGACATCCTCGAACACGCCGACTCGCTGTACGCGGAGATCCTTGATCGATTCGACGACTGGGTCGCCAATCTCCCGCAGCACGGCACCTTTCCCGGGACATCCGCCGGGATAGAGGCCCAGCGGCTGGCGCTGGCCGCGGCCGAAAAACGACGCGCGCTCGCATTCCTTCCGTACATCCCGAACCCCTCGCTCTCGGCCTCGTTCACCTGGGACCGCGACGAGCGCGAGCTCTCCTGGAGCCTTGGTCTGCAGTTCTCCGTGAATCTGGTCGACCGCGGCGAGCGCGCGGTGGCGGCGCTCGAGCGGCGGGAGAACGCGGAGATCGAGCGGCTGCGGCTCGACGGTGCGGTCGAGTCGCTCGACCGCACCGTTCGCACGGCGTGGGAGGAGCTCACGGTACTCGAGATCGACTCCCGGATCCGGGCGCTCGACCTCGAGGACCAGACGGAAACGACCGAACGGACGCGCGAGCTCTTCGCGGCCGGGTTTGCCACACAGGAGAGCCTCGTCTCCGCGGAGCTCGCCCTCTCCTCGGCCCGGCTGGCCGCGGAACGAGCCGAACGGAGCTACCGCATCCAGGAGCTGCGGGTGATGCAGCTCTTCGAGTAGGGCGTGCGGGCCTTCAGAGCTCCACGATCGCGGGGAACATGGGCTCCTCGCCGCCGCGCCTGACCGCTTCGAGCCCCTCGAAGAGTAGCAGCTCCTCGATGAACCGGTGCACGAAGCGGCACACGTCGGCGACGTCGGCCTCGCCGACCGCGTCGCCCGGCGGAAGCAGCACGAGGAGCGACCACCCCTGCCGGTGCGCGTGGTAGAAGATCCGGCCGTCTGCGGAGCGCAACTGCCGCTCCGCGCAGGGAACCACCGGCCAGAGCGCCGGTCCGGCGAGCGGATTTGCGACCTGGATGAGGTCGACGAAACGATCGCCAATCCGGTACCGCGCGTACCAGTGGGGTGTGACGTCCGGGGCGAGCGCGTCGATTCCCCGGCGCAACTCCGGTCCGCGCTCGAGGACCGCGACACCGGGCTCCTGCGCGGCGAGCCCGCGACCGCCGGCGGGCATGAGCGCGACCAGGAGCGAGACGGCCAGGGTCGCGCGCGCGACGAGCCTACTCAACGGTGACACTCTTTGCCAGATTCCGCGGCTGATCGACGTTGCGCCCGAGCTCGATCGCGCTGTAGTAGGCGAACAGCTGCAGCGGAACCACCATCAGGAAGGGGTACATGAGCTCGTGGGTCTTCGGGATGAAGAAGGTGTCATCGGCAATGCGGTCGACCTCATCGTCGCCGTCCACCGCGATCGCAATCACCTTCCCGGCGCGCGCCTTCACCTCCTTCATGTTCGAGATCACCTTGTCGCGAAGCCCGTCGTCGGTGACGAGGAAGAGACTGGGTGTGGTCTCGTTGATGAGCGCGATCGGCCCGTGCTTGATCTCCGCGGCGCTGTAGCCCTCGGCGTGAATGTAGGAGATCTCCTTCAGCTTGAGCGCCCCTTCGAGCGCGACCGGATAGTTGATGCCGCGGCCGAGGAAGAGGAAGTTCCCGGCACCCGCATACGTGCGCGCGAGCGGAACGAGCGCGTCGCGGCGGGAGAGCACTTCGGAGACGAGCGCCGGTACCCCTTCCAGATCGTGGATGAAGGAGAGTCCGCTCTCGATTCCCATGTGGCGCATTCGTGCCATCATGAGCGCAAAGAGGTAGAACGCGGTGAGCTGGCTCGTGAAGGCCTTGGTGCTCGCCACGGCGATCTCCGGTCCGGAGTGAATGTAGACCCCGCCGTCGGACTCGCGGGGGATCGTGCTTCCCACGACGTTACAGATGCCGAGCACCCGCGCGCCCTTGCGCTGCAGCTCGCGCATCGCGTAGAGCGTGTCCGCCGTCTCTCCGCTCTGCGAGACGGCGAAGTAGACGGTGTTGCGCTCCACGACCGGGTTGCGATAGCGCAACTCGCTCGCGAGCTCGGCGGTCGCGGGGATACGCGCGACGCTCTCGAGGAGATAGGCGCCCACGAGCCCCGCGTAGAAGCTCGTTCCGGCCGCAATGATCTTCACGCGCTCGACGTTCAGCAACTCCTGGCGGCTCATGTTCAGACCGCCGAGGTGCCCGGTCGCGTACTCCATGTCAAGCCGGCCCTGGATCGCGCGCCGGATCGACTCGGGCTGCTCGAGGATCTCCTTCTCCATGAAGTGGGCGTAGCCCTCTTTCTCTATCTCCTCGAGCTCCCAGCTGATGAACTCGATCTTCTTGTCCACGGGCCGGTCGCGCAGATCGGTCGTGTGGTAGTCCGCGCTGGTGATGCTGACGACCTCGCCGTCCTCGAGGTAGACGACCTGTTTCGTGTGCGCGACGATCGCGGTCACGTCGGAGGCGAGGAACATCTCCTCGTCGCCAATGCCGAGCACGAGCGGCGAGCCGTTGCGGGCGCCCACGAGCCGGTCCGGTTCGTCGGCGTGCATCGCGACGATCCCGTAGGTACCCTTGAGCAATGAGACTGCCTGTTTGACGGCCCGCTCGAGATCGCCGTCGTAGAGGCTCGCAAGCAGATGCGCGATGACCTCGCTGTCGGTCTCGCTCACGAACCGGTAGCCCTCCTCCGCGAGCTTCTCGCGCAGTGCGGCGTAGTTCTCTATGATCCCGTTGTGGACGATCGCGATCCGGCCCGTGGCGTCGGTATGGGGATGGGCGTTGACGTCGTTCACCTCCCCGTGCGTCGCCCACCGTGTATGCCCTATCCCGAGCTCGCCGTCGACCCGGTCCGGGAGCGCGGCGCGCAGGTCCTTGATCTTGCCCTTCCGCTTGTGCACGCGCAGCGCGCCGCCGGAGCGGACGCAGATTCCCGCCGAGTCGTAGCCCCGGTACTCGAGCCGCTTCAGGCCCTCAACGAGGATCTCCGCTGCCGGCCTGGGACCGCAGTAGCCGATGATTCCACACACTAGTTCCCCCCCACATTGGCGAGCTGGTTCAGCCGGCTCTTGTCGACGAGCCAGATCGCATTGCCCTTCAGCACGATGACGTTCGCGGAGGCCAGCTCGTTCAGGTGATCCTGGACGAGCTTCGGCGGCGTCTCCAGGTTGAGCGAGATCTGTTCGACCGTTCGGTCGAGCGGCAGGTACTGCTCGTCGGGCTTCCGGTCACCAAACCTCGTATAGAGGTTGAGCGCGATGAGGCTGCGCTGGTTGCGCTGGAACATGAGCTGGATCTGGCTGTTCGCGTTCTGGAGCCGACGACACAGCTTGTCGATGACGTTCAGCGCGATCTTCGCGTTCTTCTCGATCATGCCCATGAACCCCTGCCGGTCGAAGGCGAGGAGCTGGGTCGTGTTCACGGCCGTGGCGGTTGCGGTGCGGGCCATGCGCGAGACGATCGCCATCTCGCCGAAAAAGTCTCCCTTCTCGAGGATCGCGAGCTCGTGCTCCCGCCCGCCCACGTTCTTGGAGATTCTCACCTGCCCGGACTGGATGATGAACATGTGATCGCCCTGCTCGCCTTCGCCGAAGATGACCTTCCCGGGCTCGAAGGTCTGACCGTACTTCTCAAAGAGCGGGTTTGCCGCCATGGAACCTCCCTGGTTTTAGCCCTGAGTATACCGCGCCGCCTGCCAGGCTCTCAAGTTCGCTTCGCGCCTCGCCTTCGGATCCCCTGCTTTGCAAGCGTCGGCGGAATTCCGGCGGTAGTAAGAGGAGGAGGAACCATGCGAAAGGCAATCCTGACCTGCCTGGGAGCGATGCTCGTCTCCTGCGTGCCGCTGCCGCCCATCTCTTTTCTGGACGGAGCCGACGTGGCGCCGCCGGTCGTCACGGGGCTGCGCTTCCTGAGCCCGCTCGACCTGGAGGTGCGGTTCGACGAGCCGGTCCGTCTCGTCTCCGGCCCGCTCTACCCGGATTCGGTCTCCGTGGCCCAGGTGGAGATCCTGGACGACCGCCTGGTCTTCCGGTTCGATCCGGCGCCCTCGCCGGAGCGCGAGCACTACGTTGAGGCGCAGGTCGCGGACGCCGCGGGGAACAACCTGCGGTTCGTCGCGCGGTTCTACGGGCTGAACCCCATGCTCCCGGCGATGATCATCAACGAGTTCATCACGAAGTCCTCGGCGAATCACGGCGAGTTCGTCGAGATCCGCATCCTCACCGACGGGAACCTTGCCGGCGCGGCGCTCTACGAAGGCACGCCCGACGACTGGGACCAGCGCTTCGTCTTTCCGTCGGTGGACGTGGAGGCCGGCGACTACGTGGTCGTGCACTTCCGGCCGCAGGGGATCCCGGAGGAGATCAACGAGACGAGCGACAAGGGCGCCTCCGGCGGCCGAAACGCCTCCCCGGACGCGTGGGACTTCTGGGTCAGGGGCGGGAGCGGCCTTTCGAGCAACAACGGCGTGCTCTCGCTCACGGAGAACCCGCTCGGCGGGTATATCAGCGCGGTGCTCTACTCGAACCGCACGAGCGACTCTGACGAGCGGTACCGCGGCTTCGGCAGCAGGAAGGTGATGGACCGGGCTGACGAGATCACCGCGGCCGGGGCCTGGGCGGCCGCCGCAGGCGCGGTCGCGCCGGAGGACGCAATCAACTCTTCCTTGAGCACCGCGACGCG
>SKQU01000068.1 GCA_007118855.1 Spirochaetaceae bacterium
AGAAGGGTACTTGTGATTCTGGTCGTTCTTCTGGCGATCAGCGTGCTGGGTGGGTGCAACTGGCTGCTGAGCCCGTTCAACCACATGAACATCGATGGGACACGTCATCGGCTGGATGATCTGTACCTGATCGATTACGGGCAGCAGGAGGGTTACTACATCGTAGGGCTGGTGATGGTTTCGGACGGGATCGAGGTCAACAGCCTGGAGGACTGGCGCGGTGTCGGTGAAGAGCTGTTCCTGGTCATGGCGTCGCGTTCGCGTGATCTGGACAACGGGACCTATCGGTACGGCTCCTCACTCGCAGACTTCACCTTGGGGTTCGGGTTTGCCGGAGTCGACGTCGATGAAGATCGTGAGACTTGGCAGGATGCGTACGTTGTGACCGGGGGCACGGTGGATCTGCGAAAGACCCTTCGAGACGGGTACGTCCTGCAATTTGATCTGAGAGGCGAGAACATAGACACCGGTAGCGTCGTTGAGATCGACGGTCGGTTCCGTGGCCTCGTCGAGGACAGCTTCGATACGGGCGGGATGTTCTCGGAATCCCCCATCGAGAAGCGGTTCAACTTTTCCTGGTAGCGGGAACGAAGAGTGGTGCCCGGGTATCGCCCGGGCACCGTTCCCCTGCGCGCTCTCGATTGGCCCGTCCTGCGGGCGATGAGCCCAATCAGGCTCAGTAGTCGTAGTCTTCGCCGCCCGGGGCGGGGGCGGGTTTCTTTTTCTCGGGGACGTCGGTCACGGCGACCTCGGTGGTGAGGAGGATGCTCGCGACCGATGCGGCGTTCTGCAGCGCCGAGCGGGTGACCTTCGCAGGATCGACAATACCTGACTTCACGATATCAACCCATTCGAGACGCTGGGCGTCAAAGGCAATGCCCTCCTTCTCGCGGAGCGCACGCTCGGCGATGATCGCGCCGTCAAGGCCCGCGTTGATCGCGATCCGTCTCGTGGGCTCCTCGAGGGCGCGCCGGACGATCTTGAAGCCCGCGCGCTGGTCCTGGTTGAGCCCGTCGAGGCTCTCCTTGTCGAGCGCCTTCACCGCGCGCAGAAGCGCCAGGCCGCCGCCGGCGACGATACCCTCGTCGAGCGCGGCGCGGGTCGCCGAGAGCGCGTCCTCAACGCGGTGCTTGCGCTCCTTGAGCTCGACCTCGGTCGCGGCGCCAATGTTCAGCACGGCGACACCGCCGGCGAGTTTGGCCACCCGCTCTTCGAGCTTCTCCCGGTCGTAGTCCGACGTGGTCTCTTCGATCTGATGCTTGATCTGGCTGATACGGCCGGTGATGTCGGCCTTCTTGCCGCCGCCCTCGATGATCGTCGTCTCTTCCTTCGCCACCTTGATCGTCTTGGCGCTCCCGAGCATCGACAGGTCGGTGCTCTCGAGCTTCAGCCCGAGCTCCTCGCTGATGACCTGTCCGCCGGTGAGGATCGCGATGTCTTCGAGCATCGCCTTGCGGCGGTCGCCGAAACCTGGCGCCTTGACCGCGCAGGCCCTTACCGTACCGCGCAGCATGTTGACCACCATCGTCGCGAGGGCTTCGCCCTCGACGTCTTCGGCGATGACCAGGACCGGCCTGCCGGCGTTCGCGACCTTCTCAAGGACCGGAAGGAGATCCTTGAGCGCAGAGATCTTCTTGTCGTGGATGAGCACGAACGGATTGTCAAGGACCGCCGTCATGGTGTCTCGATTGGTCGCGAAGTAGGGCGAGATGTAGCCGCGGTCGAACTGCATGCCCTCCACGAGCTCCATGTGGGTCTCTATGGACTTCGACTCCTCAACCGTGACCACGCCATCCTTCCCGACCCGCTCCAACGCGTCCGCGATCAGGTCGCCGATCGTCCGGTCGTTGTTCGCCGAAATCGTTGCGACCTGCGCAGTCTCCTCCCGGGTCTTGACCGGCTTCGCCTGGGCCCTGATCGACGCGGCTGCGACCACCACGGCGTGGTCGATGCCCCGCTTCAGGTCCATCGGGTCGAGTCCGGCCGCCACGCCCTTGATACCTTCGCGCAGGATCGACGCCGCGAGGATCGTCGCCGTCGTCGTCCCGTCCCCGGCGATATCGTTCGTCTTTTTCGCCGCCTCCTTGAGGAGCTGGGCGCCCATGTTTTCGTACGGCTGCGGGAGCTCTATCTCCTTCGCAATCGTCACCCCGTCGTTCGTGACCGTTGGGGCACCCCACTTCTTACCGATGACCACGTTCCGCCCGCGCGGACCGAGCGTCATCCGAACGGCACTCGAGACCGCCTCGACGCCCTTCATCAGTTCGCGTCGCGCGGTCTCATCGAACACCAGCTGTTTTGCCATGTCAGCTACCTCCGACACCATAGAGATATGTGAAGAGTCTGAGTGAGATATTCCGATCGCGACGGGCAAAGGTCAAGAGGCACGTCGCACATTAAAGCCACGCAGCCCGGCGCATGGTATACTCAGGTGATGGCGAGCGAACCACATCCCGACGACCGGCACCATCAGACGGTCCGGGTCGACCTGCACTGCCATTCCGACGAGAGCGACGGATACTACTCGCCGCGGGAGGTGGCGGATTTCGTCGCGGAGGCAGAGGTCGGCTTCGCCGCGCTCACCGATCATCAGACCATCGCAGGGCTCGAGCCGTTTCACGATGCGGCCTCCCGCCACGGGATCACGGAGTTCGCAGGGGCGGAAGTCCACGCGCTCGACCAGGGCGTCGAGATACACCTGCTCGCCTACGGATTCGACCCGGAGAGCCCGGCAATCCGGGAGCTCGCGACAACCGTGCCTGATGCAGATTGCGCGATCGCGGCGATCCACGAAGCCGGCGGAATCGCCGTGCTCGCCCACCCGCTGAACGGCGCAGGAGGCGAAGCGGTGGAGGCGATGGTCGAGCGGCTTGCCGCCTCAGGACTCGACGGGATCGAGGCGTACTACAAGCCTTACGCAGCGGAGGACCGTGAACGCCTCGTCGCGCTCGCGGACCGCTACGGGCTGCTCACTTCGGCCGGCAGCGACTTTCACGGACCGCGTCACGATCGCGCCCACGGACCCGGCGTCGACATGCCCGTGGCCCGGTGGAAGCAGTTCCGTGAAGCCCTGGGCGATCACGCGAGGAACGGAAACCACGTGGGCGGGACGGCCGAACCGTCTGCCCCGCCGCGCAACGGGGAGATCAACTGGGCCTGGCTCTTCCTTCGGATCGTGCTTCCGTCGCTGCTGGTCGTAGGGTTCTTCGTGGTGCTGCTCTTCGCCTTTCTCATCCCGTCGATGGAAGAGCGCCTGCTCGAGCGGAAGCGGGAGACAACGAGCGAGCTCACGAACTCCGCCTGGAGCATCCTCCGGGACTACCACCGGGAGGTGGAGGAAGGGGCGATGAGCGAGGCCGAGGCGCAGCGCGCGGCGATTGAGCGGGTTCGACGGATGCGCTACGGACCCGACGAGATGGACTACTTCTGGATCACGGACATGCATCCAAGGATGATCATGCATCCCTACCGTGAGGACCTCGAAGGCGCCGATCTCACCGAGTTCACCGATCCGGACGGCGTGCGCCCCTTCGTCGAGTTCGTTGAAGCAGTGCGCGAGCACTCCTCAGGATACGTGACGTACGTGTGGCAGTGGCAGGACGACCCGGAGCGCCTGGAGGCCAAGGAATCGTATGTCCGCGAGTTCGAGCCCTGGGGCTGGATCATCGGGACCGGCCTCTACGTCGACGACGTCCAACAGGAGATCCAGACGATCTCCGGGCGCATGATAGACATGTCGTTCATTGTCACCGTGATCGCCGCGGGGCTCCTGCTGACCATTGCGTCCCAGAGCCTCAAGGTGGAGCGAAGGCGAAGCGCAGCCGAGCGCGAACTTCGGGTCTCACACGAGCGGTACCGGGCGCTCGTTGAGGCGTCGACCGGCGGAACCCTTCTGCTCGTCGACGGACGGTGTACCTACGCGAACCGCACGGTGCTCGACATGCTCGGCTACAGCGCCGGGGAGCTCGCTTTTCTGGATATCCACGACCTCGTCGTGGCCGAGGATGATTCGACGCGAGAGGCCGTGTCGCGGATCACCGACGGCGCAGAGATACGCGACGCGATCGAAGCGCCGCTGAAGCGCCGCGACGGAACGGCCGTCCTCGCGTTGATATCGGCCTCTCCGGTCTATTTCTCGGGAAAGAAAGGGGTGATCCTCACGGTTCAGCACGTCAGGCGGCATCAGGAACTGCGCGAGGAGCTCGGAGAGAGCCGCGCCAAGTACGAGACGCTTGCGCAGAGCATCAGCAGCGGCGTCTTCCGTGCGGCCATGGACGAGGACACGACCATCTTCGAGATGAACCCCGCCGCCGGGAAGATATTCGGTCACGACGATACCGACCCGGGCTCGCTTTCGTTACGAAGCATCGTCGCGGATGCAGCCGCGTACGAGTCGTTTCGCAGGCGGCTGCGCTCAGACGGGGCGGTGAGGGACATGATCGTCCAGATCAGGAAGGCCGACGGCGGATTCGGGATGGTCAAGCTCTCGGCGGTCGTGTCGGACACGCGGGAGACGAAGCACGGCGTCTGCGCGGCGATCATGGAGGACGTCTCCGAGCGCAGGCGTACGGAGACGGAGCGCGAGAACCTCATATCGCAGCTGCAGACATCGCTCCTTTTCCTGACCGAGCCGGTCGCACACTCGATGAATGAGCCGGTGACCTGCGGGCTTGACGCCTCGATCGCGCACACGGTGCGGTTGATGAGCAGGAACGGTGTGGACGCCGTGACGGTCATGGGCCCGGGCGACGAACTCCTTGGCATCGTCACCGACCACGACATCTGCGAGCGCGTCGTTGCCGCGGGTCTCGATACGAGCCAACCGGTCTCCCGCGTGATGAGCGCCCCGGTCGCGACGATCAGCGAGAGCGCGCCGCTGTTCGAGGCGTTCATGCTCGAGCGCGAGCGCGGCATAGACCATCTCGCCGTGACCGACAGCGGCGGAAAGCTCGTCGGTATCATCCGCAGCAGTCGCACCGTCAGGCTCGACCGCTACTCGCTGGTCGTCCTCACGCACCAGATTGAGCGGGCGCGGACGGTTGAGGACCTGCGCGAATGCCACGAACGCCTCCCGATTCTGGTGGGCTCGCTCGTCGACTCCGGCGCCCGGCCCGAGAATATCTGTCACGTGACGACCGCCGCCTCCGACGCGATCGTCGAGCGGGTGATAGCGCTCGTACTCGAGGAGCTTGGCCCGGCACCGGCGCGGTTCGCCTTTCTCGCGCTCGGCAGCGAGGCGCGCGAAGAACAGACGCTCGCCACCGACCAGGACAATGCGCTCGTCTACGAGGACGCCGCCGCGGCCTCTCGAAACGTCCAGACCTACTTCCTGAAGTTCGGCGAGCTCGTCTGCGATGCGCTCAACGAGATCGGGTATCGCCACTGCCGCGGCGACACGATGGCGAAGAACCCGAAGTGGAACCAGCCGCTCGGCGCATGGAAGCAGTACTTCTCCGAGTGGATCGCCGAACCCGACCGGCGGGCGCTCGCGCACTGCAATATCTTCTTCGACCAGCGCTGCGTCTACGGCGAGCGGTCGCTCGTCAGGGAGCTGTGGCGTCACGTCGACGGAGAGCTCGCCACGCACCCGGCCTTCTTCTCGCACATGGGGCTCAACACCGTCCAGTACAAGCCTCCCGTGGGGCTCTTCGGGAGGATCGTTACCGGCTCATCCGGCGAACCGGCGAACACCTTCAACATCAAGGAGGCGATGGTTCCCATCGTGAACTTCGCCCGCCTCTACGCGCTCAGACATCACCTTGAGGAGACGAACACGCTCGACCGGCTCGAACAACTGCGTGCCCTTGGTGTGCTGCAGGAGGAGAGTGCACGAGGGCTTTCGCAGGCGTACGGCCACCTCATGCACCTGCGCTACCGCCACCAGGTGGAGACGGCACAATCGGGCCGGGCACCGGATAACTCGATCGATCCCAGGCAGCTCACCCAGCTGGAGGTGGGATTGCTGAAGAACACCTTCTCCCAGATCTCGGTGATCCAGAAGAAGGTGGGCTACGAGTTCCGTGCGACGGCCTGAGCCGTACGCACGCAGCCGGGCGGTCGCCGGCTACGGGGCGGTCGCGAGGGGCGGCTCAGGCGACCGGGGTCGTACGTTCCCTCTGCGCAGTGAGCAACGACACGACGACGAGCACGATGAAGCTCAACGGGATCGAGACGATCCCCGGCTGGTTGATCGGCATTGGTGCGGTCGCGGGGTCAAGACCGTAGCGGGCCCACATGTCCGGGCTGAGCAGGATGAGTCCGACCGACGCGATGACGCCGACGAGGATTGAGGCGATGATGCCGGTGCCGGTCGTGCGTTTCCAGAAGAGCATCAGGACGAGCGCCGGCAAGTTCGCCGACGCGGCGACGGCAAATGCCCAGCCCACGAGGAACGACACGTTCATCCCGCGGAACGCTATACCGAGCACGATCCCGATGACTCCCACCACGACGGCAACGATCCGGCCGGTGAGCACCTTCGCGTTGTCGGAGAACTCGCGACGCAGCATGTTCGCCATCAGGTCGTGGGCGACCGCGCCGGAGGCAGCCATGATGAGTCCGGAGACCGTCGCCAGCACCGTCGTGAACGCGATGCCGGAGATCATCGCGAAGAGCACCTCGCCGAAGCTCCTCGCCAGGAGCGGAGCGCTCATGTTGCTCGTCTCCGGATTCAGCGCGCCTGCGGCGACGGACCCGACGCCCAGGTACATCGTGAGGACGTAGAAGAGCCCGATGCCGGCGATCGCGACGATTGTCGACTTTCGCGCAGCCGCAGCGCTCGGTACCGTGTAGTAGCGTATCAGGATGTGGGGGAGCGCCGAGGTGCCCAGGAAGAGCGCGAGCATGAGCGAGATGAAGTTGAGCCTGTTGAGAAGCGTCGTGGCGGCGGGCTCTCCCTCACGGGCCTCCACCGGAAACATCAGCCCCGGACGCATGAAGGTGGACCCGGAGACCGGCTCCTCGTAGTAGACGGTGACTGCTTCTCCGTTGGAGGCGGTGAAGCCAAGCGTCTTGGGCTGCCGGACGACGGTAGCCTGATCGCCGAACACGCTCAGAAGCCTGATGGGCCCCACCGCTCCGGTTCGGCCCTCGTATGCGGGGTCGATTTGCGAAACCCCGCCCATCTGCCGCAACCGGTTGGCCGGGCCCGCCGGGGCGCCGTTTACCAGCACCGACCCGTCCGCCTGGATCGTCTGCGACTGCGTTTCCACCAGGGTCCCACCGGCGGCCGTCTCAGCGACGAGCATGAACCACTGTTCGAGTCGGACGTGAGTTTCGCCTTCGTGCTGTTCGAACGACCAGTCGGCGGACGTCTCGCGTGCCGCATCGAAGCGGACGGTGCGGCCCTTGACGTTCGCGGTGAGGGTTCCCTCGTCGACGGGGAGCGCTTCGAACAGGCGGGAGACACGGTAGAAGACGTGAGTCGTCTCGCCGGTGTACCGGTCGGTGACGACGTGGCGATCGACTACGCGCGCGCCGGGCAGATCGACCTCCATGTCGCCACGGAGATCGAAGCCAACCTCGCTGAAGTGGTAGCTCTCGAGGCCTGCCACGCCCTCTTCGCTCGGGCGGTCTGCGGTGTCGACGCCTCGGATGAGGACCGCGACCGTGAGCACCGCGGCGAAGGTGAGCAGCAGCCCGCCGTTGAAGAACTGGACATAGGTCGTGGAGGTCATGCCGCCCCCTGCGACCAGGAGGATCACGACCGTCCCGACGATGATCACGCCCCAGAAGTGCGGAATGCCGAGCAGCGGCTCCACGAGCACCCCGGCCCCCACCATCTGGGGAACGAGGTAGAAAAGCGAGACCACCAGCACGCTCAGTCCGGCTG
>SKQU01000135.1 GCA_007118855.1 Spirochaetaceae bacterium
CAGTTCTGAAGGCGGACTCGGGATACGAACATAGACCTCCCTGATCATTGCTTTTCAGCGCGCACCGGTCAAGCCCGGCGGCTACGCTCGTATCACCTTCATCACCTCGTCCCCCAGGTGATTGATCACCTTGACGGCTATCCGGCCGCCTGAGGGCCGCGGGAAGGGTCGCGAGACCGCGCTGTTGAGCGTGGCCCAGGCGTCCTGGTCGATCTGTGCCTTGAGCGTGGTCTTCAGCGACTTGTACGGATCGCCGGCGCCCAGGAAGTAGGCGTGCCGCACGAAGAAGCTCTCGCCGTTGTAGTCGGTGTCGATGAACCAGGTGGCAATCCCGTCGGAACTGTCCGAACGGACCTCGCCGCTGGTGGGGTCGAAGACGTCCACGCCGTTGATCGCTACGCGAAGCCGATCGCCGTCGACCGTCTCGACGTCGATGTCGGGCTCGCCGAAGATCACGAAGAGGTTGCCCGTTCCGGTGCTCTTCAGGTCTTCGGCCATGTGGAGGTCGGCGTTCATCCGCGCCTTGAGGACCCGCACCGAGCCAAGACTTGCGAACTCGGTGGCCTGAGCGTCGTAGTTGAAGGCACAGGCGATGACCACGTCGAACCCGGCTTCTCCGGCTTCCCGGGCGGCCTCCACCAGGTCGACGCGGCTCACGGTACCGAACTCGGGGCCGATGAAGATGCCGGCTCTCCGCTCGCCGGCGTCGTCCTGATAGGCCGCCTCCGCGCAGATCGAGCGTCCCGGCCAGCCTGTGAGAGCCGTGAACGTGATCCGATCTTCTTTGTGCGCCTGCTGGACGCCGGCTCTCCTGAGCTGTTCCAGGATCATCTGGTCGAAGCTCTGCACGGGCCGATAGTCGGGGGCCGATTCGGCCACTTCGAGCGGATCGATGAGCCGGTCGTCCTCATCCACGCCGAGCACACGGTGCGGGCTCAGGCTTTCCACGGTGAAGGGCCCCGCAACGCGGACGGTCTTTTTGTCCTCGTACGGTTTGTCGTAGAGGTACTCGTACTCGGCTTTCGCTGCTATGGACGCGTCGATCGCCTGCTGCCGGGCGACCCGCGCCTTCCAGAACCGTTCGAGCGCAGGTGCCGCTTCCGCGGACCAGTCGCCAGGCTTCTCGCGGGGGACTTCCCACTCTACAAGCTCGGACGCGCTCACCTCCTCACCGCTCGGCATGGTGAACCGTTTCTCCTCTGGCAACGTGAAATCGACACTCTTCCCCGCGCGGCCTCCGGTGGTGACCTTGTACGGCGTCTTGTGCCCCTGGAGCGCAGCGTTGAGATCGCCCAGCGCCTCGAGCACGGCGGGCTGGTGTTCGTCGTAGAGGACGTCGATTTCGGTGTTGTTGGCGATGCTCTTCAGCGTGATGTGCGGGACCCGTTCGTAGACGAATCCGTGCTTGAGACTGCCGAACGTCGCCTTAGGCACGTACGCGCGCCCGGATACCTCCGCCTCCTTCTGCCGCCCCGTCTCCGAGTCGGCCAGCAGATAGTACGGATACCTCCCCCCCATCAACCGAGCCCGCGCAAGCGCGAGAGCGACTCGAGAGGTATCGATCGTAATCCACCGCCGCCCCCACTGCTCGGCGACGTAGGCCGTGGTCCCAGAGCCGCACGTCGGGTCGAGCACGAGGTCCCCAGGATCGGTGGTCATGAGGAGGCAGCGTTGGATGACCTTCGAGGACGTCTGCACTACGTACAGCTTCTGTTCCACGAAGTTGCCCGTTCCCGTATCCTGCCAGTTCGTTGTGACCTTTGCATATGGGAAGTCCCTCGACGAATAGATGTACGAGAGCGACCTTCCGGACGGTTGTAGACGCCCAGCGGAACTCAGGCGAGCCATGGTAGTCTCGTTGCCTATCCAGCAACCGCCTCTCGACGGCCAGTAAGCCATGCCAATCATGCGCATCGGAAACACGGAGCGTTCGGAAAACGTTGGCGGCCTCAGGGACACCAGTCGACATACTTCATCGGTGGGTTCGATCGTTGTATGATCGGCGATCTGAGCCGGTGTCATCGGAGCAATAGAAGCGTCCGACCGACGCAAACGGTTCCAGTAGTACAGACCTTCGGGTTTGTACTCCCGGTATAGCTGGCGGTATTTCGTCCTGTTCTTGTCTCTGCCGTACCACAAGACGAAGTCGTCCATTGATTCCATGAATCGCAGTCCAAGTGGCATGCTCTTCTTGCGGAACGGGGAGATTGCCACAAAGTTCTCCTCCCCAAACACCTCGTCCATCAGCGCCCGCACACGATGCACGTTCTCGTCGCCGATCTGGACGAAGATGCTGCCGGATTCGGTGAGGAGGTCGCGGGCTACAGTGAGGCGGTCGCGGAGGTAGCTCAGGTAGCTGTGGATGCCGTCACGCCACGTGTCCCGGAATGCCTTCACCTGTTCCGGCTCACGCGTAATGTGCGAGGCGTTGCCGTCTTTCACATCGCGGCTCGTCGTGGACCACTGGAAGTTCGAGTTGAACTTGATCCCGTACGGCGGGTCCAGGTAGATCATCTGCACCTTGCCGCGAAGCCCCTCGCGCTCGGCGAGGCTCGCCATGACCTTCAGGCTGTCGCCCAGAATCATCCGGTTCGACCAGTTCTGCTCGTGCCGGTAGAACTCCGTCCGCTCCGCGCCCTCCGGAATCCCGTTGAAGTCGGCGAAGAGGTCGATCTGGTCGTCCTCGGCCTCCGCCCGGTCCGCCGTGTCGCGAGCAAGATCGTCGATCAGCACCTTCGGGTGCACCTTCTCCTGGATGTAGAGCGGAGCAGCGTCCACCAGGAGATCCGTTTCGTCCTGCGCATCCTTGCCCCGCCACACCAGCTGCGGGTCCAGATCAGCGTTGCGCGGATAGCGAAGCTGTACCGGCGCCTTCTGGGCGTCGGTCATCACCGACTGGTGCTCGGCCGTCGGGATGTTCAGTCGCTTCGCATCCTGGTGGATCTGGGTGGCGATGCGCTTGGGGGCCTTCTTCTTCGCCATCTACTGTACCTCCCCTTGGGCCACGCAGAGCTGTCGCCACTCGGGATGATCCGTCCAATCCGAAGGAATCCCCATTTGTGACCAGGCATGCTGAACGCGTGGAGTACTATCACTGATGTGCCGCTCGACGCGACGTGCCCAACTGCTCCTACAGACCGCCAACGCATCCACACGAGACAGCAGTGAGGCGAGCACCAGCAATGTCATGAACACGCGGTTGTTCTGGGGTATCTGCCTCGTGCTCCAGGCGTTGCCAGCGGGGCGCTTGGGAGCGATAGGATGGACACGATCCCACACTCTCGCATAGTGAGCGCAGCTGTTCCGCATGTACGATAGATGGTGCAGCCACGAAGAGAGGTCGGACGGTTGCCGCGCGTAGCGACGGCCAACTGGCCGCTGGTCGTCGCGGAGCATTCCCTTGAACAGCTTTGACACACTTCCAAAAGAGAGGATTTCAACGAGAGCCCAGATAGGTAGATCAGGGAACTCCTGGTACTTGCCCCTGTAATGCGTTACGAAGACTTCGCTCGAGCGTCTGGCGGTTTCCCGAGCACGCTCGATCCATAGAGCGTGGTCGAAGCCCGCGGCGAAGAGAGTTGCTTTGCGGTGGCCGAAGGGGCCGTGTCGTTGTGCGAACTCGTGAGCGAGAACCGTTCGGAAGTCGATCTCTATCCACTCCAGAGCCTCTGTAAGGAGGCGTCGCAGCCCACGATCGAACTCGTAGGCACTGTAGACGTCGTCGAAAGAAACTCCGGGCGCAAACTCGTGCCGACTCACCTCGAATGCGAGGCAGTACCCACTGAAACGATAGTACTCCAAATGTGAAAGCGTCGTAGCCGCTCTGTCAGCGTCTCCAATAGCGAGACCGCGCGAGGCGAGTAGCCGGAGCTGGTCCTGGCAGGAGAGCCAAGGCTTCGTGTACGACGTCTTTCGACGGGGTGTCATCACTGCACCGTCCAATCCGGAGGGCACAAAAAAACGCGCCCTTGATGTACGTCACCCGCATGGGGGAGCGGTACGGCGCGTGTGTTACTGACAACATACCCTATTCTGCGGGCTTGCGCAATAGCCGTCGTCTGATGTGTCGTCACGCACTCACCTCAGCGATCGCGTGCTCCAGCTCCTTGGCTATACTGGCCGCGAGATCGCTATCCATGGTCCAGACGTCGGTGAACTCAACGAACCCCCACCGGCCGTAGGAGCGGAGGTTGTTCACGCTCGGCACCCAGTACGTCCGCATCGTCGTCGCCTTCTCCTTCGCGTCCTCCCCGCGGTAGCCCTTGATCTCTACGACGAGCTGCAACAGATCGTCCGGACCCCGTCCGTCGTCTACCAGGAGCACGAAATCCGGCAGATACCTCCGAATGCTCCCCTGGAACTGATAGGGAACGTCGAAGCCCAGGTTGTGGTTCTTGGTGTACGCGACGACCCGCTCATTCGCCTCCGCTACGCGGCAGAACTCGAGCTCCCAGCCGCTGTCGCCGATCACCCAGTTCACATGGTTCTTCGGCGGCGGCCCCGCCGTACCGTGCCGCTCGGTGCGTGTGGTCACGAACCGAACGTGTTCGGTAGAACCAGTCGGATTGTACGGATCGAGTATTGCCCGGATCGGGTGGCAATCCTCCATCCCGCGTCTGACTGCTGCGTTGATCCGTTCGCCCGCCATTGCAGCGAGTTGGTTGTACAGCAGGAGCGCCGGGTACGTGTCGCCCTTGCACACGAGGTATTGGTCAAGCCACTGCCGGACGATGCGCTTGAGCGGGCCGAACAGGTGGAGCGGCACCGACTCACCCGCTCGGCGGAACGTCGTCGCGATGAGGTGGTGGGTGAGGTGGTAGATCAGGGTCGACCGCCTCACGTCGTACAAATGCTCAAGCCCCATCTGCGCCACTTCACCGATGATCCCGCTGTTCTCAACCCGTGCGGGTCCCACCAGCTCCGGGGTCAGGACCAGCGTCGAGTCGGCGTCGAACACCGCGGTGAGATGCTCATCGGGCGGCTCCACACGGTATCCGATTACGCGAGGGAAGCGTATTACCAGGTGGTCGCGCTCTGGTCGCACCGCCTTCACCGTGATCGACTCACGTGGCGGCTGTACTGGCGCCTGAACCGCCTGCGCGGTGAAGTCGAATGGCACGCCGAAGATATCCGCGTACTCCGGCGCAAAGAGGTTGTCGGGGTTCAGGTCGTACGACTGGCGGCGGAGCGCCCTGCCGATCACCTGCTCGCACAGAAGCTGCGTGCCGAACGCCCGGACGCCCAGGATGTGCGTCACGTTATTCGCGTCCCACCCTTCGGTCAGCATCGAGACCGACACAACGCAGCGCACTTGGGCCCCGAGCTGGTCGCGCTTCCCGACCGTGTTCATGACCTCCCGCAATAGCTCCTGGTCCGAGATAGCGTCAGCGGCCCGCGGATCGCCACTCCGCTCAATGAGGTCGCGCCGGAAGCGATCGATCTCGTCGGCAGCCATCCGTCTGAAGCCGGGATCAAGCACCTCCCCGGCTTCGAGCTGCTCTGAGTCCACGAGGATGGTATTGGGACGGGCCAGCGGGCGATCGGTGTCCGCTTCGAAGTTGCGAAACAACGCAAGGCGGCCGTTCTCGAACGTCTGTGTGCCGTCGTCGTTTTCCCGGTAGAAGCCAGAAACGTAGTCGTAGAGAAGCTTCGAAATCGTAGTGTTCTGGCAGACGATGATGAAGCACGGTGGGACGCCTATGTTGGCTTGTGCCCAGAGGTCGTACGTCTTCTCATAGTGCCCGTAGAGGACGTTGAGTGCAGTCTGGAGCGGCAGCGGGATGCGGAGGGGGTCAAGTGTGCCGGACTTGCCACGTCCCTTCTTTGGCATCTCCTTCCCGATGTGCTTCCAGAGCTCCCGATAGACTGGCACGTCGGCCTCGGGCATGTTGTCCGCGACAGGCACGCGCGGGAGCTTCACGATTCCGCACTCTATCGCGTCCATCAGCGAAAAGTCGCTCATGGTCCAAGGAAAGAGCGTACCTTCCCGGTAGCCCGACCCGGCGAGGAAGAACGGCGTGGCAGAGAGGTCGATCGTCCGCAACACGCCGAGTTTGCGATTGGCCGTCTCAATCCCGCTGATCCACAGCCGCGCCTCTTCAGTGTTCTTCGCTGCCTCCCGTTTCTCCGCGGCTGATAGCTCCTCATCCGAGTCTCCCGGCTTCAGCCGGTAGCAATGATGCGCCTCGTCGTTGATGACGAGTACCTTCTTGAGACCCATCAGCTCGGGCATGACACGCTGGATCATCTGACCTTCGGTTTCGAGTGTCCGCAGATCCTCTCCCCGTCGCCCAGACAGCAGCGCGCGCGTACCACTTGCAACCGCCATCCGCTCGCGCAGCTTGAACGCGTGATAATTCGTGATGACGATCCGCGCCTGCTGCATCTCGCGAGCAAGGTCGGCTGGAAGCAGTTCCCGGGTCACGTAATAGTTGTCCGGATCGTTCGGTAGGAGGACCCGCAGACGGTCACGTATCGTGAGGCCGGGCGTGACGACGAGGAATCCCTTCGTGAACGAGGAGCTCCCCGGGTGGCGTACCGCGTTGATGGTCTGCCAGGCAATGAGCATCGCCATCACCATGGTCTTCCCGGCACCGGTCGCCAACTTCAACGCAAGACGGTCGAGCTCGGGGTTCGAAGCATCGTTGACACGCCTGAGATAGGTGATGAGCCGCTTGCCTTCAGCGGTCTTCGGGGCAACCTCGGTCAGCCATATGGCTGTCTCTGCGGCCTCGGTCTGACAGAAGAAGGGACGGATACCGCCGAACGGATGCGTTCTCCAGTGGTGCAGAAGACGTGCCGTTTCCGCCGTTACCTGCCAATCGTTCTGCGGAAGTCGCCGCCAGCGGTCCACCTCGCTGCGAACGGTGTTGATGATAGACGTCAGATCGTACGCCTGTTCATCGGCTTCTCGATCAACGCCCAGATCGAGCTGGTCCCGATCGTGCCTTGCGCGTTTTGCCCGTGGGATCGGAGTAACAAACTTCGCTGAGCGGCGCGTGTGTACGATCTGCGATGTCGGGCGACCATCCTCATCGATCTCCCAGTGTCGTTCAGGATACTCGTATGGGTTGTTCAGAATCGGCTGATCAAAGAACGACGTTGAGCTTGGCGATCCGGGACGGACAGAGTCAGACATCGGTGGAGCTATTGTGCATGATGGCGAGTCTCATGCCAAGTGGCGCTGCCCGTCGTCGTCAATGGCGAGGTGCACCACAGGCTTCCATTCGGAGACAGAGTCGTCCTCGTCGTGAGCGGCTCACATCTCCTTCGGCGACTCTTCGCGTTCCACGAGTGACAGCTTGGCTGCGGTCAACGTATACCACCTCTTTGCTCGTATCCGGTGTTCTGAGTGTCGGCCACCTTCCGTGAGACCCTCGGCTCTCTTGCGACCCTACCTCCTTGAGGCACAAATACGGCAGATCGGAACCTTCGCGGAGAAGTCGCCGTATCTGCGTCGAAACTCCGCCAACGCTGACTCCCGGTCCTCATTCAGGTCTGGAAGCCGGTGCCGACTCATCTGCTGAAACCACTCCATCGTCACAAATGGCAGCTGATCAGCACTGATCTCGACCTCCTGAACGGCCTGTTCGAAATCCGCAGCAGTAACCGCACGTCCGCGCGGTTGTTCCGGGAGAGCATCCCGGATGCGCTGAAGGGCGGCCATCACATCGAACGCGAGAAGCGGCGCGATACGCTCTCGGCGCGACAGCATGTCTATGACGCTGTAAGGATCAGTCCCGCTCACACTCGGCTGGTCGATCCCGATCGAAACGTCACGCAACA
>SKQU01000099.1 GCA_007118855.1 Spirochaetaceae bacterium
CGAGCGATCCTTGGTAGGTGGAGTAGAGGACGTTCCACCCCTCCGCAAGCTGCACGCCCTCGCCGAAATACCCCCCTGAGACGGTTGTGCTCCGGTCCGCATAGATGTAGCGGGTGGTAACGAACTCGTACCCCCCATCGACGAGCGCGCCGAACGTGAGCTCCCACTCCGGCTGGATATGGAAGTCCTCTCTGTCGACGAAGATCCGTACCTCGTCAAAGCGCGCGTCAGGATCATCCGATTCCGGCTCCGGGCCAGTGTTCGGCAGGTGATGCACTCTGACGAGCTCCGCCGGGTTTCCGGTTGTCACGACGAAGCTGAACGACTCGTTGCCCTGTGTTCCGACCGCGACGGGAGTCTCCATACCGCTCGACACGAGGAATACGAGCACCTTGTGTTCGGGGTCAATATCGAAGTCGCGCATCTGGAACGGCGGTTCTACGATGTCGAACGACGGTCCGCTGACGGATCCACTGCCGCCGCCGTTCTCGTACACCTCCCGTGTGATCGTTCCGGCGATCCTGACGTTGAGCGAGCCGTCCCCCGTCGGCTCATCTGCTGGCGCACATGCAACGAGCAGGAGTACCGCGGCAGCCCCCGTGATCAACACCGCAGTTCTCGTCTTCTTCCTCGCTCTCATCGCTATCCTCCCCCCCGGTTGCTCCCGAATGAGGTCACTCTACCACACGCCATACCAGCGGTCCAGACGCGCTGAGGGTGCCGGTGCACGATTGCGGCGCTCTGCGCTATCATGGAAGCGGAGCGAATCCATGCAGATGATCCCCATCCGGGTGGAGTGCTATTCAGGGTCCAGAGCCGACGAGGAACCGCGTGCCGTCCACCTCGGCGGCGAGCGGCTCGAGGTAGAGGACATTCTCGACCGCTGGTATCAGGGAGGCGTCGAGCCCGGTGAGCCGGCCGCGGCGTACTTCAAGGTGCGCGTCGGTGTCCGGACGCTCGTTGTGAAGCATGACACGGACCACCACGCCTGGTACCTCATGGCGGAGGGGTGAGGGGCTCCGTCATCCTTTCCGCGGCCGGACAGGTTCATCGCCTGCGGGTGCTGATCTCAACCAAAGACGGTCCGGACGTGCCGGTAGTCAGGCTCACCTCGAGCTCCCCCAGTGTCAGCGAATCCTCGGTGAGCGGCGAGACCCAGATTCGCAGATTCTCACGCGCAGGCTCGTCGTGGTGAACAATCATCGTTCCGTCGGCGAGCAGCTCAAGCTCCTCGCCGCTGCTCCAGGGCAGGCCGGGGCCGAAGGACCGAAAGGTCGTGGTAACCGGCAGAAGACCACCGTCGTCGGTTACGCGGAAGCGGCCGGTGACCCTGGAGTTGCTCACTGAATGAGTGTAGCTGAGGTCGAAGACGTCGCCGGGCGCGACCCTGGCCGCGAGGATCACAGTCTCCCGGTCCGGGGCGGTCACCAGAAGCCGGTATTCTCTTCGTCGTGCTGTCAGGAGAGTAATGCCCAGCGCGGCTGCAATCGTGACAAGGAGCAGAACGCCGGCGATTCTCCGTACGCTCGTGCGACTCTTGGCCGGTCTCAGGTCTTTGCCTCCGCCTCTATGACGACGGTGGGCCCGGGGGTGGGTCCCGGTGCGGTTCGCTTCGCGACCATGCGTTGGTGGAGGTAGATGCCCGCGAACGCTACGACACTGACCGCGTCGGTGATCAGGCTCGGCCACACCATCGCAACGGCAACCGCGAGCAGTATGGCCGTCTCCCAGAGCGACAGTCTCGTGATGAGCCACCGCTGGATAACGGCGGAGAAACAGAAGATGCCGAAGAGCGAGGTCGCTCCTACGAGGATCGCCTCGTACCAGGTCGTGTCGATCAGCAGGAACTGTGTGTTGTAGACGAACATGAAGGGCAGGAAGAACGCCCCCAGGTCGAACTTGAACCCGAGCAGACCGGTCTTGATGGGGTTGGACCGGGCGATCGCCGCGGCCGCGTAGGCTGCGACCCCTACCGGCGGTGTGTCGTCGGCGAGAATCGCGTAGTAGAGGATGAACAGGTGCACCGCCACCACGGGAAGATTCGGTTCCACCGTCAGGATCGCCGGCGCCACGAGCGTTGCCATGACTGCGTACTTGGCCGTTGTCGGCAGTCCGAGGCCGAGCAGGATGGACAGGAGTGCCGCTCCAAAGAGCAGGACGAAGAGATTGTCGCCCGCCACAACCGAGAAGAGGAGGGTCATCCCCATCCCCAGACCGGTCAGCGTCACCACTCCTACGATGATGCCGGCACAGGCGCACGCCACCGCGATGCCCGACATGCTCTTCGCCGCGCTGTCGAGTCCGCCAATGAAGTCGTCCCATAGCCCCCGCGCCTGCCTCAGAAGCGAGGGGGCAAAGGTCGACTCTCCGCTCCTGAGGTCCGCGACGAGCCTCACCCCGCGCTTTACCACGATGATCCCCAGAACGACGAGGATTGCGATGAAGCCGGCCGTGAACGGCGTGAGGCGCGCGATGAGCAGGTAGTAGACGAGCACACCCACCGGGATCCAGTAGAAGATGCCGCTGAAGAACGTCCGCATGAACGGCGGAATCTCAGCCTTCGGCATCGGTTTCATCCCGGTCTTGGCCGCCTGGAGGTGAACCATCCCGAGCAGTCCCGCGTAGCTGATGACCGCGGGCAGGACGGCCGCGGCCGCGATCTGCCAGTACGGGATCCCGGTGAACTCCGCCATGATGAAGGCCGCCGCTCCCATGATGGGCGGCAGGAACTGGCCGTTCGTTGACGCCGCGGTCTCCACGGCACCCGCGGCCTCCGGGCTGAAGCCGGTATTCTTCATGGTAGGGATCGTGATGGAGCCGGTTACAACCGTGTTCGCGACCGAGCTCCCTGAGATGCTGCCCATGAACCCGCTTGCAAGGACAGACGCCTTGGCCGGTCCTCCGCGGAATCTGCCGAGGATCGCGAAGGCGACGCGCACGACATAGGTCGCCGCTCCGGACGCCTGGAAGAACGATCCGAAGAGCACGAACGCGAAGACGAACGTCGACGACACGCCTATGGGTATCCCGAAGATCCCCGAGTTCGTCAGGTAGAGCTCGTTGACGACGCGTACGACCCTATAGCCCCGGTGGCCGATGAGATGGGGCAGGTACTGGCCGACGAAGGGGTATATCAGAAAGACGATCGTCACGATCGGGAGTGCGAGCCCGAATGCCCGGCGCGCCGCCGCGAGCACGAGGATCGTCGCGATCGTGCCCATCCACACATCAAGCGGAAGCGGAGCTCCCACGCGGTTCACGAGATCACGGTAGAAGACGAAGACATAGATGATCGTTATGAAGCCAAGAACCGCGAGGACCACGTCGTACCATGGCACCGCGTCGTAGCCGTCGGTCCTCTTCCGATTGCGCGGGTAGTAGAGGAAGCAGAGCGCAAGCCCCCCGGCCAGGTGCGCGGAGCGTTGGAGCGTCGAAGTCAACAGACCAAACCCGAGCGTGTAGAAGTGAAAGAGCGACCACGCGAGACCCGCGAGGAGCATGATCGTTCCCAGCACGCCGCGCGGCGCGCGGACCTGCCCCTCGTCGCTCAGCCTGGTGAGGTCCATCGTGCCTGTGTCAACCGCGTTCTGATCGCTCACACGCTTCTCGTCTGAATGAGTCAGGTGCAGTTGCCTGCACCTGACACTCATCAAGACACCGGGTGGAGAGGGCCGACGCCCTACCGCATTCCCTGTTCGCGGAAGAATCGTTCCGCGCCGGGATGCAGTGGGATCGGCATGCCGTCAAGGGCGGTCTCAAGCGTGACCATACGTCCCGCCTGATGCGCCGAGTGAATGACGCCGAGGTTTCCGAAGATGCCCGCGACGAAACGGTAGATCACATCCTCCGGAATGTCCTCGCGAGCGACCACCATGGAGACGACCGCGATCGTCTGCGCCTCACCTACCTGGGTGTAGGTGTCCGCCGGGATCGTCGCACGGGCGTAGAAGTCCTCCATCTCCTGGAGCCGATCCGCATACCGGCCGTCGATGCTCACGACCGTGATCCTCTGGGCTACCGCGAGATCCGCAATTACCGAAGCGCCTATTCCCACCGTAAAGAAGGCGGCGTCCACGCGGCCGTCGCGCAGATAGTCTGCAGCCTCTCCTGCCTCAAGCCGCTCTGCCGCCGCGAGGTCGCCTTCGCTCAGACCCGCTGCCTCGAGCACCTGGAGCGCATTCACCTCCGCCCCGCTTCCGAGCGGTCCAACCGCGACGCGCTTTCCGGCAAGGTCCGACGGCGTGCGTATGCCTGAGTCCGCTCTCGCGACGAGCTGGACCGGCTCCGGGTAGAGCGTGAACAGGCCGCGCATATTGCTGACCGGGTTGCGCTGGAAGTCCTCCCTCAGCAGTCCGTTGTAGGCGTAGTAGGCAACGTCGTTCTGAACGATGGCCAGATCCAGGTCGCCGCTGCCGATCAGGTTGCTGTTGACGACCGACGCTCCCGAGGACTCGACCGTCAGGCTCAAGCCGTCTATATGCGCGTGTGCCACGCGCGACATGGAGCCAGCGAGCGGATAGTAGACCCCGGTTACCCAACCGGCCCCCATGTTGAGCCGCTGCGGCCCGGCCACGGCCTCCTCCCGGCCCCGGGTGGTCATGAGGATGACCCCGACGGCGACGATCGCCACAACCACGACTCCTGCGATGATAATGATGACGTTTTTCTTCATAGTTTCTCCCTTTCCCTGTCAGTCTCGAAATCGGTAGAGCCTTCCTATAGTACTGTGTATGCGTATGCACGACAAGCGTATGTTTTTGCACATTTCCGTGTGCACGGCGTACCGCCGCCCTCGTCGATGTTCCGGCGACGGCCGGGCGGCATGCGCCAACGAGGATGACACGACTCGAGATAGTGCGTCTCTACCGCTCGTCACACGGACGTACGCCCGCGCGTACATCGTGTACCGAACAGCTCACCTTTGAGGAGCTTGCAGGATCAACTCTGTAGTAGGCTATAGACAACCCAATCGAAGGATGCACCGGGCGCAGGGTCGGTATTTGCGGACACAGTGTCTCCCCACGATCCCTCGTAGGTGAAGTAGACGACGTTCCACCCGGCGGAGAGCTCTACGCCGTCGCCGAACCTGCCTCCTGAGACAGTCGTGGCCCGGTCCGCATAGATGTAGCGGGCGATCACGACACCGTTCCCGTCGTCGATGATCGCGCCGGATCTGAGATCCCACACCCACCAGTAACCGTGTTCCTCGCCCACATAGAGCGTGACTTCATCGAAGCGCGCCTCAGGATCAGATTCCACGCCCCGTCCGCCGCTCGGCAGCTGATCCGCCTCAACGAGCTTCGCCTCGGCCCCGGGCTCTACGACAAAGGTGAATTCGTTGTCGCCCTGCGTCCCGACCGCGACGGGAGTGTCGTTTTCGTTCGACGCGAGGAAGACGAGCACGCTCTGGTCGGAGTCCATCTCGAAATCCCGGATCGAGAACGCCGGCGGCGCCACGTCGAACGATGGCCCGCTTATGGATGCGACACCGATCTCCCCCTCCTGGTACACCTCCGACTCGATCGCCCCCGCGACCCTGATGTTTTGTGATCCCGTCGGGTCGATGTCGCCCGGACAGGCGGTGAGCAGGAGTACCGCAGCGGCTCCCGTGATCAGTATCGCCGTCCTCGCCTTCCTCTTCGCCTTCATTCGTGCCTCGCTTGTTCTCAGATAGAGGCCACTGTACCACAGGCCATACCAGCGGTCCAGACGCGCTGAGGGCCCGGGTGCACGGTTTTCGCTCTCTCTGCTACCATTGCAGGCGGAGTGCGATTCGGGGTACAGAGCCGACGATGAACCGCGTGCCGTTCATCCCGGCGGCGAGCGCACGGCCGGCGAGCGCACGGCCGGCGAGCGGCGTTGACCTCGGGTCGGCCAGGCGGTACGCTCCGGTCAGGATGATAGTGTTCCTGAAGACAGGCCGATTCGTGCTCGCTCTGCTCTCGACGTTTCTGATGCTCGCCCCCGGGTGCCGGCTGGGGGCCGACGATGCCGCCGTGCAGACGGGCTCCCTCGGCGAGGCGGTCGACCTCTACTACGCCGGCGACTTCGACGACGCGCTTGCGATGCTGCGCGGAATCGTCGCGGCGGAACCTGACGACACGCCCGCGCGGCGGAACCTCGTTCGTCTGCTCCGGGAGGCCGGTGAGCTCGGCGAGGCGCTCGAGCATCTGTCCGCGCTCGCCGAAGCCGAGCCCCAGGACGGTCGCCTCCGGGCCGAGCAGGAGCGCGTCTCCTACCTCGCCGGAGTCCGGCCCCGGACCGGGTCACTCGAGAGTGGCCCTGCCGGCCCGGAGCTGCCCCGGGATGAGCTCGCCGAGCTTCTCTTCTGGCGCGGGCTCGCGCTGGCGGACGCGGGCGACCGCAGCGCAGCCGAGGAGAGTCTCGAAGCGTCGCTCGAGCTCGAGCCGTACCGGCCGTACGCCTGGTTCGAGCTGGGGCGGATCAGCCTGGAGGCCGGGCTGTACGGGCAGGCGGAGGAGCGGCTGAACACAGCGCTGCGCCAGGAGCCCAACCTCACCGCGGCGTTCCATCCGCTCGCGCTCGCGATGATTGGGCGCGACCGGGTGACGCCCGCGCACGGCCTGCTCGGTCGCGCGAGCTCGAGCATGCCGTGGAACGAACCGGTGCGACAGACCCTTCGGGCGCTGGAGGAGGCGCACCCCGCGCTCATCGCGGCGGACGAGGCCGAACGCGTTGCGCGTCGCGAGGTGACTACGCCTCCGGTCGCGAGTCCTCTGGCCGAGGACCGCGAGTCGATTCCCACCGTGCGCGTGGGACTCGCCGAAGGGCTTCGGGAGGTGCACGCCAAAGCTGGAGGATCGTTCCGGCTTGTCTCCGCGGGCGCGGGGTCCCATCCGGGAATGACGGTGGTCGCCGAAGGAGAAGCCGACGCCTTACTGACCGTCACCCACGACGGCGGCGAGGTGGTGGTGGCCGACGAGCAGGGTTTTGTGCTCGTCCGGGTGCCTGCGGCGGTCCGTCTCGTCTACGACGAGCCAACCGCCACGACCGCGCTCTTCGACATGGAGTACGGGACCGGGTACTTCTTCGCCGGCCGCGCGGACCGTTTCTACCGGGGCGACATCGAGTTCCTTCCGGTGTCCGACGGGGTGACCGTGGTCAACGAGCTCAACGTGGAAGAGTACCTCTACTCGACCGTGCCTTCGGAGATGCCGGCGAGCTGGCCCGCGGCGGCGCTCGAGGCGCAGGCGATCGCGGCGCGGACCTACACATTCGCGAATATGGGACGGCACGCCTCGCGCGGCTTCGACCTCTTCGCGTCTGTGGCGTCGGCTTCCTACCAGGGATTCGGCAACGAACGGCGCAGCACGGACGATGCCGTCAATGCGACCCGCGGACTCGTGCTCATGGCCGGAGCGCGACTCGTCAATACCGTCTACTCCGCGAACTCAGGCGGCCATACCGAAAGCAGCGCGAGCGTCTGGGGTTTCCCGTCGACCCTCGTGGCCGTCGCCGACCCGATGCTCGAGGAACGGACCGAACCGCTTGCGCCCGACGACCTCGCGCGCTGGGTGGAGAGCCGACCCATGACGCACAGCTCGCACCCCCGGTACTCCGGTCGCGCGGCCTACCGGTGGACCCTCCACGTCCCGGTCGCCGATATCGCATCGCGTCCGGGGAGTAACGTCAAGCTGGGACAGATCGTGTCGATCACGACCCGTGGTCGCGGGATCAGCGGCCGGGTGGAAGAGGTGCTCATCAGAGGTACCGACGGGCAAACGACGGTGCGCGGCGATGCGATCCGCAACCG